>JBOEHD010000152.1:0-9079 GCA_050633745.1 Acidimicrobiales bacterium
TTCAGCTACGCCTGGCTGGCCACCCGCAACCTCCCTCCTCGGGACCGGATGCGGTTCACGATCAAGACCCTCGGGGAAGCCCCCGGCCTGCTGGCCCTCGACGCCAGGGACCGGACCGACTTCCTGCGGCACTTCTACCGTCGCTACGACGGGGCCTCGGTCGACGAGATGGATCGCCTCGGCCGGGAGCTCCTGGCCGATCACATCCTGACCAAGGCCTTCCCCGCCGCCCTTCGCCGGGTCAGGGAGCATCGCAAGCTCGGGCACCGAACCGTCCTGATCACCGGAGCCCTCGACATCGTGGTCAAGCCCCTCGGACCCCTCTTCGACGATGTGATCTGCGCCGAGATGTCGCACCGGGACGGCCGCTACACCGGCGAGCTGCTGGCCGTTCCCCCGACCGGCGAGGTCCGGGCCCAGGCCCTGCGGGACTTCGCCGAGGCCAACGGTTTCGACCTGGCCGAATCGGTGGCCTATGCCGATTCATCCTCCGATCTGCCCCTTCTCGACGCCGTCGGCTTCCCGGTCGCCGTCAACCCGGAGACCAGGCTGGCCTCGATGGCGACCAAACGAGGTTGGCTCATCGAGTACTGGTCCAAGGCCGGCTCCGGAACCGACAAGGTGCTCCCCCTCGGCCCCCTCCCGACCCCACGAAAGAGCCGCAAGTGAACCGTAAGCAATCGACGACGGCGACGAACCCCCGGCCCGGCTTCGTGCTCGAGGTCGACCGACAGACACCGCCGATCCTGTTCCACCACGGCGAGGGTTTCCGGATGGAGAAACTACCCGTCGGTCGTAGTCGGGTGATCTATCCCGGCGAGCCGCTGCACGGGCTCGAAGATCCCGACGGCTCGATCCGCGACGCGCTGTTGAATCCGATCGACGACGATCCGCTTCCTTCGCTGCTCACGCCGGGCATGAAGCTGACCATCGCCTTCGACGACATCTCGCTTCCGCTGCCTCCAATGCAGCGCCCCGATGCCCGTCAGCGCATCATCGAAGCGGTGCTCGACCTCGCGGCCGAGGCCGGAGTCGACGACGTTCACCTCATCGCTGCGCTTTGCCTTCACCGCAGGATGACCGAGCCAGANNTACAACCACGATGCCGAAGATCCAGACGGCATGGTCATCCTGGGCCACACCGAAAAGGGTGAAGCGGTTCAGATGAGCAAGCGGGCCGCCGAGTCCGACCTGGTGATCTACGTCAACATCAACTTGGTGTCGATGGACGGTGGCTGGAAGAGCACCGCGACCGGGCTTTCGGGCTACGAGGGCGTCAAGGCTCACCACAACGTGCACACCATGCGCCACTCGCGGTCCTTCATGGATCAGGACAACTCCGAGCTACATCGCTCGAACTGGCGCCAGGGTGAAATCATCAAGGCCAGCGGGCCGCGAATCTTCCAGATCGAGTCGACCCTAAACACCAACACCTTTGGCTACAGCGGCCCGATGGCCATGCTGCAAAAGCGGGAGTGGGAATGGTCGATGCGCGACCGTGCTGGCTTCGCCGCCATGCAGGCCGGACTCAAGCCAATGTCGACCAAGGCTCGACGCAAGGCCTTCCACTCCTGGAAAGCACCGTACGAGATCACCTCGATTCAGGCCGGCGAGGTTGAGGCGGTTCACCGCAAGACAACCGAGATGGTCTACAAGCAGCACCTGGTGCCGGTTGAAGGCCAGACCGACATCTGCACCATGGGGTTGCCATACCTCACGCCGTACAACGTGAACTCGATCATGAACCCCATCCTGGTGATGGTTCAGGGTCTCGGCTATTTCTTTAACCTCTATCGGGGTAAGCCGGTGGTCCGCGAAGGCGGGGTTCTGATCATGAGCCACCCCACACCATGGGAGTTCCACCCGGTTCATCATCCGAGCTACATCGACTTCTTCGAACAGGTCCTCGCCGACACCACCGACCCGGTGGAGATCGAAGCCAAGTACGAAAAGCAGTTCGCCGAAGATGAGTGGTACCGCCACCTCTACCNNCGCCTACCACGGCGTGCACCCGTTCTACATGTGGTATTGGGGCTCGCACGCCATGCAATACCTTGGGCAGGTCATCATCGTTGGTGGCGACCCGAGAGCGGTTCGACGCATGGGATTCAAGCCAGCGTCTACGCTGCAGGATGCGCTCGAAATGGCAGAAGATGTTGTCGGCCCCCAGCCGACGGTTACTCACGTGCACAACCCCCCGATTCTGATGGCCGACGTCAGCTAGACCCAGGAGGCGATCACATGTCTAATGAAACGCCTGTGTCCGGTAAAGCTCCTGGGTCCGGCGAAGCTCCTAGGTTTACTGAAGCACCTGCATCAAATGAAACAGATGTGAGAGTCAAATGAGCTGGCTTCGATTTATAACCCAACCGCCATCGACTCCAAAGGGCGTCGAACGGCCAGTCGAGCCGCCGACTACTGGCGTCTACTACGACACCGAGTGGGCGCATCGTCCGCTGGCTCGTTTCGTGCGACGGGTTGGAGTTTGGGGCTTTTTTAAGCCCGCCATTGCGCTCTACGGTTCACCCCGGGTCATCGGCGCCGATCGGCTGGAGAAGCTCGAAGGTCCGCTGATTTTTGCCGCCAACCACCACAGCCACGCCGACACCAGCCTGATGCTGGCAACGCTCCCCGCTCACCTGCGGGAGAAGCTAACCATTGCCGCTGGCGCTGACTACTTCTTCAATAACCGGTTCACCGCGGCGTTCTCGGCGCTGTTTATCGGGGCGTTCCCTATCGAACGCAAGAAGCTCTCCAAACTTTCGATCAACAACTCGCTGAAAGCTTTGCAGGAGGGTCGGAACCTGCTGATCTTCCCCGAGGGCGGACGCAGCCCCGATGGCTGGAGCCGTAAACATCGCCCCGGCGCGGCGTTCCTGGCCAAGCAGAGCAAGGCTCCCGTGGTGCCCGTGTACCTCGATGGCACAGGGACCGTCCTCCCGAAGGGTGGCCATTGGCCAAAGAAGGCTCGCTGTGCAGTGGTCTTCGGCGATCCGATGAGCATGGGCGAGGGCGAAGACGCCCGAGCATTCGCCGAGCGGGTCGAGCAGCGCATCAATGAACTAGCCGACGAATTCGCTTCCGGCTGGTGGCAGGCCCGCAAGAATGCTTACCGCCAAGCAACCCCCGATATGACCGGGCCAGAAGCCGGTGCCTGGAGGCGCCGGTGGGTGCTTGGGCCAAAGCCAGGCCAGAGGCGACCTCAGCCGACCAAGAAGTCTTGGCCGAACCTGTAACTGACAGCGCACCGTCTTGTCGCGGACCTAGCTACTCGTCTGGTTCCGCATCCAGTTCGCTGCAGTAGAGGACCTCGGGTCGATCGCCGCAGCTCACGCCAAAGTCTTCGTAGACGCTGCCCAGTTCCGAGCGATCGAACAGTTCGTCGCACGCCGCGCCGAGACCCTCTTCACATTCGGTCCAGAGACGATCGAGCGCCGGGTCATCTCCGAAGGCCCAAGCCACGTCGGTCAAGGCCAGCTCGGTGTCGGGAACAACGTCTTCCTCGCCGGGTTGTACCGCCAACCAGGCGGTCCGGCAGCTGAGCACCAGTTCTTCGATGGCCAGCTCGCTGACTGGGCCACGCTCCAGATCGTCGCTCGCCATGTCGAGGACGCAGCCCACGACGTCATCATCGATGTCTGCCTCGACCAGAGACTGTTCGGTCTCGGCCGACCAATCGATCACCAACTCGGCATCGAGATCGCTACATGCGATTGCCAAGGCTGCGACGGTCAGAAGGCCGGCCAGCCGAGCAGCGGTCCGGAGAGCGATGGTGTTCACTTTCTCCCATCGGCGATGAAGCCAACGATTTGAGCGATGAACGATTCGAAAGGCCCGATCCGAAAGACCCAGCTTTAGCTGCAAAGACCCAGCGCTAGCTGCAAAGAAACAGCGCTAGCTGCAAAGAAACAGCGCTAGCTGAGCAGGCCGCTACCGGCTCCAATGAGTTCGATCCAGGTCCGCCCCGGCGTCAGCTCGATGACCACACCGTCTGCGGTGGTCAAGGTCGCCACGCTGCGAAGTGTCGGCTTTGTCCAGATGCCATCGATTCGTTTCCCAGCGGTGAAGACCGTGGCCTTGCCGGTGCCGACGAAGACAAACTCCGGCACCCGGGCCCCTGAAGAGTCGACCATGCCGGTGGCCACCTCCTCCGCTTCGATCACAACGACGTTGGCCGCCGAAATCTGTTCGCCTGACGCGGTGTTGTGGGCCCAACCGCCCTGGCTGCGCAGCCAGGCCGAGCCGTCCCACGCCCAGGCCGCTTTTGACGCCCGGTATGAAACCTTGAAGCTGGAAACGTCACTACCGCCGACGGCGACACCATCAGCTCGATAAGCGAACTGCGGTGGGGGTGGACCACCGGTGGCCGAAGCCCAGTGGGGAGCGGTATCGCTGTAAAGGTTCGACGGCGCTCGGCGGGAGGTGTTCCGCCAGTAGCCCGACGAGCTGGCGGCGCTGCGGTTCTGCACCGTCGACTGGGCTCGCAGCAGGTCGTCGGTAACCTGGTTGGCTCCAGAGTAGAGCAACAGCGGCGAACCGAGGCTGCTGAGCACGCCGAGGTCGGTTGTCCTTCCGGACCGCACCGGGCCAACGATGGTGGCGTTGCTGTGGAATATGGCGGCGAACCGGGTGATGCCGCCCTCGACTTCTTCCTCGATGACAATGTCGGCCGAGTTGAGTCCGGTTTGTGGTCTTGCCTTGCTGCCGTTGTCGATCTTGACCATTGCCGCAGGCCGACTGGGAACGGTGCCTGCCAGGCCGGTCAGCGGCATGATGCCATCGATGGCGACCGGCGGCGCTACAACCGCCGGAGCGATCACATCATCCAACCCGATGGAGCCGAGCACACCCTGATAGATGGAGACGTCGCCGCCGCCTCCGCCTGCTGAGGTGGTGACCGGGGCCCCGCCGCTGCCACTGGTCGGGGCCGGGCTGCCTGCGGTCGTCGATGGAGCGACCGTCGTCTCGGGGGCCTGAGTAGTTGGTGTTGTTGTGGTCTCGATGGCGAACGCCAGTTCATCGATGTCTATCTCATAGCGCCGACCGCTATCGCCTTCACCGTCGGCTCCTGCCGGACCGGTTCCTGAGCCGCGCCGCTCATCCACCCCTGCCGGGCTTGAGCCGCCACCGCCCATCGAGGTCGATGTGGCCTGTGCGCTGGTCGCGCTATCGACCCCGGCGTTCGCTTCCAAACCGTCGGATGCCGAGTCCGAGGTCGCCGTCGACCCACACCCGGCTAGCAGCAGAACACTGGCGATCGCCAGAGCGACGATGCTTCCACCGCTTCGCCTATCGCTAACTCGTCGCTCGTTGCTCCGCGTCTCGAGGTTTTGCATGTGCTGTTCCCGTCGTTACCCGAGCGCCCCGGAGCCGGCTTCGATCAGCTGGATCCAGGTTCTACCGGGGGTGAGTTCGATGGCGTTTCCAGGGCTATGGGTCAGCGTGGCCACGCTGTTGAGGGTGGGGCGGGTCCAGGTGCCTTCGATCCGCTTGCCTTCGGTGAAGACGGTTGCGCGGCCGGTGCCGACGAAAAGAAACTCCGGCACCGCTCCCCCGGATGCGTCGACCATGCCGGTGTCTACTTCCTCAGCCTCGATGACCACAACGTTTGCCGCCGAAAGCTGTTCGCCATTCGCAGCAAGATGTTCAGCGCCACGCTGCCAGCGCAGCCACTGTTGGCCGTCCCACTTCCAGCGGGCGGTCGATGAGCCGTAGGCCACGGTCAGTTCGTCGTCACTCGCTCCTGGGACCGGGTCGCCAGCCTGGCGATAGACAAACTGCGGGGGCGGTGGCCCACCGCTGGCCGAGGCCCAGTGGGGAGCGGTATCGGTGTAGAGGTTCGATGGAGCAGAGCGAGAGCTGTCACGCCAGTAGCCAGACGAGCTGCCGTGGCTGCGGTTCTGGATTGCGGGCTGGGAGCGGAGAATGCCCTCGGTGATCTGATTGGCGCCCGAGTAGATCAACAGTGGTGTGCCGAGGCCGCTGATCAGGCTCAAGTCGGTGGTTCGGCCCGACCGCACCGGGCCGACGATGGTCGGCGTGCTGTGGAAGATGGCGGCGAACCGGGTCACCCCACCCTCGACTTCTTCCTCGATCACAATGTCGGCCGAATTCAAGCCGGTTTGCGGTACCGCCTTCGAGCCATTGTCGATCTTCACCGCGGCGGCCGGATGGTTCGGCACCGAACCGACAACACCGGTCAGTGGCATAACGCCGGGCTGTGCGCTCGGTGGCACTAACGCACCGGCGACCACCAGCTCATCCGGGTCTAGTGCACCGAGTACACCGCGGTAGATGCCGTCCGGGTCGCCGCCGCTTGAAACCGCAACGGTGGTGACCGGAGCCAACCCGCTCCCGGCGGTCGTCGGCGGCGAGCTGGGCGCGGTAGTCAGGGTGGTCGAAGTATTGGCTTCGACCGTTGTCTCGGGCGCCTGCTGGCCATTCTCACCATCTAAGTCTCCATACAAATCACCGTCCGACTCATCGATGTCGTTGCCTTCGGCGCTGTAGGCCAGTTCGTCGTCGACCGTCTCGGCTTCGGTCCCCGCTTCGATACCGGCGCCGTCTGCGTCGTCTGTTGTTTCCCCACCGCAGCCTGCGGCGAACAGCACTAGGCAGAGGCTGGCAATCACGTAGCGGGTAGTGAAACTGCGGGCGGCGAAATAGCGGGCTTTGCTCACGGGGGCCTCCAGAGAAGCCACCGGGATATGGCGGCTTCCAAAGGACCACCATCGGCCACGCCGGATCGCTGTTTAGCTGTCGCCCACCAGTCGCAGACCGGACTGGGTTCCCGACTCCGCAGCCGACGGCCGCGACAGCTCAGCCACAAACTCGGTTAGGTGCCCGGGAAAACAGTGTTCCGACATCAGAATGGGCTGGTCGCCGTCGGCGAACGTTGTGCGGCGCACGATCAGCGCGGCACTCGATTCCGGTACCTGCAGCAGTTTGGCGTCGTCATCGCTCATCAACGCAGCGCCGATGGTCTGAGTCGCCAATTTGGGGCCAACCGGCAACAGATCGTGGAAGCTCGATCGGGCGACCTGGGACTGTGAGAGGTCGAGGCCGAGATCCTCACGACACCAAACGGTGACCCTGGCGAACGGTTTTTCGTCCGCCGTGTTGAGCCGTCGCACCTCCAAGACCCTGGGGCCAAGAATCGGCGCCACCTCGGGCGGCGCGGTAATGAATTTGAAGTCGACGATCTCACGTTCTGAGGTCCGCCCCGAATTGGCCAACTGGCGTTCAATCGACTCAAGAGTGTCTAGCGACTGCGGGAACGGTTCGGCCGAAACCATCCAGCCAAAACCCTGCCGAGACTCGATCAAACCCTCCGAACGAAGCACTTCCAGCGCTTTACGGATGGTCACCCGACTGGCGCCGTGGAGCTTGCCGAGCGACGCCTCGCTGGGGAGCACTCGGCCTTCGCCGTACTCTCCAGTGTTAATAGTGCGCCGCAACGAGTCGGCGATTTCCAGGTAGATTACTTTCCTCACTTGTATTATAGTTGTATCAGAAGTCAGCGGTAGTTTCGAGTCGCCCCAATCAACTGTGCAAGTAGGAAGTTGGAGGCGCCGGAAAGCCACCGCATAACGGGGTCACCTGGCCGGTTCGCCGGATCAGGCAACGGTGTGCCCCAAGCTCCTAACCACCGTCTATAGATGCATCCAACGATGCGACAGTAAACGGTACGGAGTTTCAAAACACCCCAGCAGGCCCCGACAATCCCGGGGCGAGACAGCTAGAGACCGATTTTCGGTTCAAGGAAGAGGCAGGACATGGCAAACGTAGGCCCAGAAACACCGATCGAACTCATTCAAGGCGTCTACGGCACGCTCGATGAACGCATCGGCGCCTTCAGACAACGCATGGGGCGGCCACTGACCCTGGCCGAGAAGATCCTGGCCAATCACCTCGACAGCGCCGACGCCGAGGTAGAGCGTGGCGTCAGCTACGTCGACTTCCGNNACCACCCACTGCGATCACCTGATCCAGGCTCGCGAAGATGGCAAGAAGGATCTGCTGGCCGCGCTCGACAGTGGCAGCGAAGTCTTCGACTTCCTGCAGTCGGTCTGCGCCAAATACGGCGCTGGCTTCTGGAAGCCAGGCAGCGGCATCATCCACCAGGTTGTGCTTGAGAACTACGCCTTCCCCGGCGGCATGATGATCGGCACCGACAGCCACACCCCCAACGCTGGCGGCCTCGGCATGGTGGCCATCGGTGTCGGTGGAGCCGACGCCGTCGACGTGATGACCGGCTTCCCCTGGAACGTGCGGTTCCCCAAAGCCATCGGCGTGAAGCTGACCGGCGAGTTGTCCGGTTGGGCCGCCCCTAAGGACATCATCCTGAAGGTTGCCGAGATCCTGACCGTCAAGGGCGGCACGGGAGCCATCGTCGAGTACTTCGGTCCGGGCGCCAACAGCCTCAGCGCCACCGGCAAGGCCACCATCTGCAACATGGGTGCGGAAATCGGCGCAACCACTAGCCTCTTCGGCTACGACGACGCCATGGCCCGCTACCTGAAGTCGACCGGCCGTGAGGCCACCGCAGACGCGGCAAACGCCGTCGCCCACCATCTCCGGGCCGACGATGAAGTCCTGGCCGACCCCAACAGCTACTACGACCAGGTCATCGAGATCGACCTTTCGACTCTGCGGCCCCACATCAATGGCCCCCACACCCCCGACCTGGCCCGCGAAGTTTCCGCTCTCGGCGCCGAGGCTCAGGCAAACGGTTGGCCAATGGAGATCAGCGCAGCACTCATCGGCAGCTGCACCAACTCCTCCTACGAAGACATCACCCGGGCCGCCTCGATCGCCCGCCAGGCCGCAGCGGCCGGGCTCACGATCAAGACCAAGCTCATGATCACCCCCGGTTCGGAGCAGGTTCGGGCCACTATCGAGCGCGACGGGCTACTGGCAGACTTCGAAGCACTCGGCGCAACCGTGCTGGCAAACGCCTGCGGGCCATGCATCGGCCAGTGGGACCGTTCGGCCGAGGAGGGCCACACCGCCGGTGAGGCCAACGTGATCGTCACCTCCTATAACCGCAACTTCCCAAAGCGCAACGATGGCGACGGCG
>JBOEHD010000153.1:0-27468 GCA_050633745.1 Acidimicrobiales bacterium
GCGGCTCATCAAGCGGCGGCGGAAGCAGTAGCGGGGGCGGATCGTCTAGCGGTGGCGGAAGCGCCGGCGGCGGGGGTGGCGGAACAGCCACGACAGCTCCCAGCAACGCATCATCGACGACGACTCAGTCAAGCGATCAGTCGACGTCACAGCCGGCGGACTCCATTCCAACGACCATTGCCGGTGTTTCGACGACACAGCCGGTCAGCACCACACCCGTCACCTCGGCGCCGACCAACACAACCACCGAAACCTCGACCCCAGCCCCGACCCGGCCCGCGCCGGTAAGCAACGGTGACTGGATAGTTGACAACATCTCGCCTCGGGTGGGTCCGACCGGTCGAGCCACGATGGTCAGCGTCACCGGTGAGTTCCCAGACGGTGTCTATGTATGGTTCGGCGATCAGCCGGGCGAGATCGTGTACCAGAGCGCTAACTGGATCCTGGTAAACACCCCGAGCGTGGCCGAGCCCAGAACGGTCGATGTTTCGCTGCGACGTGGCGACACTACCCTCACCATCCCGCAGAGCTACAGCTTCTTCGACCCGAGCGGTGGTCAGCCACCGGATGCCGGGCCACTGCCTGGAGGCGTCGGCAACGGCTCGGACCAGCCAGACGACTCGACAACAACAACCCCGACGACTGCTGCAACGACGGCACCGACAACCGAGTCCGATCCTGGCAGCGGCCCAACAACCACGCAGGCTGTCTCCACGACAACCATCAGCAGCACCAGCACCACCACGCCCGGTGACAGCGGAACCGGTGGGGATGACTCTTCAACCCCGAAGCGACAGAGCCGAGCTTTGGTCCTCGGACCACCGATCGACCTCGGCAACGGACTGAGCGGAACCCCACTTGGCGGGCTGGATAGTGTGGCCGGGGTACCCCGCTGTTCCAGCGATCCCTGTCGAACCAGGCGAGGTTAACGCACTGCGGTAGTTCAAGATTTGCCGGATCGGCTGCATCCGAGCGGAGCGAGCGCACGTAAGTAAAGAACGTTCGCCTCTGCTTGGAGATCCATGCGTAAGTCTTTTTCCAAACCGTCAGCTTGGCTGGCTGGGCCGGTTCTGGCCCTGCTCATCCTGACGATGGCCTCGCCTGCGTTGGCTCACGATCCGATCTTCATTACCGAGGCCCAGAATTCGCCGGAAACCGGGCCTTATCTGCCGGACGGCACCATCTCCTTCGCCGTGTACGGCAGCCTGCTGGCCGCCGGCGACACCAGGGGTCTTGAGTTCGACCTGCGAGACGGTGACGATCTCTATCTTTCGCTGTTGATCCCAGATCTCCAGCCGGAAATCGACCTCGCAGACGCCGATCTACCGGTAATGACCCTGACTCTCCCCGATGGGTCGACTCGTGACATCGGGCCAGACATTCGCACCGAGTTCGCCGACCCGTTCAGCGGCACCGACTATGTGACCCTGTATGAAACCGTCGAGCCGGCCGAAGGTGGTCGCCATCAGCTGGTGGTCACCGGCGCGTCGCCCACCCGGTTCGTGGTCGCCGTTGGAACCCGGGAAGAGTTCTTCACCCCGACGGAGCGGTCCGGCGACAAGCCGACCAGCTTTCCCGGCATCGCCGGACCACTGAACAAGTGGTACACCACACCGGCCGACGGCAGCGCGCCGACCGAGGCTGCGGCGGCCGAGGAGGTCGACGTCAACGTCGACATGATCGAAGACGCACTCGAAGAAATCGATGAGCAAGAAGCCGGAGATTCGGATGTGCAGGAGACCGCGGATTCCGAGACTGCGGTATCAGAGATTGGCGATGAAGAGGCCGTCGGTGATCTCGATGGAGATCCTGACGATGATTCAAGTCTTGGATTGGTCGCACCGATTGCGGTCCTCATCGCTTTGGTCGGCGGCGCTGCGTTCTACACAACGCGTCGGCGGGGGGCATGACCGCCCCGCACCACGTCGGGCGAACCGCTGAGCGCTTTCGGGCCTTGGCGTTGGCGTGGATGTTCGCTGTGGTGTCGCTTGGGCTGTTGGCCATCGGGGTTCTGTCTCCCTCGCCGGCCGACGCCCACACCACCGAAGATCCTTACCTGTACCTGTTCGTGACCGAAACGCAGCTCGACGGCCGCGTCGAGCTTTCGGTGGCCGACCTTGAAGTGGTCCTCGACCGCAAGTTCGCTTCCGACGACCCGACCATCAAGCTTGAGCTCGACGCCGCGGCCGACCAGATCCGCCGCTACGCCGCCGACCACGTATCTATCGGTCTAACCGATTCGGCCGATGCACAGTGGCCCATCACCTTCGGCGATGTTGAACTGTTCCGCGAGCGCGACGATCTGGCGTTTGCCGTCATCCCCTATGTCGTTGCCGTGCCCGACGAGTTACAGGAACTGCCCACCGACCTGGCGGTGAAGTTCGATGCCTTCTTCGACGACATCGGCGACCGGAACGGCTTGCTGCTGATCAACGGTGGCTGGACCGCAGGGGCATACGACCGTGACGCCGAATCGCTGGTGACATTCAGTGACGACTCGCGACAACAGCAGATTCAGCTCGGCGATCGCACCCAGTGGCAGAACTTTGTGTCCAGCATCAGCCTTGGCATCGACCACATCCGCACCGGACCCGATCACATCATGTTCGTGCTGGCATTGCTACTGCCATCGGTGCTGGTCTTCAGCGCAGGCTGGCACCCGGTTGCAGGCTTTCTCTCCGCCCTGTGGCGCGTGCTGAAAATCGCCACCTTCTTCACGTTGGCTCACTCGATCACCTTCACCCTGGCCGGCATGGGTTGGCTACCGCTGCCACCATCGAAGATCGTTGAGTCGATCATCGCCCTGTCGATCGCCGCCGCGGCCTTACACAACCTCCGCCCGATCTTCCCCAATCGGGAGTGGGCGCTTTCGTTCGTGTTCGGTCTATTCCACGGCATGGGTTTCGCGTCGTTGGTCGCCGAGCTGGAAGTTTCCCGGACCAGCCAGCTGGTTTCGCTCATCGGCCGCAACGTCGGCATCGAGATTGGCCAGGTCATCGTCATCCTGGTTGCATTCCCGATGCTGTTCCTGCTGCGACGAACCTCGTGGTACGAACCGGTCCTTACTATCGGGTCGATCCTGCTGGCGGTGCTGAGCTTGTCATGGATGGTCGAGCGGATCTTCGAGGTCGACCTCGGGACCGACACCATCGTCGAGTCTGTGGTCTCACTACCACGGGGATACATCATCGCAGCGGTCCTGACCGCGGTGGCCTTCGGCATCCACCGGACACAAGCCCAGCGCAATCAGTTGCTTCCGGTGTACACAAAACCGACTCCGCAACCTATCGGTGAACCCGTCGGCCAACCCAGCGGCTAGCTTTCGGCTGCCCCACTCAGTCGGCCAATCTCAGCAATGGCCTCGTCTAAGCCGGCCATGACAGACTGACTGACGACATCGGAGATTGACACGGGGGTAGTTAGTGGCTGAAGACCGACCAGGGCAGGACCATCTGCGCTGGGTCAATCAGGTCCAAGAGGAGCCGCTAGAACCGGCTCTTGCGATCTGCGACCCTCACCACCATCTGTGGCTCGATAGTGGCCACACCGGCTGGCCATACACCATCGATGATCTTTTGGCCGACACCGGCGCTGGTCACAACATCGTGCAAACGGTGTACTTGGAGTGCGGCGCCGAGTACCGCGAAGACGGCCCTCGCCATCTCCGCCCTGTCGGCGAGATCGAATTTGTCATCGAGCAGGCAGAAAGATCCTCAGCACTAGCGGCCGAGCAAGGTTCCGGAGCGGTCATCGCTGGGATCCAGGGCAATGCCGACATGACCCTGGGCGACGCGGTCGAAGAAGTGCTGCTGGCCCACGAAGAGGCAGGCCGAGGTCGCTTCCGCGGCGTGCGCTACATAACGGCCCAAAACGATCATCCTCCGTTGGCGATGCGGGCCAGTGCGGCGATGGACGACCCACAGTATTTAGCAGGGGTGAAGAAGGTGGGGGCCATGGGTTACACCTACGACGCCATGGCCTATCACCCGCAGCTTCCTGATTTGGCGGCGGTGGCCCGGACCTGCGGCGACACGCCGATCGTCATCAATCACCTCGGCGGGTTCCTCGGTACCGGACCGTACAAGAACCGCCGGGACGAGATCATCGCAACCTGGAAACAGTCGATGACCGAACTGGCGGCGTGCGAGAACACCTACCTGAAGGTCGGCGGCATCGGCATGCCGATGATGGGGTTCCGGTGGGACAAGCAGGACGTCCCGCCAACCTCGGCCGAGTTGGCCGAACCGTGGGCTGGCCCAATCCAGTGGGTGATCGACGAGTTCGGACCTGGTCGGTGCATGTTCGAGTCGAACTTTCCGGTCGACAGAAGAGGCGCAGGCTATGTGGTTCTGTGGAACGCCTTCAAACGCATCGCCGCCGACTATAGCGACGACGAAAAACGGCTGCTGTTTCACGACACCGCAGCCGCCGCCTACCGACTAGAAACCCTGGGACAGCCACCTACATGACAGCTACCTCTAGGCCGGCAAACCCCAGCACGGCAGATGCCAGCACTGCAGACGCCGGCAGTGCAGATATAGAGTCTGGCCAACCGCTCGCCGGGCTCCGAGTGCTAGAGCTGGCCACCGATGTCTCCGGACCATTCGCAGGCAAGCTACTGGCCGACTTCGGCGCCGAAGTGATCAAGGTCGAACCACCGGGCGGCGATCCCGCTCGGGCCCATGGTCCGTTCCCCGACGACATTAGCGAGTCGGAGCGTCACGAGCAGAGCGCACTGTTTCTACATCTCAATGCCAACAAACGCTCGATCGTCGCCGATCTTGAGACGCCGGAAGATCTTGCCATCGTGCTCGAGCTGGCGGCTGAGGCTGACGTGGTCATCGAGTCGCTGGCTCCGGGGGTCCCGGCTCGGTTTGGGCTCGACCAAGAATCGTTGGCCGCAAACAACCCCAAGGTCGTGGTGTGCAGCATCACCCCTTTCGGCCAGAGCGGTCCCTATGCCGACTACCTGGGCGCCGACATCGTGACCTACGCCATGGGTGGCCCGATGTTCGGCACCGGCGTCCAAACACGAGAGCCGGTAAAACTGGGCGGCAACCTCACCTCGTACCAGTGCGGCAACCTGGCCGCCACCGCCACACTTGCAGCGGTCACCTCCGCCGAGCAGTCCGGTCAGGGAAGCCATATCGACCTGTCGATGTTCGAGGCCCAGGCGGGCAGCGTCGACCGTCGAGTCACCTACCTGCTGTGGTACCTGTGGAGCGGAATGGTGGTCGGGCGCCAACCGCCCGACGCACTGCGGCTGCTGCCGAATAGTTTCTTCCCCACCGCCGAGGGCCACATCCTGATCTTCACGTTGATCGCCTGGATCAAACGTATGTTGGCCACGCTAGGCAACGACGAACTGAGCGCCCGGTTCGAGAACCCGGAGTGGATTCACGACGAAGAGCTGGCCGACGAGGTCCAGGCTGTGCTCTACCCGTGGCTCTTTGAGGGCGACAAGACCGATCGGGCCAAGGAGGCTCAGAAAAACAAGTGGGCGGTAACTCCGCTCAACCCTCCAATCGACGTGCTGAACGATCAGCACTTCATCGACCGGGGCTACTTCGTCGACTGCGAACACCCGGTAGCGGGCCGCTTCCGCCAAACCGGCGCCCCGTTTCGTATGGGCAAAGACTGGAACGAGGCGTGGCAGCTACGTCGGCCCGCTCCGACCCTCAATCAGCACCGCCAAGAGATCATGGCCGATGGCTGGAACACCGAGTCGGACAGCCACTCTGCTACTAACGCACCTGCCGCGGCAACTGCTGCCGCCGCTGCCCCCGATGATGCGGTCCGCCTGCCGTTCGAGGGTGTTCGCATCCTCGACATGACCGTGGTGTGGGCCGGGCCTTCGGCCACGATGCACCTCGGCGACCTTGGGGCGGAAATCATCCGGGTCGAAAACCCCTGGGTTTTCCCACCAGCGACACGGGGCAACGCGCCGCGACCCGACTCGAACCTGCTGGTCGACTTCGGACCGCTCGGCGGTTCCTACCCGAACCTCGACACCAGCGGCAGGCCATGGAACGCCCACGGCATGTGGTCGGCGCAGGCTCGAAACAAAAAGAGCTGCACGCTCGACATCAGGACCGAACTTGGCCTGGAAACGTTCTTCAAGTTGGTCGAGCAGTCCGACATTTTGATCGAGAACAACTCGGTGGCCACCCTCGGCAAGTTGGGCATCGGTTGGGAGCAGCTCAAGGCCCGCAACCCCAACTTGATTCTGGTTCGTATGCCGCCGATGAGCCTCGACGGACCGTATGCGTCGTACGTGGGTTTCGGGGCCAGCTTCGAGGCGCTCTGCGGTTTGACCCGGTTGCGTGGCTATACCGACGACGACCCCACCACTACCTCCGCTGCGTTTCACATGGACCCGACCAGTGGTGCATCCGGAGCGTTCGCCATCATGTGTGCGCTGCGTCGACGAGCCGAAACCGGTCATGGTGAGCAGATCGAGATCGCTCAGAGCGAAAACATGATGCAGCACATCGGCGAATACTTTATCGATGCCGACCGCACCGGCCGCTCCCACGGTCCCGGCGGGAACCGACACGTTTCGAGGGCGCCGCAGGGTTGCTATCGGTGCACCGGGGAAGACCGCTGGGTCGTGATCTCGGTTGCCGGGGATGCCGAGTGGCTCGGGCTCTGCCGAGCGATGGGCCAAGAAGCGCTGAGCAGCGACGAACGATTCGACTCGCTCAGCAAACGGCGGGCCAACCACGATGAGCTCGATGAGATCATCGGCGCCTGGACCGCCGACCTCGACCGTTGGCAAGTATTTCAGCTCTGTCAAAGCGAAGGTGTGGCGGCCGGGCCGGTGCTCGACGAGGCCGATGCCTACGCCGATCCGCACCTTCGGGAGCGAGGCTTCTTCCGGGAACAGGGATCAGCCGATATCGGCACCTGGGAGTTCCCCGGTCAGCAGTGGCGCTGGACTGGACCAGACATGAAGTGGGGCCCGATCTGTCGGCTCGGCGATTCGAACGAGTACGTCTACAAAGAGCTGCTGGGCTTCGACGACGATGCCTACGCCGAACTCGATACCAAGGGCCACCTCTCGCTCGACTACCTGAAGCCAGACGGCACTTCCTACTGAGCACTGGAGTCCCGGCATCGAGTTGTAGCCTGAGGTCGCTATGGAGATTGCCCTCATCGGCCACGGAGCCATCGCTACCTATGTCGCCCAACAGCTCGACTCGGTCGAGGGTGCGGCGCTGACTCATGTCATCGTCAGACCGGGACGCCAAGCAGCAGCTATACAGGCGCTGGGAGCTCCCACAACCTGTGTGACCGTTACCTCGGTCGATCAACTCAGCTCCTCGGTTCAGCTGGTAGTCGACTGTGCCGGACATGCTGGCCTAGCGGCCCACGGCATCGAAGCACTCCAAGCCGGGTTCGATGTGCTCACCGTTTCCATCGGCGCCCTGGCCGACGCTGCCCTGGCCAAACGATTGCATCAGGCCGAACTTCAGGGTCACTGCGAACTACATCTGGCGACCGGCGCGATCGGCGCCCTCGACGCGCTCTCGGCGGCGGCGGTTGGCGGACTCGACTCGGTTGTCTACCGAGGCCGAAAGCCGCCGCAGGGATGGCGAGGGTCACCGGCAGAAGAGGTGCTCGATCTCGACAAACTGCAGGCTGCTGACGGCGAAGCACACCCCGGCCACGGCGAAGCACAATGCCACTTTCGAGGCAACGCAGGCGAGGCCGCCCGCCGCTATCCCAAGAATGCCAACGTGGCCGCCGCTGTCGCTCTGGCCGGAATCGGTTTTGAAGAGACGATCGTCGAGCTGTGGGCCGACCCAGGGATCGGAAAGAACATCCATGAGGTCGAAGCTCAGGGGACGTTCGGTCGGTTTCGATTCGAAATCGAAGGTGACCCTCTGCCGGACAACCCGAAGTCATCAGCCCTGGCCGCCATGAGTGTGGTGGCCCACATCGAGCGCCTGGCCAAGACAAACCTGAAGCGGAGCGAATAACGGTGAGCGATCTCGAAGAAGTAGGAACCCGCGACGGTTGGCGC
Organism: Acidimicrobiales bacterium; assembly: GCA_050633745.1. Lineage (GTDB taxonomy): Bacteria > Actinomycetota > Acidimicrobiia > Acidimicrobiales > SZUA-35 > JAHELU01. The sequence goes on from JBOEHD010000153.1 coordinate 8,027, forward strand.
TGTTGGCTGTGCGATCAGCCGGTCGACCGAGAGATGCCATCGCACGACTCTCGAGGGGCCAGCATCGATTCTCGAATCACCAAAGCTCGAGCCAAGAAGAAAAAGGGCAAGAGCGCGCCGCTTCCGGAGCGCTTGGCCCACATTGGCTGCAACACCGGCAAGGGAGCGAACGAGCCGGTGGTGCCGTGGCCCGACGATCTGTTCGTGATCGACCCGGTAGCCATCATCCCCACCGCCGATCGGCTGCAAAGAAAGGGCGGACGGGAGATCATGGCCCGCTGCCCCACGGAGGACGATGCCGAGCGGACCGCAACCTGGCTACTCGATCGCCTATCCCGTCTTCACCCTGACCTCGCTCTGACATCGCAAATCGATGAGGGCGGCGGACAATATATGGTCAGCCTCACTACTAATTAGCGGCACAGTAACTGGCGGCGCAGCTGACGGTAGCTAGTGGCGCAGCTAGGGCTCGATGAGCGCCGCGGTGGTGAAGATCTCTAGGCTCTCCAACAGCTCAACCAGGAGCGCTCGATCGCCGGTGATCTCCGCCTCATCCAAAGCAGTGGCGTCTTCGAGCGCTTTGACCAGCTGCGGCCTGGTGATGGTGACCGACACGTCCGGAGTGCCACTCTGGCCGCCGGGAACGTGATTGATAGCCGATCGACCGATGCCGAGCAGATGGTGCTCCTCTAGGTCGGCGAAGTACCAGTTGATGGCGACGGCGTCCTGGGCCTGCCCCCGGGTGAACACGCCGGGGTTGAACCGCACCCCGATGATGTCGAAAATCTGCTCCGCAGTCATGGCGTTCGACATGTCTCTTGTCGGCACCCGACCCCACTGCGGGCTGCCCTCCCGCAGCTCCTTGGCCCCCATCAGGTAGGCGTTGCGCCACGTTGCCGATTCCGCCTGATAACCCAACTGTTCCAGCGCGTCGGCCTGCAGTTGACGGGCCGCTCGGTTCTCGGGGTCGGCGAAGACCACGTGGTTGACCACCTCGACCACCCAGCGGTAGTCGCCCTCGTCGAACGACTGGCGAGCCTGACGGAGCACCCCGTCGGCGCCACCCATGAACTCCACATACTTCTTGCCACCATCGACCGGAGGTAGCGGATCGAGGTGAGCCGGGTTGCCGTCATACCAACCGAGGTACCGGTTGTAGACCGACCGCACGTTATGGGAGACCGTGCCGTAGTAACCCCGAACGTGCGACTCGGTGAACTCCGTCGGCATCTCCAGTTCGGCGGCAATCTCGGTCGGTACTTTGCCGTTGTTGGCCAGTCGCATGGTCTGGTCGTGCATCCACCGGTAGACGTCGCGTTGCATCTCCAGGAACTTGCGGGAATCTTCGTTGCCGAAGCGGGGCCAGTGGTGGCTGGCGAACGTGGTGTGGGCCCGGTCGCCCCACAGCAGCAGCGCTTCCTGGATGTACTTACTCCAGGCCAACGCGTCGCGGGTCTGGGCGCCGCGGATCGGATACAGATTGTGCAGCGTATGCGTGCAGTTCTCGGCCATGCACAGCAGGCCCTGCACCGGACCTGAAGAACCGCCAGACCCGCCAGCGGAGGAGCCGATGTCGGGGAAGAAGAAGTTCATTTCGGCCGGGGCTTCGGCGTCTGGAGTCATCTGGAACACGATTCGCAGCCCGTTTAGATCGATTTCCTGACCGGTGTATTCGATGTCGATAGTCGGGGCGATCAGATCAGACCGGGCAAGGCCCATGGCCGAGCCGAGCCCGCTGTCGACGTGGCCACGAGGGCCAGGGGGTAGCAGCGGTCCGAATTGGTAGGCGGCGCGGCGCCCCATGATCGGCCCGGCGATCACAAACTCGTTGATCACCTCTCGCAGGAAGCCCTCTGGAGCGACGATCTGAACATCACCAGCATCGACCGCCTCCTGGCTGGTCACCCCCATCACCCCACCAAAGTGATCGACGTGAGAGTGGGTGTAGATGATCGAGCTGACCGGTCGCTCCCCCAGCGTGTCATTGGCCAGTTTTAGAGCCGCAGCTGCCGACGGGGCGTTGGTCAACGGGTCGATGACCAACCAACCGTCGCTGCCTGCCATGAAGGTGATGTTTGCGATGTCGTAGCCCCGAACCTGCCACACACCCTCGGCCACCTGGAACAGCCCGTGGTTCGTGTTGAGCTTGGCTTGGCGCCACAGCCCGGGGTGTACCGAGGCGGGGTTCTGCTCTGTTTCGTTGACAAACCCGTGCCGGGCCACGTCGAACACGACGTGGTCGCCCATCATCACCCGCCCGTCGTCGATCTGGGCTAGCAAACCCTCGGAAGCCCGGCCAAAGTCGCCGGGGTCATCGAAAGAGATCTGCGGAGCAGAGCTGGCGGCGGTGCTGTTAGCGGCCTCGGTAAAGGCGCTCGGGGCCTTCGGTTGGTCCGGTTGCTTGGCAGAACTATCGGTATTGGCGTCGGTCACCCATACTGTTTAACAGATCACCTCGACCAACAACACCGCTCCTCGTTCCTAGCTGGCTTTGGCCGCGGTGGCGCACATGGCCGAAACGACCTCTTCCCAGATCTGTTCCGGAAGATCGTGGCCCATGGAGTCGATGACCAGCAGTTCGCTGCCGGGGATCGCCGCCGCCGTGGCCTCGCCGCCGGAGAGCTGAATCAGTGGGTCCAGACGGCCGTGGATGACCAGGCACGGCATGGATAGCGACCCAAGTTCTTCGGTGCGATCGCCGTCGGAAGACACCGCCGAAATCTGGTACGCCGACCCAATCGGGTTGAAACTCCGGTCGTAGAGTCTTCCGGCCTGCTCCCGCCAGTAGTCCGCCGAGTAGTGGGAGCCGCCGGTAACCCGTCGGGAGTTGACCGTGTGCTCGATGAAGCCATCGCGGTCGGGAGGCGGCGGTACGACAAGCACTTTGCCCGCTTCCGGCGTTGCCCCACCGACCGTGTGGGATCCGGTGGTCGACATGATCGATGTCATGGAAAGCACTCGCTCGGGTTGGTCGATGGCCATGCGCTGCACGATCATGCCACCCATCGACATGCCGGCCACGTGGGCCGCATCGGCCCCGACCGCATCGAGCACCGCAAACCCATCGTTGGCCATATCTCGCAGCGTGTACGGGGTGCCGGTGACCGGCTCGCCCCTGCGGTATTTGGCCATATTGGCCGCCACATCGGGCACCGGAGCTTCGCTTTTTGAGGTCAGCCCGACATCACGGTTGTCGAACACCACGACCTGGAAGCCCCGATCGACGAAAAGCTGGCAGAAACTCGGCTCGTAGTTAATCAGCTGGGAGCCAAGACCGTTGACTAGAAGCAACGTCGGATCGGCCGAGTCACCAAACGTCTCGTAATTAATGGTTACACCATTTGCTGTTACTGTTGCCATCAGCGGCGATCTTAGGCGACCCGGCGGATAGACCGACAGTTGTTAGCCTTCGACGTTGCGTAGCTAGCGGGCACCGTTATGGCCCCCGCTTCGAGAGGAACAAAGATGACTGAACGTTCGACCGGGCTGAACCAAGGCAAGCGAAGCCCAGGCGGCATTTGTCGAGGTGGCGCTAGCCGCGGCTACGCCAAGACCCTCTCGGTGGCAGCGATGATGTTGCTGATCGCGACGCTGCTGGCTGGCATCACCGCCCCCGCCGGAGCGGCCACAAACGACGACGCAACGCTAGCCCCGCTGCTAGCGAGCGACGGTGACACCGTTGCAGGCTCCTACATCGTGGTAATGAATCCCGATGCCGACACCGCCGATGCGGCCGAAGCATCCGACGCGCTGGAGCGCACCGTCGAGGCCGCAAGCGGTGAGGTCACCCAGCAGTACCGCACCCTGTTGGTCGGGTTTGCCGCAACCATGGACGCTGCAACGGTCGAGAGGCTGCGAGCATCGCCGTTTGTGTCATACATCGAGCAGGACTCGGTGGTTACCAAGTCTGGCGACCAGGCGAACCCGGTCTGGGGCCTCGATCGCATCGACCAGAGCGACCGACCGCTCGACAATAACTATCACTACGACACCGACGGCTCCGGCGTCACGGTCTATGTGATCGACACCGGTATCCGTTCGACCCACAACCAGCTGGCAGGTCGGGTGGCAGGCGGGCGAAGCTTCATCTCCGGCGGGCCAGAAGACTGTGACGGCCACGGCACCCACGTCGCCGGGACGGTGGCGGCCACCACTTACGGTGTGGCGAAGCAGGCCGACGTCTACGGCATCCGGGTGCTCAACTGCAACGGCAGCGGAACGACCTCGGGTGTTATCGCAGGCATGAACTGGGTGGCGGCAAACTACAGCAGCCCAGCGGTGGCCAACATGAGCCTCGGCGGCGGAGCCTCGACCACCCTCGACAACGCCATCACCGCCATGTTCAACGCCGGGATTCTCCCCGTCGTCGCCGCAGGCAACGACGACGCCAACGCATGCAACGCATCACCGGCCCGGGCCGCTCGAGCGGTCACCGTCGCTTCGAGCACCTCGGCCGATGTTCGATCCTGGTTCTCCAACTGGGGTTCCTGCGTCGACCTGTTCGCTCCCGGTTCATCGATCCGGTCGCTTGGCATCGGTAACGACAATGCCACCGTCGTCTACAGCGGCACCTCGATGGCTAGCCCCCACGTTGCAGGCGTGGCCGCGCTCTACCTCGATGCCAATCCAAACGCCACCCCAGCTCAGGTAACCGACGCCATCCTCGGAGGCACCTCGAACGGCAAGATCAGCGACCTGGCGGGCTCACCAAACAAGCTGCTCTATTCGCTCCTGACCGACACACCTCCGCCGGTCGAGGATCCCGTAGTCTCGGTCGTCTCGCAGACGGTCACCGAGACCGAACGTAGCCAGGTCGTCAGAGTCACGTTCCAGCTCGACCAGCCAGCAGCGGTGTCGACCAGGGTTCGTTTCGCCACCGTGGCCGGAACGGCGACGCAGAACGTCGACTACAGCCGCCGCCTCGGCACCATCGTGTTCGCCCCCGGCGTGACCGAACGAACCACCAACATCGTGGTCCGGGGCGACCGCAACGTTGAGCCCACCGAGCAGTTCACCGTCGAACTCAACACTCCCCTCGGCCTGACGCTTGGCGACAACGCAACGATCACCATCGAGGACAACGATGTTCCCGGCCCAGTGGTTAACGTCGAGTCACAGACGGTCACCGAAACCAATCGCAGCCAGGTCATTCAGGTAACGTTCCGGTTGGAAGAGCCAGCCACGGCCGCTACCCGAGTCAGGTACTCGACGGTTCCCGGCACCGCCACCCGGAACAATGACTACACCCGTCGTGCCGGAACCGTTGTGTTCGCCAGAGGCCGGACCGAGCGCACGATAAACGTCACCATTCGAGGCGGCGCCATCGCCGAGCCGACCGAGCAGTTCACCATCGAGATGAACACCCCACTCGGCCTCACGCTTGGGGCCAACGCGACCGTCACCATCCTCGACGATGACGGCGAATAGCTAAGGGTTTAACAGCGAGTTGAATCTCGGTTGCCTGCCTAGGCAGTGCGACAGAACTGGGCGATGCTGCCCGCTGTCTCATAGCTGATATCGGGGCAGGCAACCGAGAAGATCTCGGTGCCGTGGATGGTGCCCATCACCTGTCGACAACGAGCTCCGCTCACACCTGCTCGAAGCAGCAGTCGGTAGAACTCGATGCCTTCGTCGCGCAGCGGATCACACTCGTTGACGCTGATGACCGTTGGCGGAAGGCCTTTCACATCGTCCTCGCTGGCGAATGACGGCCAGGCCAGCGGGTTGCCCGCGTTGAACTCCTCGATGCCGTAAGCCATGGCCCCTCTGTTGTTGTGGAGATTGAGTAGCAGTCCGTTGTTCTCGATCGATGAGGGGAACCGGTCCTGGGGCCAGCTGCCTGCGATGTACGGACAGAGGGCATACAGGCCTCGGATCAAGCCGATGTCGCCGTCCTGGCTCAGCTTCATGCCGGTGGCCAGGGTTAGGTTCCCACCACCGCTCTCACCGGCCACGATGACGTGGGCTGGGTCGACCCCCAGATCCTTTGCGTTTTCGATCACGTACTTCAGGCCCGAGACACAATCGTTGAGCCCGGCCGGAAACGGCTCGACCTCGGGCGCCGACGACGGAGTCAGACAGTTGCGGAAATCGACCATAGCCACCGCCAACCCCTGGGCGGCGATGATCCGCCCCCACGCCCGGTACATACCGTCGTAGCAAGACATCGTCTGCATGCCTCCTCCATGTATGTAGTACACGCAGGGCAGAGGCTCGGGCGCTGTCGGGCGAATGAACTGGATCTTGACGGTGTTGCCGTCCGGTGCCGAGGAGAACTCAACGGTCGAGATGTCGAGACCGCCCGAGGGGGCAACCTCTTCACTATCGAGCGCTTCAAGCATGGCTGCGATTTGTTCCCGAGCGGCCTCAGCCTCCGGCCGATTCACCTCGGCGAGATACGATTCGCGACTCTCGATATCTTGCTGCGAACCGACGGGCATAGCGCCCAGCACCGCTTTGATTCGCGGGTCGATTCTTGGGTCTTCCATCATCTTGCTCATAGTTCCCCCGGGTTTGTGAGTAGCACGTTAACCGAACTGGTAGCCCTGTCTGAGCGTAGGGCACTGCACAACAACCGGGGAAGCCTGCCGTCAACAGAAACCCCTACGTCGACAAGCTAGTCGCTTCAGTTTTTCGACGATGTGGCCGATACATCGGGTTCGACCCTGGAACCTATTCAAGGAGTGTCTGTGCAGGCAATGGCCCGAACCGCCGTCGTGATAATGATGCTGGCTGCGACGCTGGCCACCGGGGGAACTTCGAGTGCCACAAGCGGCTCGGTCACTGCCGGGGTTTCGGGAGGTTCTGGTGGTTCCGGGGACGGGTGCGAGATCAGCGCTCCGAACGCCGACTTCTCCCAGCAGGTGGCGGCCTCCACCGGCCACGCCCGAGTTTGGCGGCTGTACCAGGCATTTTTCCTCCGTCAGCCTGACGAAGACGGCTTCGACTATTGGCTTCAGACCCGCAACGGCGGGGCGACTCTTGGCGACATCGCCTACCAGTTCGCTCAGGGGCCGGAGTTCATCAACAGCTACGGCGAACTCTCTCACGCCGAGTTCGTCGACCTGGCCTACGCCAACGTGCTCTGCCGAGAGCCCGACGACGAAGGGCGAGCGTACTGGGCCGGCCTTCTTACCAGCGGTTCGCTGACCCGCTGGGACATGATCATCAACTTTGTCGAGCTCGGCGAATACCTGGAGTTCACCTCGACCTGTCACAGCATCTACCCCGAGCAGTCGGCCTCTGTCGACGACTGCGCGGAGAGCAAGATCGTGCCCCTGGCGGCGGCTAACATGACCGACCATGGCTATCGAGCCATCGAGACGGACATCCCCGGCGGATCGTTCAGCGGCGTCGAAGTCGACATGACCCGCGATCTGTTCGAGACCGGCACCTCCCGCTGTTCGGTGGCATCGATCAATGCCAACTGGCTGGTGGCATCGGAAAAGGATCGAGCCAACCCCGGCGTACTGGGCATCGGTGTGGTTGACGGTGTGCACGTCAAAGGCTCATCGGATCGCACCGACCGTGGGATCTTCGGGCTGCGGTTCGACGCGTCACCATCCGACGTGGTGGAAGTGTGGCCCGGCGACTCGCTCAGCGACGACGACACCCGACTCAACAGCGTGATGTACAAGAGCGGACGCAAGGCCTTGGAGTCGTGGCATGCGTCGGCGGAAAGCTCGCCGTACCTCGAGGTGTTGGCTCCTGAAGAGATCGTCACCAACAGCGAATGGGTCTGGGCTGCGGCCGGGGTCCCGCTGATCATCGACGGGCAAACCGATCAGGATTTCTCCTCCGACTACCACAACGACCCATACACCTATCAAACGGTGCGGCATCCGTTCGTGGCATTCGATCAGGACAGCAAGCGGCTGATCTTCGGTGCCACCGCAAACGCTGATGTGGCAGATCTAGTGAACTGGGCCTCGTCCAACGGCTACGAGGATTTGATCAAGTTCGACGGTGGCGCATCGGCTGAGTACAACATCGCGGGCCAGGCAGTGGTCGCCGGAACGTCGCGAGACATTCCGGTCTGGCTCGGTATCGGCTGCTAAACCAGCAGCTCGGGTAGTACCGAATCGATACCGAACAGCAGCAGTAGGCCCATGGCCAAACTGGCCACACCAACGAACGCCGCGACCGTGGCGTAGATGGCGAAATTGCGTTCCGCCCCGAGCAGCCCATAGGCCGCAAGTACCGCCAATAGAGAGTTGGCGATGATCAGGCCGACCACCCAGGCCAGCAGCAGCGCCATACCGGCCCCGACCCCAACGATGGAGGTTGAGGCCACGAACACCGCTATCTGCGTGGGGCTTTCAACACCGACGCCATGCAGAACGCCGATGCCTGCCGCGGTACCGTTGCCGGTGATCGGCGCCGTTTCGTTCAGCTCGGTCTCATGGCGGTGAACATGTCGGTGCTTCACGCCATGGCTATGACCCGAACCGCCCATCGCCGAGAATCGGTCGGAAAGAGCCAGGCGGGCAGCCCCGAAACGGGATACCGACGAAGTCAGCTCCGGAGACCTCAGCTCATCGACCGGCTCGGGTAGCGGCGCCAGTTCTTGCAGATGATCGTGGTCGTGAGCCTGGACCTGGTCATGCGGAGCACTGTCTGGCGAGTCATGTACGTGATCGTGCTCATGCTCGATGGAGAGCTTCCGACGAGACCCGACCGCTCGAACCCGCCGTAGCCCGGCGAAGGTGCCGCCCAGAACCAGGATCCAGCGGCTGCGCAGCCGAAAGTCTCGACCCTTGCGGATCAGTTCGATCAAAACCCAGGCGCCGAGAGCGACCAGGGTGAGGCCAACAACTCGGCCCATCCACACGTCGACACCATCGGGGAGCGCAGCACCGAACGCAATTGCCAAGGCTCCCAGCATGATCACGACGACGGCATGGCCGATGGCGTAGAGGAACGAGAGCATAAATCCGCGACGACGGCTCTCGGCGGTGCTGCTGAGATCGGCGATGGCCGCTATGTGATCCCAGTCGATGCCATGGCGCAGGCCAAGTCCGAGACTGGTAAGCAGCAAACCGAGGGTCACCCATTCAGTAGACCAGCATCCTGTGACAATCACACCTGTTCGGCACGGTCAGGTGTGGCGACTAGATTGCTGGCTATGCGCTTGGGACTCACCATCCGGACCCTCGACGGGTCCAGCCGCCAACTGACCGTTATCGACGGGCACTTCCGCCCCGCTGGGGAGGCGGTCGATCACGAAGTCGACTCCGCCAACTGGTGGGCAGTGGCCGGCCTAGCCGACTGTCACGCTCACCTGAGCGGCGGTTACATGGATCCGATGGATGACCCGGAAGAGGTCGTGGCCAGAGCGAAATCCAATGCCTGGGCCCAGCTCGAAGGCGGCGTGTTCCTGGTCGCAGACAAAGGATCGGGGAGCAGCGTCGCCCTGAGGGTGCTCGACGAGCCGCCCGCTTCCCGACCCGAGCTACAGATGGCCGGTCGCATCATGACCAACCCCGGCGGCTACTACGGCGGTTTCGCTCACGAGGTTGAAGAAAGCGAGCTGGTCGAAGCGGTTCGGGCCTCAACCGGCGGCGGCGCCAGCTGGGTCAAACTCATCGGAGACTGGCCCCGCAAGGGCCAGGGTGCTCTCACAAACTTCACCGAAGAGGCCATGCATCAGGCGGTTGACGTGGCCCACGCTGCCGACTGTCGAGTGGCCATCCACGCTGCCGCCCCCGACACCAGCAGCATCGCGGTGGCCGCCGGCATCGACAGCATCGAACACGGGCTGTTCATCACCGCCGACGATCTCGTGGCCCTCGGTGCCCGCAACGGAGCCTGGGTTCCGACCATCGCCGCCATGGAAGCCATCGGCAACATGCTCGGCAAAGAGTCATCGGGCGGGAAGCTGTTCTTCCAGGGTCTCGACAACGTTCGAGAGCTCTTGGCCGACGCGCCATCGACCGGCGTGTCGGTTCTGGCCGGATCGGATATCGAAGTTCCCCACGGCGGTGTAGCCATCGAAGCGCTCAAGATGGCCGACTACGGACTATCTCCGGTCGATGTCGTGCACGCCACGACCACCGCGGCCTATGACTACCTCGGTTCCGATCACCGCTTCGAGCCCGGCGGTCACGCCGATGTGCTGTTCTTCGACGCCGATCCTCGCGATGACCTGTCGGTGCTGCAACGCCCGGTGCTCGGCCTGCGCCACGGCGAAGTAGTCGTCGGCTCGATCTAGTTGAGCTTGCGGAGCGGCTAGCTAACCGGCTGGCAGCTAAAGGAAGCCAGGTATGCGGTTCAGGTTGTCGATCTCGTGGGTCACCCGAGCGGTTGTAGTTTCGGGCCGCGCCTGGCGGTGGGGATTGAACCAGCAGGTATCGATCTCGTAGTTTGTGCCGCCCTGGATGTCCGACGTCAGACTGTCGCCGATCATCAGCGTGTCTGACCGTTCCGGATGGCCCAGCTGCTCAAAGACCAGATCGAAGATCTCGGTCCCCGGCTTCGAACAACCGACCTCAGCCGAGATCACCACCGACTCGAAGTAGCCGCCGAGATCGAGCCGCTCGATGCGAGCCCGCTGCACCTCGCTCAGACCGTTCGTGACCATGGCCAGCCTGGCCCGACCAGCCAACTGATCGAGGACCTCACGGGCGCCGGGATACAACTCGCCGTTGTTCCCTAGCCCGGCGGTAAAGCTCTTGGCCATGGTTTCGGCGCTGGCCGAACCGATGCCGCCATGACCCATGTCGGCCTGGTCGATCAGCTGCTCGAAGCGGGTGACCTTTACCTCGACCGGGGTGATCTCTCCCTGTTCGACCCTGGCCCACAGCGCCCGGTTGATCGTCTGGTAGCAGGTGAACAGGTCGTCGCTCGGCTCATGGCCGACGCTACGCACAGCCTCGGCGAACGCCGCGACCTCCGACGCGTCGGAATCGAGCAGGGTGTGATCAAGATCGAACAGCAGCGTCGAATAGCCCATAGCCACCGCAGGCTATCGACGTTACAACACGCTCTCCTGCTCAACCTTGCGCTCAGGGCGTCGACCGAGAGCTAGCTCCGGAGGCATTAGGTCGCTGTGCGACGAGACCTGCGCGGGATCGGAGTAGTAGCCGAGCGCATAGTTGCCCTGGGTGTAGCCGATCATGTCAGCCAGGGCGGGGTCGAGGTCCTTGGCGATCTCCGGCGGGCAAGAGAGGTACTGGTTCTCCTCGGTCCGCAACCAGCCGAGGGTGTATGTGATGTTGACCCCAACCCGTGTTTCGTCCGAGCGATTCTCGCCGCCGCCGTGGATTACCGATCCGGAATACAGCAGCACTGACCCTGCCTCCATTACGGCCTGGGTCTTTTCGTCGTCGGTCGGTCGGCGATCGTCGTCCCACCCGGGACTGCCCGGTACCACCCTGGTGGCCCCGTTGTCCTCGGTGAAGTCGGTGAGGGCCCAGATGGTGTTGAACTGCGGCTCGATCTCGCGAGGAATGAAGCCACCCCAAGCCAGCCGATCACGGTGCAAAGGCTGAGTCGGTTGGCCGGGTCCGATGCTGATGACCTGGGTCAGGTGCAGCTGGATTCGGTTGGTATACGGATCGAGGAACGTATGGGCCAGTTCGACGATCTTGTCGTGCATCACCAGCTCTCTGCTGGCCGGGGAACGGGCAACAAGGGCGCCGGTTCGATGGGTGTTTTCGCCGGAGAAGCTGTCTCTACCGCCGGGCGTAGCGGCGATCCAGGGGTCGAGATCCTGCCTAACCAGCTCGCAGGCCGCCCGATCCAACACGTTGGTCAGGATCGCCGCACCATCGGTCTGGATCGCCTCGACTATCTCGACGGACGGTGTATCAGAGGTGAACTTACGGAGCTCTACCATCTACCGATGTTAGGTCGGGAAGGCCCGGGCAGGGAAGTTGGCCGAGCTCGAACCCCGCCTCAGCCTCGCCTCTCAGTCGCCGACAAGCCGGTGATGCGCTAGACCAAGGATGTGCCTTTTATCGAAGTTAATGGTCTCGACGTCTACTACGAGCGCTACGGGAACGGCCCGCAATTGCTCAACATCAGCGGAAGTGGCGGTGACCTTCGACGGTCGATGCCAATGGCTTCGCCGTTAAACAAACACTTCGACGTGGTGCACTATGACCAGCGAGGGCTGGGGCAAACCTCGAAGCCCGATGGCCCCTATTCCATGAATGAGTACGCCGACGATGCAGCAGCGTTGATGACCGCTCTGGGTTGGGAATCGGCTCACATCGTGGGTAGCAGCTTCGGTGGCATGGTCGGGCTCAACCTGGCCATCCGACACAGTGGGCGAGTCAACCGTCTAGTGCTCAACTGCACGTCGCCCGGTGGTTTGCTGCCGTCATTCCCGCTGCACGAGTTGGAAAAGCTCGACACCGAAGCGGCAATCGAGATCAAGCTCGGCCTGCTCGACTCGCGCTGGAACCCGGCCGTCGATGACCCGATCCCCGACCTCGGCTCGTTCTACGACATCATGATCGAACGTATGCGAGCCACCCCCGACCCGGAGGTCAAACGCGGCATGCTGCTACAACTTGAGGCCCGCGCCAACCACGACGTTTCGCAGCAGCTGCACCACATCGAGGCGCCGACATTGGTTTGTGCAGGCGAGTACGACGATCAGGCTCCGCTGCAAAACTCGATGGCCTTGGTCGAAGGCATCCCCGATGCCCGACTCAAGGTATTCCAGGGCGGCCACCTCTTTATGATCCAGGACAAGACATCTCACCGGGCCATGATCGATTTCCTCGAAGGTCTGACCGACTGAGGTGACTCGAGGCTCTCCCATCCGCCAAATAAATACACAAAAACTGTCATATAGGGGGTTTTACTCATAAAATCCGGGGGCGCGTGTTTCCTAGTATCAGGGCCACGCATGTGGTTCTTCAGATGGGGAACACCACCAACGGCGGAAGGCAATAAATGAGAGAACGCAGAGGGGTTCGTTTTGTGCTGCTTGCAGTGCTGACGTTCGCAGTAGTGGCCTTGTTTGGTTTGACTCCAGCAAATGCTGCGGAGGACCGCAGTGTTCTTGCTGCGGAGGACCGCAGTGCTAATGCTGCGGAGGACCGCAGTGCTGATGGGCGGCCTGCACCAGTCGTCAGTCAAGACTTCGAGAGTCAGGTGATCGAGGGGTCTTACATCGTAGTTATGAAGGCCGATCCGGGTGCCATTGGGGCGGCATCGGCAAATACCTCAGCTATCTCTAAGGCCGAGTCGCTGGGCGGCGAGATCGGGTTTTCTTATAGCGCAGCCCTCGTCGGTTTCGAAGCGAAGCTAAGCGACGAAGCGGTCGCCGCCCTCGAGGCCGACCCGGCGGTTGACTACGTCACCCCGAACGGAACGGTGAGCATCTCCGATGTGCAAGACGGAGCGACCTGGGGCCTCGACCGGATCGATCAGCGAGGCGCCACCCTCGACGGTCAATACAACTTCGACCAGACAGGACAGGGCGTTGATGTCTACATCATCGACACCGGCATCAACACCACCCACGTCGACTTCGGCGGCAGGGTCGTTGAACACATCAACTTCACCGCCGACGGAAACAACAGCGACTGCAACGGCCACGGCACTCACGTCGCTGGCACCGTAGGCGGTCAAACTTGGGGCGTGGCCAAGAACGTCACCCTCTATGGAGTGAAGGTCCTCGATTGCGGAGGTTCCGGCAGCTTCGACGGTGTTATCGCCGGTATGGACTGGGTTGCCGCTCGAGCAACCGGACCTTCGGTCGCCAACATGAGCCTCGGCGGCGGGACCACCCCTTCCGTCGACCAAGCAGCTGACAATATGGTCGCCGCTGGTGTCACCACCGCAGCGGCTGCAGGCAACAACAACGGCGACGCCTGCGACTTCTCCCCGGCGCGAGCGCAGAACGTAATTACAGTCGCATCTAGCGCCCAGGGCGACAGCCGGTCGAGCTTCTCAAACTGGGGCACCTGCGTTGAGATCTTTGCCCCCGGCAGCAACATCACCTCGGCGTGGATCGGCAACAGCACCGCGACAAACACAATCAGCGGCACGTCGATGGCATCGCCCCACGTTGCCGGTGTGGCCGCTCTCTACCTCGAAACCAACCCATCGGCTTCTCCGGCAGCGGTTGGTGCCGCCATCGTCAACGATGGCACGGTCGGCGTTGTCACCGACCCCGCTGGCTCACCGAACGTGTTGTTGCATTCGATCCTCGGACCGCCACCGGAGCCGACCCCGTTTGAGGTCAACCTGCTTCCCACCGTCGCTCTTGAGGGTTCCTCCGCCAGCCTCTCGGTAGCGGTTGCAGATCCGTTCCTCCAGGCGGTCACCATCAACTACACCGTCACAGACGACACCGGCACCCGGGCTGACGACACCACCCTCGCCGCTTCCGGATCGGTTGTGATCGGACCGGACAACAGCGACAACTCACAGTTCACCCTGGCCGACTTCGACGTGGTCAGCGACGGCGTCGATGAGAGCCAGGAGCAGTTGAACGTCAGCATCACGATGGTCGACCCCAGTGGTCTCGGCACCATCGGGACCGCCAACGCGACCGTCACGCTGATCGATGAGGGCCAGGTCCAGGTAATCGACGATTTCGAGACCGATCAAGGCTGGCAACAGGACCAAACCGATACCGCCACCACAGGGCTCTGGGCGGTGGGTACCCCGCAGGAGACACAGGTCTTGGAAGGAAACTTCTATCAGCTAGGCACCACCACAAGCGGGACCGGCGCCCTGGTTACCGGACTTGTCAGTGACCCAGCGGGCGTCGGATTTGATGATGTCGACGGTGGCTTGACCACCGCGTTAAGCCCACCGATCGTGCTTTCAGAGGATGCGTTGTTCCTGGGCTATGACTACGTCTTCGCTCACTACACCAACGCCGACGCCGGCGACTTCTTCGGGGTTGATCTGCTCGATGCGACCGGCACTCAGGTTCTTGCGACCCTGCAGCGGATCGACGCCGCAGCCGGTCAAGCTCGACCTGCGGCCTGGAGCCAAGTACGAGTCCCGATAGCGCAGTACGCAGGCCAGACCGTGCGCCTGCAGTTCAGGGCCGCCGATGCCGGTACCCCTTCGCTAGTCGAAGCAGCAGCGGACGACCTGGTCGTCATCAACGGTGAAGAGGAACCTCCTCCGCCCCCACCTCCGCCATTGGATGCGGTGATCGGCGGAACGGTCACCGATGACGGTGCCCCGGTCGCTGGTTTAGGCGTCGACCTGTTCGGCTCAAACGAGGCCGGTGAACGGCTTGAGTTCCTCGAATTCACCTCCACCGACGGCAACGGCGAGTTCTCCTTCGAGCTCGACCCAGGCTGCTACGTCTTGACCTTCATCGCTCCAGACGGTCGGGTCTTCACCACAGGTAACCAGTGGTTGAACACGCCTTCCTGTGTCGAAGCTGGGGAAGTAGACGACACCAACAATGCCCAACTCCGTCCCGAAGGTGGTTTGCCATCAGCGGTCGGTGGTCAGGTGAGCTTTACCGACGGCACCCCGGTCCCTAACCCCAGCGTTGAGCTGTTCACAGTGAACGCAGACGGCACACGAGGGATCTGGCAGCGCAGCGCTATCGGTGAGCTCAACGGCAGTTACTCCTTCGAGGTGGAACCCGGTTGCTACAACATCACCTTCCTCGCTCCAGAGGGTGAGAATTTCATCAATAGCCAACCCTGGTTTAACGCCGCTGGCTGTGTCGCTGAAGGTGAAACCCTTGACGACCTCAACGCAACCGTCGCCATCGCTGGATCACAGGCAACGATCACGGCTTCGGTCGTTGATCTCGCCGGAGCTCCGGTAGCCGGTGTGAACGTCGATGTGTTCACCGAGAACGCTGATGGTTCCCGTGGCACCTATGTCACGAGCATGTCGACGGGTGACGATGGCGCCATCGCAGCCACCGTCGCTCCCGGATGCCACTGGGCGATATACGTCGCTCCCGAAGGCGACCTGTTCCGGAACGGGACCGGG
Organism: Acidimicrobiales bacterium; assembly: GCA_050633745.1. Classification (GTDB taxonomy): domain Bacteria; phylum Actinomycetota; class Acidimicrobiia; order Acidimicrobiales; family SZUA-35; genus JAHELU01. The sequence continues at coordinate 23,957 of JBOEHD010000153.1, forward strand.
TACGCCGAACGGCAAGGGATCTGTGTTGAAGCAGGCGAAACCGTAGCCGCAACGGTGGCAACGTTGGACCGATAGCAACCAGTAGGAAGTTACCTACGGCAGTGAGCGAATAGTCTCACGCTTGAGCCGGACGGGTAGGGCGCTTTGAATGGCCAGACTCGATCCGCCTCAAGCGTGAGGCGTCGCTGTTCGATTAGTCAGACATCTCGGGAAAGTGTTCTGGCTTCATCTCGATGAAGACACCGGTAGCCGTTGCGAACTGTCCTTCGGGGCTTCGCGCTTCGCCTTCCAACATTCGGCGACGGCCAGACGATTCAACCAGCCTCGCTCGGAACTCCAGCTCGATGTTCAGCGGAGCGGGTGCTTCAAAACGAACCTTCAGCTCGCCGGTAAAGGCCGATGCCGTCCCGGTCGCTCGAAAAACCGAACCCATCACCTCATCGAACACCGCGCAGATAACGCCACCATGAACCCGGCTCGGTGGACCCTCGAAACAGCTCCCGAGGTTGACGAAGCCAACCACCTCGTCACCTTCGCGGTAATAGCGAGCGTTCATGCTGAACGGGTTCAATTCACCGCCGACGATCGATGCCGGGTCGAACTCAATTCGGGAACCGTTCGGCGGCGGATCCGGCCAGCGACCGGTCTCTATGAATGTGGCAACCCGGTTGCGCCGGAGAAGACTTTCGGACTTCGGGGTTCGAGGACTTCGTTCGAGCCGATCGTTGATAGTGACCAGCTGTGCAGCGAGGTCTGCCATCTCGTCCGAGTCGATGGCCCGGCCGAGTACCGCATCACCAAGCCGACGAACTTCGGCGGCCAACGCAATCTGCTGCGGCAGAAGAGGATCGCCGATTTGGTCCTGATCGTCTCCCACGCTCCCGCTCACCTCGACCACGGTACGTGTTCCAGACATTGCGCGCCAAATGGTTGCTAACATCTCGGAATCGGCCCGAAGACTGGGGCCAATCGGCTAGCGAAAGTGCATTCGCATGCGGACAATCGAGGTTACGCGAACCATTTTGGCGCCGCGTGAGGCAGTGTTCGACGTAACCGCTCACATCGAGCGGTTCGCCGAAGTGATCCCTCACATCACCAATGTTGAGTTCCTGACCAGCAGCAAGACCGGGGTAGGCACCCGTTTCATCGAGACCCGCACGATGGGGAAACGCGTTGCCAGTTCGACGTTGGAAGTCACCGAGTACGAACCTCCTGAGTCGATCCGGCTGGTGTCGGATGAAGGCGGAACGATTTGGGACACCCGCTTCACCTACGAGCCGTCCGATGGTGGCACCGACCTGACGATGATCATGGAGATCCGGCCCCACACACTCTTGGCCCGACTGATGACTCCGTTCATCAAGCGGTTCGTCGCCAAGGCGGTTGAATCGGACATCGAAGCAGTGAAACAACACTGCGAAGGCAACTGGGCCAGCAGCTAAATCAGGGTCTGTGATCTACGCATCGTCGGCGGGCAGGAACCCCGAGCCGTCTGCCCACTCGTCCTCCAGCACCACCTGAGCACTCATCAAGCGGTCGACGGTGCCACCATCGACCTTCAGCCACTCGGAAAGCACCTCGTGGTTGTGCTCCCCACGGAACGACGCCGGACCAACCTCGCGGGTGTCCGACATACTCATCACGTAGGGAGAACGAACAACCGGTCTGGTAGAGCCTGCTCGATTGTCGACCTGGGCCACGGTCTGGCGATGTTGGATCGTCGGTGACTCCAACACCGCTTCCAGCTCCCGGACCTCGCCCCAAGCCAAGCCCGCTTCGTCGAGAACGGCGACGACGGCATCCCGGTCGGCCAGCGAACACAGGTAATCGGTGGTGACCCGTCGACGATTGGCCAGCTTCTCGGTGAAGTCACCGTCTGGCGGGGTTGGGTCGACCAATCCGTGGACCTCCGACATCTGATGCCAGACCCACTTCAGTCCACCGGGGATCACGATCGGACCACCGGCGGTTTTCCATACCTCGCCGTTCTGCTGATCGTGCATGCGGCCGTCGAGGCTGGCCACGATGCGATCGCTTGAGAAGGTCATGGCATCGACCATGGCCACGTCGACGTGTTGACCGATTCCGGTCATGTCCTTCACCCGCAGGGCGGCCATCACCCCGATCACGCCGTGCATACCCGAGAGCACATCGGCGGCGGAGAACGAAACATCGAGCGGATCGTCAAGCGAATCGTGCTCGATCAGCCCGGTCTCAGCGTGGACCACCGCGGCGTAGGCCGCTCGACCAGCATCGGGGCCGTCCTGGCCGAAGCCACTGATAGACATCATTACCAGGCCAGGGTTTCTCGCCGACAACGCATCCCAGTCGAGGCCGTACTTTGCCATCACGCCGGGTCGAAAATTCTCAAGCAGCACATCGGCCTGGGCTGCAAGGTCAGCGACTAGCTCCGGGCCGCCCGGTTGACGCAGGTCGATGCTGATGTTGCGCTTTCCGGCGTTCTGCTGCACGAAGTAAGTAGAAAGCCCGGCGGCCTTGCGACCCCACAAACGGGTGATGTCACCCTCGGGTGGTTCGACCTTAACCACGTCGGCTCCCAGGTCACTGAGAACCCGTCCCGCTACCGGGCCAGCGAACACCCGCGACAGGTCGAGAACCTTTACCCCGGCGAGCGGGAGTGGCCCGTTCTTGGCATCGTTGGACGGGTCAGCCGAATCGCTCGTCATAGGGCGAGACTAGCGAGTCGCTCTCACTTCGGGCCACCTACCGAGGTCGCCAGCAATCCCCGATCGACGTTTGCGGCCCTGCGACCCCGGGGATACTGTCCGGTTGGCCACAATCGGCGCCATCAAAGCAGCCGACGAACAACTAGGACGACACTAATGAGCGAGAATCTGCGGAACTTTACCGCCGCCGTCTATGGCTTCGATGCCGTCGTGCAGCGTATGCCTGCCGACGCCTGGGCCGCCGACTCGGCCTGCGAAGGCTGGTCGGGCAAAGACCTGCTGCAGCACCAGGTTGCTGTCCTCAATGGGGTCACCAAGGTGGCCAGCACCGGCCAGATGGCCGCACCAACTCCGCCGGAAGACATGTCCGACCCGGTGAAGACCTGGAATCAGTGTCGTGACGAAGTGCTTTCGGCTCTCGATCAACCCGGTGTGCTGCAACAGCAGGGGCCGTTCTGGTTCGACGCTCCCACCGTCGATGACATGATCGGCATCGTGCAGTGGGATCCGCTAGCCCACGCCTGGGACCTAGCCAAGACCTGCGACATGGACGCCTGCCTGAACGAGTCGGTTGCCGCATCAAGCCTTGCCACCATCGAAGGCATGCAGCCGATGCTGGTTAAGAGCGGCCGGATCGGCGAACCGGTCGAGGTGCCGAGCGATGCCCCCGCCTCGGCCCGCTTCCTCGGTGCCACCGGCCGAAACCCCAGCTAGCCGATGAGCGGCCCCCTCGAAGGGCTTCGAGTCCTCGACCTGACCAGGGTGGTGGCTGGCCCGATGACCACCCGCATCCTGGCTGATCAGGGCGCCGAGGTCATCAAGATC
>JBOEHD010000154.1:0-24326 GCA_050633745.1 Acidimicrobiales bacterium
ACAAACTTGTCCGCCCTCCCGAAGCTCAATAGAGGACAAACTCGATGTCCTCGGCGAACACGGGCTTGAAGTACGGCGAGGCCGGATCGATCCAGAATTCGAGCATGCCCCGAGGAGCGTGCATGGCGCCAGGAACAACCCCGTCACGCTGGAGTTCACGAACGTCGCGGATGTCGACCAGGATCGCTCCCTCCTCGTCGGCTCGTCGCTTAGCTTCGGCCGGAGAGTGATTGTCGAGCTCTTTGCGAGCCTCGGCAATCAGCTCCGACACCGGTTTGATAGCCATCTATAAGTGATCCTCTCGTCGTCGGTCACGAACACTCCGAAGGCTAGCCCGAGCCTGTCACCGGTTCGAGCCCAGCAAGGATCCTCAACGGCGAGACGCTACCTCAGGGCTCAATCGAAAGCGCCCCACTGGGGCAGCGGTCGACAACCTCTTCAGCCGCTGCGACCGCCATCACTCCATCGCCGGTCAATTCGGCGATGCCGGTGTCTTCGTCGATGGTGAAGTGATCGGGCTGTAACAGCTCGCAGTTACCGACCCCGATGCACAGCTCAACGTTTAGCTTCACCGTTGCTCTAGGTTCGGCGCCTCGATGTTCGGTCATGCGACCCCACAGTTCATGTCGACCGACAGTATTCCATGCACGAAGTTGGATCTGGTCCGTTCCGGTTCGCCCTGCTGTGCAAGGGTCATACCTCGGGCCAGCATTTCTTCGAGAAGTACCGTGATTTCAAGCCGGGCCAGGAACGCCCCCAAGCACATATGTGACCCGCCGCCGCCAAAGGCGAAGTGCGGGTTCTCCGGCCGGTCGACCAGGAACGAGCGAGGGTCGTCGAATACCGTCTCGTCGAAGTTGGCCGACGCGTACCACATCACAACTTTCTGGCCTGCGGCGATGTCGGTGCCTGCCAGGGTGGTGTCGACCGCTGCGGTGCGGCGCATATGCATGACCGGTGCGGCTACCCGCAGTATCTCTTCGGTTGCCGACTCGGCCAGGGCCGGGGAAGCGAGCACCCGCTGCCACTGATCGGGGTTGGCGGCGAGTGCCATCGCCCCGTGGGAAAGCGCGGTTCTGGTTGTTTCGTTGCCGGCGAATATCAGCAGATGGAACAGGTTCCGATACTCGCTGGACGAGAGTCGTTCGCCTTCGTCCTCGGCGGCGACGAGGCGGCTGACCAGATCATCCTGCGGGTCGGCTCGGCGCAGGTTGCCAAGCCGCTCGCCGTATTCAAAGAGAGCGTGACTGGCTGGCGAGTTGAATGGCAACAGCCGCAGCTCGGTTGTGTTCCCGAAAGCATCGGGCGGCATCGACTGCTGGTCGCCGGTGCCTTCGACCAGGTAGTTGGATAGCTCGACCAGATAGTCGGCGTCCTCAACCGGCACGCCAAGCATGGCCAGGATGACCCGAATCGGCAGTGGTGCGGCAACCCCGGAAACCCAGTCCCCTCCCCCATTCTCCAGGTAGTCATCGAGTAGCTCGACGGTGATATCGCGGATCATCTCGGTCCAGGCCCGAATACTGCGGGGTGTGAAAGCGCCAGCCACCAGGCGACGCAGCCTGGTGTGATCCGGAGCATCGGTGTCGATCAAAGATCGTCGGGCTTCCAGGGCATCGGCTTCCAGATCCCAGAGGTTGGTGTGGCCAATGGCCGAGGAGAAAACCTGAGCGTTCTTTGAGACCTCTTTGACCTCGGCGTGGCGGGTGACAGCCCAAAAACCGTCGTCCTCATAGGGGTGCCAGAACAAGCCGGGCTTGGCTCGCATGGCGGCGAACCGATCGTGGGGGATGCCATCTAGATAGAGAGCCGGGTCGGTGATGCCGCCGATGTCGCTCATCAGGAATGCTCGATGAACCGTTGGCGTTCCCAGTCGTTCACATCATCGGGATCAGGATTGTGTTCAGCAGCAAGAGCCACCTCGGCCCTGGCGATGCTGACGAAGCTGGCGGAGAAATCGTCGCCGAGCAGGCCGGCAAGCGCCGACTTGTCGTAGGCCTCGATGGCCGAGGCGAGATCGGCGGGCAGGGGCACACACTCGCCGGGCTCGGTGTACATGTCTCCCTCGCTGATGGGGCCGGGGTCGAGCTTGCGCTCTAGGCCGTCAACGCCCGCGGCGAGTATGCCTGCGATGATCAGGTAGGGGTTCGCGTCGGTGCCAGCGGAGCGGAACTCGACTCGGTTGGCTCCCGACCCAGCTTCGGTGATGCAGCGAGCCAGCACTGTACGATTGTCGAGCCCCCAGTGGATGTGGGTTGGGGCAAAGGTGTACGGGCGGATTCGCTTCGGCCCGTTGCTGGTCGGCGCTCCCAGCAGCGTCATCGCTGCGGCGTGTTCCATGATCCCGCCGAGCCAGGCGCTCATCAGCTCGTTTGGTGTTCCGTCGGAATCGGCGAAGGCGTTCGCTCCATCCTGGCCCCGCAGGCTGGTATGCACATGCATGCCGGAGCCAGACTGTTCGGCCCAGGGCTTGGGCATAAACGTGGCTCGCAGGCCGTGCTGCACCGCCACCTGTTTGACGATCGACTTAAATAGTGCGGCATTGTCGGCCGCAGTCATCGCATCCGCGGGACCGGCGTTGATCTCGATCTGGCCCGGACCGTACTCAGCATTTGACGACTCAACCTCGATGCCCGCCCCCAGCAGCGCCTGGCGCATGGCGAAGAGCGCGGGTTCGAGTTCGAGCCCATCGGTAAGCGAGCTGTACTGGATGTGCTCCTGCACCGGCTTCCAGTCCGGGGTGCAAAGGAAGAACTCCATCTCGGTCGCCACCACCGGATCGACACCGGCTGCTCGACAGCGTGCGATCTGGGCGGCGAGCACGGTGCGGGGGGCCATGGGATGCGGGTTGCCGTGGGGGTCCTCAGCGTCGGCCATCACCAGCGCATAGCCTGGCCGGTGGGTCAAGATCCGCCCACTGGCCATATCGGGTGTCAAGTGACAATCGAGATAGCCGGTTCCCATGTTGATGAACTCGTTGTCCGGCAGATCGTTCTGCATGTCGAACACGAACATGGCGTCGGCCACATTGGCTCCCGACCGGTGCGTGTCAGCCAGGAATCGCTCGGCTGGCACACGTTTGCCTCGAAGATGCCCCTGGGTATCAGGGGCCGCCAGCTCGACGGTGTGGATCTCGTGTTCGGAGACGGCGGCACTGAAATCATCGAGTGATCGCAGGATGCGTGACACAGGTAGGTTCCCCTTCGCTTCAAAAGACTGCTCAGCATTCTGGATTCGAATCGCCCTGGAAGCAAACGGTCGCAGACATTAACCCGGCTCTGGCTGCCGACTCTAACTACTCGACCTGACTAGGCGCCTCGCCACTAGAGTTGCCAGGTGACGGCAGTGGCCCCAACCTCAATCTGGACCCAGCCGTTGCGGCCAGTGACGATCGCCATGATCACCACCATTGCCCTGTCGGCCTTCGAGGGTCTAGCGGTTGCGGCAGCCATCCCCGACATCACCGCCGAGCTCGGCCAAGTGTCGCTGACATCGTGGATCCTGACCGCCTACTTCATCTCCTCATCAGTGGCCACGTTGGCTGCGGGGCCGATCATCGATCAGCAGGGAGTACGCCGCACCTTCGAACTTTCGCTGTTTGTGTTCGTCGGTGGCAGCGTGGCCTGCGCCCTAGCACCGACGATGCCGATCCTGATCGGGGCCAGGGTGATCCAGGGCCTAGGGGGCGGGGCGTTGATCTCGGTGGCCTTCGCTGCGGTCGGCCTGATCTACCCCGAACAGCTGCGGGCCCGGCAGTACGCAGCGCAGTCAACGGTATGGGGTTCGATGTCGGTGTTGGGTCCGGCGGCCGCCGCCATCTTCATCTCGACCATCGGTTGGGCCGGGGTGTTTTGGATCAATGTGCCACTCGGGGCATGGGCCTGGTATCTCGCTCGAGGTTCGTTACCAGAGGAGCAGGCCACCGGCCCCGCAGGCTCGGTCGACATCACCGGGTTGACACTTGCCACCGCCTTCATCTTCGTTCTGATCGCCGCGCTCTCGACCCTTTCGGCGCGGACAGCGATCCTCGGTGTGGCCACCCTGGCCCTCGGTGTGGTGTGGTGGATCCAAGCCGGACGAACAGCGAACCCGGTACTGCAGCGGGCCCATGTGGCGGCTAACCCTTACCGGCTGATCGGCGTGACCATCGCCTGCGGTATGGCCGCGGCGGTGGCATTGAACCTGTACCTGCCGATCGTGGTGCGCGGTTCGCTTGGCCGTTCCGAGGGCGCGGCGGCGTTCTCGCTGCTGTTCTTCTCGTTGGCTTGGACGATGGGGGCCCAGATCACCAGTCGACTGCTCGATCATTATTCCGGACCGTCGGTGGCCATCGGCGGCTTCGTCGTGCTGTTGGCTGGCACCGCCTCCGGCGCGCTGCTGGGAACCGACCCGAGTTACACCGGCCTCGCCGCTACTTCGGCGGTGCGAGGTTTGGGCATCGGCTGCGCCAGCATCCCCTACCTCACCGAGCTACAGAAGCGAGCGGTCGGCAGCGACTTTGGGCGGATAAACGCCGCCCATCAGTTCTTCCGTTTCATCGGCCTGATCGTCAGCATCGCCGTGGTCGGCACAGTCATGTTCTTCGTCGTCGACAACGACACCGGCAACGTCGAAGGTCTGCGGGATCTCCTGGCAGGCGAGCCGGCCGACATCAACTCGGGGCTTCCCCTGGCCCTGGCCTCGGGGTATCGCTGGGCTCAGGTGGCCATGACCGCCATCGCTGCGGCGGCGTTGGCTCTCGCCATCACCACCAGACGGTGGCTAATTCTGAATCCGAAACCGGCCTCTAACTAAGTGGGCAGAACTAGAGAACCAAGCTAGGAGAACAGGCCGTCGGCGATGCCTTCGGCGACCTCGTCGAATTCGACACCACCTAGCTCGGTCCAGACCTCAAAGTTGGCCTCACCGAGGTAGGACGGCGGGTTGCGGTATGGGGCCAGGTCAGCCTCGCTCCACAATCCGGGGAATCGGTCATGGCGACGCTCCCCAAATTCGCCGAGCTCGGCGGTAAGCCAGAACCCTCTGGCCACCAACTGCTCATCGTGGTCGGCTAGGTCTGCGGCGTTTTGCACGATCCCGGCCGCGACGCCGGCCTCTTGCAGCCTGACCATCGCCGCCTCCCCGTTCTGGTCTTTACACCAGTCGCTCAGCAGTTGATCGATCTGTGCTCTGGCCAGGCGACGCCCCGCGACCTCGGCCAGAGCGTCGCCACCATCGTGGCCAAGCAACATAGCTAGCTTGGCCCACATGGCGTCGTCGATGGCGGTGATGGCTAGCCATCGATCATCGGCGCAGCGATAGACCTCGTTTGGGACCACATCGGCGAGGCCATCCACGTTGCCCGCCGATGTCGTCTCATGGCCATTGGCCCAATAGTCGATCAGCGCTGGGCCCGTCAGGTAGGTGCCAACTTCGAGCTGCGCCATATCTATGTGTTGCCCTAGGCCGGTGCGTTCCCTGGCCTCCATCGCGGCCAGGACCGACAGCGCGGCCCCGAATCCGGCGGCGTGGTCGTTGAGCGAGAAACCACAGCCGACATCTCCCCGACCGGCCGGGTTTGTCAGCTCGGTCAAACCGCACAGGGCGTGAATGGTTGGGGCGTAGCTAATCACGTCCTTCCACGGGCCCTCGTGGCCGCAGCCCGACATCGAGATGTAGATCAGCTGATCGTTCCACTGTCGAACGTCTTCCCACCCGAGCCCAAGCCGGTCGAGCACTCCCGAGCTGTAGTTCTCGACCAGGATGTCGGCATTTTCCACCAGCTGTCGGATGACCGGCAGCGCTTCCGGACGCTTCAGGTTCAGAGTCGCCGAGCGCTTCGAACGGTTCCAAACCGGGTAGTAGGGAAAGTCGGGTCGGTTGACCAGCGTCGCCCGCTCTTCGGTTTGCACCTTGATGACGTCAGCGCCGAGGTCGCCAAGCAGCCGGGTTGAGAACGGTCCAGCCAGTACCCAGCTGAGGTCGAGGACTACCAGCCCATCGAGCGGCCTGGGTACCGACTCTGCTCCGGTCGACCGATCGCTGGCATGCCGATCCCCCTGCTGGTCGAGCCAGCGAGCGGCGATGGCCGCCGTGTCTGCGGGTTCGAGCGACGGCGCCTGCGGTGTCGCTATCGGATCGTTGCCGAACCGCACCAACCGCCACGGCCCCCGAACCGAAGCCCCAGAAGAAGGTCCTGAGGAAGACGCAGATGGCGATACAGAGGTATCGCCTTTGACGGCGCCGCCAGCGGGTGCCGGAATGTCGCTATAAAGATCTCGGAACTCAAATTGTGGGTTAGCCGCCACCTGAGCGGTTCGTTGCACTTCGCCGAAGGCGATGTGGCGCTTCTGACCTTCGTCGAACAGTTCATCGGCGTGCTTTGTGAGGGTGAAGGCCTTCATCGCCGCCATGAGTTCCGGCATCCGGGCCAGTAGTTCTTCGACCGCCAGCCCGATAAACGGCTCGGCCTCGGTGATGCCGCACTCGATCATCCAGTTGATCAACTGCTCAGACTGAGGTGTTGGGGTGATCATGACATGACCGGTCTTTGCCGGGACCACCTCGTAGGCACCGAGCCAGTGCAGCGAACCCTGGCGAGCGGCGAGCTTTGGCAATTCAAGGCGGTCGTCGTAGAAGTACTGCATGAAGAGGTTCTCGATCGACCCGGTCACCACCTCGTGCAGCGAGAGGTCGACGAGCTGGCCCCGCCCGTGTTCTCGGGCCGAACGAACCCCCGCCAGGCCACAGATCGCCGCTGCGAAGCCACCGAAGTTGTAGTTCTGCGAACCCCAGGAGTTCAGCGGGTAGTCCGGTTCACCGGTTATCGAGAGCACACCGCCCAGCGCCCCAGCCACGAGGTCGGACGTCTGCCAGCCTGCCCGGGGACCGGTACGGCCGAACGGGGTAAGCGACACCTGTGTCAGTCTTGGGTTGGACTCGCGGAGGCTCTCGTAGTCGAGGCCCAGTTCTTGTAGCCGCCCGAGCGGCATCGATTCGATGATCAGGTCGGCGCCGGCTGCCAGCTCTCGATACCGCTGTCGACCGGCTTCGGTTTCGAAGTCCAGCTCGATGGAGGTCTTGGCTGCGTCGAACCACCAATCGAGGTGGCCGCCAAAGCCGCCAGCGGAACCTGGCATGGCTCGCCCGCTCGAACCCCAACCGCTCGGTCGGCAAACCTCGGCCCCGAACTCCGCTAGTAGCTTGGTGCCGAAGCGGCCGAGGTCATCGGTGAGGTCGATAACCCGAAGATCGGTCAACGGACCCGAGCTGTTCATCCCGAGACGTTAACCCACCACCCTCGCCTCGATACAAAAGCGGTCGTTTACGTCCCGTTGGCATCGGTCGTTGCACGGCGCCATTACGAGATCCCGAGTGAGCTGCGCGAGACTCGTAGTTATGAAGCTTGGACTGTCTATTGGTTACTCAGGGGCTCGACTGCGGGTGCCCATCGATCTGATTCAGCTGGCTGAGCGGCTCGGCTACGACTCGGTGTGGACCGCCGAGGCGTACGGCTCCGATGCCATCACCCCCCTAGCCTGGATTGCGGCCAAGACCGAGCGCATCCGTCTCGGCACCGGCATCATGCAGTTGGCTGGCCGGGCGCCGGCGATGGCCGCGATGCAGGCCCAAACCGTCGACGCTCTCGCCGGAGGCGGCCGGGTTATCGCCGGACTTGGTGTGTCGGGGCCGCAGATCGTTGAGGGGTGGTATGGCGAGCCATGGGGCAAGCCCTACTGGCGCCTACGCGACTACATTCAGATCATGCGCAAGATCAACCTGCGCGAAGACCCGGTGTCGCACGATGGTCGGGAGTATCAACTGCCGTTTACCGGCGAAGGATCGATGGGGATCGGCAAACCGCTGATGTCGATCCTGCACACCAACAGAGACCTGCCGATCTGGATGGGCTCGGGTTCGGAGGCCACGGTGAAGCTCACCGCGGAGCTCTGCGATGGTTGGCTACCGATGCACTTTGTGCCGGGTCGAATGGACTTCTTCAAGCCGTGGATCGAGGAAGGGTTCCGTCGAGCGTCCAAGAACGGTGTGACCAAGTCATGGTCCGACTTCGAGATCATGGGCCGCGGTCCGGTGATCATCACCGACGATGTGGCAGGGGCGCTGGCCCAACTGAAGCCAGGCATCGCCCTCTATGTCGGTGGCATGGGCCATAAGGATTTGAACTTCCATAACGAGCACATGAGGCACCGTGGCTACCCCGACGTGGCCGAGCGAGTTCAGGAGCTCTACCTGGCCGGGCGCAAGCAGGAGGCGATCGACGCAATTCCCGACGAGTACGTCGACGAGGCTGGCCTCTACGGTTCGATCAAACGAATCGAGAAGCGCTGGGAAGCGTGGGCAGATTCAGGAATCACCGGGTTCACGGTCTCGACTCCGAGCGAGGAAGCCATCCAGCTCATGGCCGACATCGTCGGTTGAGCGACCGCTTCAGGTAATTAGTTCAACCCTCATTTTGGCGGCCACTTGAGCGGCGAAACAGCCGTGAAGTAGGGCGACTTACATTGTATTCGAGCGCGTCCGGCGGACGTTACCGCAGGTCAAGCGCTTGATGCAGCACGCAGATGCTGTCAGTATTGAAATTGGCGGCGCGCAGCCCTAATTACGTTTAGTCACCAAACATGGTTGAGGCTGGTTGCCGCCGCGGCGGTGCGGGGCCCTAGGAGTCGCCCCTCCTAGGGCCCCCTCCATATTCAATACAAGGCGGCGGGCCGATGATTGTCTACAGCAATGCGCCAAATCGTGACGCCCCTAGAGTGTCGCCGGAGAACACCTGGCTGGTCAACTCTGTTCGCCCGGTTCCCGGTGCTGCTCATGAGCATGACGCAGCGCCCCGTACAACGTCCGTTGATACTCGCTGAGAGCGTCATGGGTGGTGTCGATACTGTCCGGCAGCCAGCGGTGATTGATCGGTATAGCACCGGCCCTTCGACCAACTCCAACGGTCCAATGGGTCGACTTATCGGTCGCTAACCGCAGCGGAGCCAGTGGGGCATGGCTCACGACCAGCAGCGGCAGGTCACCATCGATTCTCCTTCGCCAGCTCCCCCACTGCAGATCGACAATCCGAGTATCGGCATCATCAGGTTTCTTGGTGCTGGAGACACCGGGGGCCGCCGAGAAAGCCAACCAAACCGGACCGGTCCAGTAGTGAGGAATCTTGACGGTGCCCGGCCCGTGACCGGAAGCGATTTCCATCACCGCCAAATGCCCATTGCCCCCAAGCACCTGGTCGAGCGCCACTTGAAGCAGACGGTCGTGCGGGTCGCCCTTGTCATCCTCGAATCGCCGCAGGGTGTCTTTCGATGCCTTCGTTCCTGTTACCTCGGCAAGGCGGCGCGACGTCTCGATAAGCGAAAGGCCTCGCGCCTCGCGCAGCGCCTTAAAGCGAGCCCGCTCAGGCACCTCAAGACCTTCGCTGATCGACGGCCATACCCGGGCCGCTCCTGACGGTTGGCGGGCTGACCGGTCGGCCGCTCGTGATCGCCCGATCAGCGACTCGACCGGTTTGAGGCCCTCCTCGCCCAAGCCTGCGACCTCGGGTGTTGGCGACTCAGCAAACTGTTTGGCGATGTCACTCGACAACATTTCGCTGAAGTCGCCGGAGGCTGAACTCGGCACGACCAGGGACACCGGATCGACCTCGGGCGCACCGGGCACATCGGGAGGCACAACGCCGCGACCGAAGTCGACCCAGCCGGGCGAAGAAAGCTGCACCACAACCGGGGACTGTTCGATCGACACTCCGAGCGTTACCAGCAGACCGTTCTCACCCGGCGCGACCTCACCCTCAAACCGGTAGAAGCCCCACTCGGCCTCGATGGCGATCGTTGGCGTCGAGCAACGGATCCACATCCAGACCGGACTGGAAGCACCGGGGTAGACGCTGCTCCAAACATGGCGCGCTTGCATACCGGACGGAGTATCGAATGACCAGAGCAGTCCGGCAAGGACCCCATCGGCCTGCAACGTCTGATCGACTCGTTCAAAGTCGAGCGAGACCATGCGGGAGCCTTGTTCCCAATTGGTGACCGCGGTCCTTGCAACTCCAAGCTCATCGGCCAACTCGCGTTGGGAAATTCCGGCGATGTCTTCTCGCCACCAGCGGAGCAGATCTCCGCGATTTTGCCAACGAAGCACCCTGCCAACCTAGCCCAACCACCGACGGTACTTGGCAGCAACTTCCGACCGACTTTGCGATGCCGACCATCGAGATGGCGGATGTACGGCAGTGGCGCTACCGCATATGGTGGTGGCGCGACAGCAAGCAGGTGTCACGAAAGAGGGTGGGGATATTGGCCGTCAACAGTGGAAATAGCCCGAAATGGGGAAAGAGTTTTCTGATCGATGATGGCGCAGGTGATGGATTTATCCGCCTCGCCCAACGAAGCCGAAAGTCGTTCAAGCTGGAGTCTCGTCTTGAGTACCTTGGCCAAACCGGTCTCGAACACCTCAATCTCGACGCGGCCACAATGCGAACCCTTCGTACGCTCGATCCAGACGACCTTCAAGACACCGACCTAGCCTCGATCCCCCGGCCGATCCGCTGGTGGGCTAACACCTACGGCATCCATACCCCGGCGGCGTTGATACATGACCGGTTCATCGGCGGTGAGATCCCCGAAGGCGTGACCGAGCAACACATCGACCGCTATTTCCGATTCATGCTGGAAGACAACGGGGTGCGATACATCAAGCGCTGGATCATGTGGAGTGCCACCGCGCTCCGGACCAGGTTCGCGGCCGGAGGGTGGCGGCGGATTTCGGTGATCCTGTGGGCCCTGTTAGCAACCGCTGGCGTCGGCTACATCGGCTTCGCATTGGCCACCGGCCAGTGGCTGATCGCGGCCCTGCTGGCGTTCCCCGCTCCGGTGATCTTCTCCAGCCTGTGGGGCAAACAGTTTGGGGCAGGCATCGTCGCGGCGTACGCCATCGTGCCGTGGCTCCTACCGCCAGTCATCGTCAGTTTGGTGTTCCTCGGCATGTACGCCGTCGCTGAGTTTATCGCCAGCACCATCATCGACGACGCCAAGGTCGGGTCGGAGCCAATCTTGTGGCGCAACGAGCCGGACCGTAGCGCGGAACTACGGCAACAGATCGAGGGTCTCCAAGACGGCGAGATCTCAAACGAGGCCACAGCGTTCTAATGGCCTACGACGAGGATCTTGCCGAGCGTGTTCGCGAGCTGATCGGCGGCGACCCCGCAGTTACCGAGAAGAAAATGTTCGGCGGTCTGGCGTTTCTAGTCGGCGGTTCGATGGCGGTGGGGGCCGGCAGCCAGGGCGGGCTGATGGTCAGGGTCGATCCTGCCTCCATCGGGGCTTTGCTCAAACGGAGCGGTGCTAGCCAGATGGAGATGCGAGGGCGGCCGATGAAGGGGTGGGTTCTCGTCGACGCAGAACGGCTTCGAACCAAGCGGCAGCTAGCCCCCTGGGTTCAACGAGGAATGGATTTCGCCCGCAGCCTGCCGCCCAAGAAGTAAGCGCCGACCGAGCCGCCGCTGAAGGGCACGACGTCAGTGTTCGATACCCAGTTCGTCCAGATGTTGGCGAAACAACTCGATGCCCTCGAAGTGACGAGCGGTCATGCCAAGCCCGATGGCCGCAGGCAGATTCGACTTTGAGTCGTCGGTGAAGAATACCGCCGCTGGCTCAACGCCGAGAGCGGTGCAGGCGTACTCGAACGACCGAGGATCGATCTTGGCGAAGCCGATTTCGGCGGTGTTGAAGATCTGGTCGAAGTGATCAACAAGTCCGAGGGTCAACATTTCCGCCGGAATAGTGTCGGCTCCGTTGGTCAGTATGGCCACGGTCGTTCCGGCCCTTCGAATGCGATCAACCTCGGCCAGCATGTGCCGGTCGACAGCGCCAATATCCGTCAGCCACGCCCTGCCCGCATCCACACTTCCGACTTGGCGACCGACCTGGTCACCCCATTCGGATCTCTTGATCCGGCCGGTGATGAGCTGCTGCATGAGTGCCGGTTCGAATCCGGCTGCGGCGAGAACCCCGGGTTCTAGGCCGTACTGTTCTTCGACCGAAGCGGCGTGCCCTCGGTCGAAGTGGCGGATCACCCCATCGAGGTCGAGTAGAACGGTGGAGATTGACATGATTGGCGGGCCCAGTGTTAGGCCGATAGCTCGGCTCGACGAGCGGCGACCTGTTTGAGGGACGAGTTGTGGTCGCCGACAAAGCGCAGCACCAGATGTTGCGCCCCTGCGGCTAGGCAGGTTTGCAGGTACCCCATCACGCTGTCGAGCGACCCGGCATGGCAGGCCTGAATCTTGCGCATCACCGCGCCGGGCGCGTTGTAGTAGCTCTCGAGGTAGTCGTCGAGAGCTTGATCGCCGACGGCCTGATCATCGGCGATGGCAATCGTCAGATACAGCGCAGTAGTTGGGGTTCGCCCGGCGGCTGCAGCCGTCGCCCGGTAGTGCACGTTACCTTCGCCGAACGAGGCGGCGTTCGGTCCGATGGGGAACCAGCCGTCAAAGTGTTTTGCTGCCCGTTCGATGCCGGCGGTCACTCCCGCTGCCAGCCAAATCGGCGGACCATCCGGGCGGTCCGGCCTGGCGAATGGCACCGGTGCCAGGGTTCCGTTCTCTACCCGCCAGCGACCGTGCCAATCAACCGGCTCTCCTCGCCATAGTTCCCGCCATAGCCGGACTCCTTCCATGAGTCGGCCGACTCGCCTGTCGAACGGGACTCCGGCGGCGGTGAATTCGGCTCTGATAGCCGGGTTGTCGCCTGCGATGCCCACCCCGACGATCAGCCGGCCTTCGCTGATCTGATCGATGGTGGCTAACTGCTGGGCCAGGACCACAGGGTTGCGCAGCGCCGGCAGCAACACCGCAGTTCCAATATCGATGTTTGGGACCGCGGCGGCAATACCGGCCAGCAACGTGAGGGGATCATGTCTCGGTCGGGCAATCAACGAGTCGCCGACCCAGACCGAGTCGAAACCCAGGTCGTTGGCCCGCCTGGCCCCGTCGATCAAGCCCTTCGTGCCATGTTCGCCCCGCATCACATTTTCGCGGGTTGGCAGAAGGTATCCGATCTTGATCGTCATGTTAAGCCGCCCTTAGCGAGCCGAGGACTCGTGCAGTAGCTGTCAGCGCTACAACGCTTGCCGCGGCGGCCCCGACGCCACCGATCGTTGACCTGACGTGAGGTGAGGTTGGACCAACCGGCTGGTTATCGACGCAGAGAATCTTTCCCTGAGACCGCATGCTTAGGATCGAACCAGCCGAACCAAACGAAAGCAAGCTCCCCGCCGATCCAATCGACAGGATCGACCCGGCCGAACCGACAGACAAGATCGAGCCGGCGGAACCGACCGACAAAATCGACATGACCGAGCCGAAGGACTGCACGCAGGCGAACGAAGCTGCTGATAGAACGCTGCCGGTCGAGAACCAGGATCGAATCGACCGATAGGAGGTAGCGGAAGCCAGCCCGGGCGACATCTTCAGAGGCCGAATCAGAGACATCGGCTCACCGTAGCCGACCACCTTCTGCCGCGGCACGAACAGCCCGGTCGGCGTCAAGCGGCCGTAGTCGCTGTGGTCCGGAGAACGTCGTAGTAACTTCGGGCTTATGACCCAGCCGGTAACCGTCGCCGCATGAGCGTCACTCACGTCGTCGTCGCCGCGGTGCTGTATCGCGATGGACAGGTCTTGCTCTGCCATCGACGGCCTGAACTGGAGTGGTATCCCGATGTCTGGGATCTGCCCGGGGGCCATGTCGACGATGGCGAGACCAGCGCCGAGGCACTGGTCCGAGAGTTGCATGAGGAACTCGGAGTTCAGATTTCCCCGCCACGGTGGGACGCAGTATTTGACGCAGCGATCGGCGACGACACGCACCTCACGGTCTGGGCCATCGACGAGTGGTCTGGCGACGTGACAAACCGCGCGCCCGAGGAACACGACCGGCTGGGATGGTTTCAACAGTCCGAGCTGGCGACTCTGACCCTGGCCGATCCGGCGATTCTCGAGCTCTGCAACGGCATCCTGCAAGACAGGTAACGGGTACCGAGCCCGACGTCGGAAGGACCTACCGCTCATGACCGTTAAGAAGAAGGACCAGATCCGCGCGTTGCTGAAGAGCATCGAGACCGGCGAGGTCGATGCCGTGGCGGTGGTGAACGAAGACAGGTACGTTCAGCACAACCCCCATACCTTGGAAGGCAGCGAAGGCTTAGCCGAACTGTTCCTGCGGTTGTCGAAGACCTCTCCCCATGTGGAGATTGTTCGGGCGTTCGAGGACGGCGACTTTGTGTTCGCTCACACCGAGTACGACTTCGCCGACCGCAACGTCGGCTTTGAGGTGTTCCGGTTTGAGGACGGTCAAGCGGTTGAGCACTGGGACAACATCCAGTCCCGGATGGGGCCAAACCCCTCCGGCCGCTCGATGACCGACGGACCGACCGAGGCCAACGACCTGGATCACACCGAATCCAATCGCCAGCTTGTCCGTTCGTTCGTCGACGATGTGTTTCTCGGTCGGCGTCTCGAAAAGCTTGACCACTACATCGACCAGGCGAGCTACACCGAGCACAGCCCAGATCACAACCCAGGGCTCAGCCCGAACGTGGAAGTTCGATTCGAGCATCTACTGGCAAGGAGCTACGAGATGATCCATCGGGTACTGGCAGAGGGAAACTTTGTGCTCTGCATTTGCGAGGGCCACCTCGGCGAGACCCACAGCTCGTTCTACGACCTATATCGGGTTGCGGGCAGCAAGATCGTCGAGCACTGGGACACCGTCGACGCGGTCCCGCCCCGAAGCGAGTGGAACAACAACAACGGCAAATTCTAGTCCTTGACGCCAACCGGTCTTGATGTTACTTTCCACATAGGTTAATTAACGAGTATGGAAAGTTCGGAAGAAGTTCGGAAAGGTGGTACCCAGTGACGACTGCAACTGCAGCGTTCGAAGATGCCCAGCTCGATGAGACTTTTGCTGCGCTCGCCAATTCGACACGACGTGCGATTTTGGCACGTTTGGCGGAGGGAGAAGCGAACGTAAACGACCTCGCAGCTCCTTTCGACATGACACTCCCTGCGATCTCCAAACACATCAAGGTGTTGGAGAGCGCCGGACTGATAACTCGTGGCAGGCAGGCACAGTTCCGGCCGTGCGCCATCGATGCGGCTCCGCTGGCACAAGTCTCAAACTGGGCCGAGCAGTACCGCCATATCTGGGACGACCGATTCGACCGCCTGGACGACTATGTCCGAACCATTCAGAACAACCAAAACACCAAGCCAGACAAGAAACCAAGAAAGAAAGATGTATAACCAATGACTGAAACAAAAGACGTCCAGATCGAACGCACCTTCGACGCCCCGATCGACTTGATCTGGGCGATGTGGACCGAGGCCGAACACTTCGCAAACTGGTACGGCCCGATGGGCGCCACGATCCCCAAGGCCGAGATGGACGTGAAGGTCGGCGGCAGCCGGCACATCGGCATGGAGATGGAAACCCCCAACGGCCAAATGCAGATGTTCTTTGTCGGTGAGTACCGTGAGGTTAACCCGAAGACCCGGCTGGTCTACACCGAGGCCATGGCCGATGCTGACGGCAACGCTATGACTGCGGAACAGATGGGAATGCCCGCTGGTGCGCCGATGTCCACTTCGGTTGTCGTGGAACTCGAAGACCTCGGCGCCACGACCAAGATGGTCATGACCCACGTCGGCGTTCCCGCCGACTCCCCCGGTGGCCAGGGATGGGCGATGGCGATCGAGAAGATGGAAAAGCGCATCGCCGAGCTCAGCTCCTAGCGGGGCCGCCGCAGCGGCGACCAGCGCGGGGCGGGATGCGCATGTTCAATGCCGACCCCGGGGCGCGCCTTCGCCCTGGGGCCAAGATGACTGAATCAACCCAGCTAGAGAGTCGCCGTTGGCTATGAACGGCTGAACGCACGGTGATAGCGTCTACGAACATGAAGCGTCCGGAATGTGTTGCCCTTATGCCAATGTTCCCGGAATTTGCTGAAGTGCGGAGCGTCGTCGCCGACGCAATCGAATCCGCCGGGGCGACCATGAGTCGACTTGATGTCGTACTCCCCGATCCTGAGTGGCAAGAATGGTTGATCCAGGCGATCGAACGGGCCGATTTCTTCCTCGCCGATCTCACCGACCACAGCCCCTTCGTAACCTATGAGCTAGGGCTTGCCCACAGCCGCCGTCTTCCGAGCGTTTTAATCGTCAATGCCCACAACGACACAATTCCAGCGACGGTACGTGGCACCAGCTTTCTCGTCTATGACGATTCTTCGCTCGAGCGCTTTGGTACCGAGCTGATTACTGAGATCCAGGCCACGATCAACGCTATGGCGGAGCCGGTCTTGGAAGAGGCAACGTCGCGTGCGGCGTTGCTCAGTACCTATCGGAAGGCCCGCGAAGAACTCGAATCCCTCAGGGCCGCAGGCCTCGACGTTCAACCTGTCGGACAGGACGAATTCTGCACCCGCATGGCAGTGGCATGGGCGAGAGGCGACCAGGTTTCGCCTTGGTGTAGCAGCGTGAGCAGCATGACCGTTCTGGCCCGACTCATTGCTGACTCCGACCGAGTTGAGGTAATGGCCAGCCTTCGCTCCCTGGCCGCGAACCGAGCTCAGGGTTCCCTGAGCAGCACGTCGTGAGGATATGGCTGGTGTGCACTGAGGTATGAGCGCTCCAGTGACATCGGCAATTGTCTACGATCTCTGCCTGGTGCATACGCCTGCGGATCTGCGATCCGCACAGTTGGTCGATCGCACCCTCCGAGAGTTCGGCATACGCACGCGTACGCTTGAACAAGCCCAGGCAGTCGGCGCCGATTCGTTACCGGGGTACGTCGAGGCAGCTGATAGCCGCCTTGTTGTGAGACTTATCGGACCCGCTAGCGAATCTGGATCCATCACACGAACCGCCCTTTCCAGCCAACCCTGGATAACCATGCTCGCCCCGGGCTACCAGAACAACGCGACCTGGCCGACAGAAGTGGGCCGCATGCTCGTCGACTTCAAAGACGGCTTCGTTGTCGAGAACCGAATGCGTAATCTCGCCGATGCCATCTGCCAAGCGGCCGAAGAAGTCGCCCCAAACGCAGACCCGCGACGGGCGCTCGGCACTGCGTCCTTAAAGCGGTCGACCATCGATTCCTACAACCGGATCGCCCACCAGTTCGCCGAACAATGGTGTGACTACCCTCCGGTGGCACCACTAGAAAAGCTACTTGCCCTAATCCCAGCCAACTCTCAGGTACTCGACCTCGGCTGCGGGCCAGGACACCACGCCTCATACATCGCAGACTGCGGGCACAGCGTCTTGGGCGTCGACTTATCTACAAGCATGCTCGATATTGCACGCCGGCGCGATCGCCGCATCCTTTTCCAACAACAAGACGCTCAGAAGCTCTCCTTCCCTCGCCACACATTCGATGCGATCTGGTGTGCCGCGATGCCAATGCACGTTGCCCGGGAGGAGTTCACCACTTTCCTGACAGGCCTTAATCGCATATTGAAGCCAGGCGGAATAGTAGCGATCAATCTTCCGGTCGGCGCGTGTAGCGAGGTCATAGACTTTGCAGCGGATCAGCGTTTCTTTGAGAACTACTGGAGTGCTCGAGACGTTGCGATACCTCTCTATGATGCGGGATTCGCGATACTTCAGGATGACTATGGTCGACTCGAGCGGACAACTCACGAACTGGAGCACCCTGTTGACTGGCTGACTATGTTCGCAACAACGGTGCCGCCGGTTACCTCGAATACCAGCAAGAACTAACCAGGAAAGATGGAACAAACAGTGCATACTGCATATCTCTCCCATAGCTGGCTACCCGAACACGTCGATCTCAACCACGATGTTTGGGACCGGATGCACACCTACGTAGATATGGCCGTAGATGCCCCTGACGGCTCCGTTCCGCCCTACTACGTCAATCGCATCGAGAGCCAAGTGCGTCGAGCAGACATCTTCGTGGCGGTGTTGCCCATGCCTACCTCGGCACCCGCAGACTATCGCGGATCGCCCTACCAGCTCTTCGAGATGGCTCTCGCCATACGAGCGGACCTTCCTCGGCTAGTGATCTACGACGAACAGTTGTCGGTGCCTGCCGACGAGTTCCGATCCAACGGTTTCGAGAATATCCGCTTCAAAACCAGTGACAGGACTGGCCTGGACGAAGTCGGACCGTGGCTTGACAGTGTCACCCAGGCACAGCCGAACCCGTTCACACAATTCCACCGGAGGGTCGGTGTTCTTCTCAGCCAGGGGGCCTCCGGACGCGATCTCATAGAGGCAGTCAGAATTCCCACAGGTGATCTCGATCTTGAAGCGGTGGCGATTACCGACGACCTGACCGACGCAGATATCATGACCGCATTGCGTGGGATCGATGTGCTTATCGCAGATATCGGTGCATCGTCATCGTGGACAACCTATGGCGTTGCCCATGGTCTCGCAGTGCCAACCATCCGACTTGTCCGCGATCCGGTGCAGCCAATTGTTGAAAGTTTGCCACCGATACTTCGCGGTCACGAAGCAGGGTACCAACTCGACATTGTCGCCTGGCGAAGCCAGGCCAGCTTGATAGCCGATATCAGACCACGATTGTCCTGCCTTTATACCGCGAAAATGGTTCTCGACAGCCTAGAGAGCGGCCATAGCTACTACGACCGGTACCGATAGGAGCAGGTCCGCGTCGCAGGCTAGGTCAGTACCATCGGTTCGAGCTGCTTGAACCGACGTAGTGTCGATTGACACGCTGCCAGCTCGGCCTCACTCCAAGTGAGAAAACAGATCCGCTCCATGACGGTTTCCGGGTTATCGAGCACATAGACCACAGCCGCCTCTATTAGCTCATCTGCAATTTCACGCAGTTGTGTCGGCGCTGTTCCGATTCCAAGCAGCGGAATCAGAATCGAAGAGACTCCAGCCTCTGACAACTCCGCATCTACGTAATCCAATAACCTCGTAACGCACTTGGCCAAGCCAGCCACGGGCCTATAGCCCTGGCCTGGTTCACCGTCGACCGAGGCCACGTGCAGGATCCGTTCGACGTTGTGTGACTCCTTCAACGCCCCAGCAGAAGTTGCAATAACAGTACCCGCTGAGACTCGGGTAGCTGCTCCCATCTTTGCGACAAGATCGTCGTTCACAATATCGCTAGTTACCCCTCCGCTAATGCCCTTTTCGGCACCTAGGAAGCGGATAATAGATGAGACCGAAAAATCGTGAAAGCGAGCCATCTGCATATCGGTATTTTCGGAGTTGACCCAGACGTCTATGTCCTTTATACGGTCGATCTCGCCGGTGCGGAGGCAGATTTCCTTCCCAGTGATGCCCTTAAAGCCGCAGGAGTATTCCAGGCTCCGCGGAATACCTTCCTGCTTTTCTTGAATATGAACGTCAATAACTTCGTGAACAAGGCTATCGTTCTCCAGCTTTTCCAGCCCATTTGAAATGAATGTGCGAACCGAACTCATAGCTTTAGAAAGTTGATCACTATCGGTCTCGTCGTATTCAATAACGGAGAGGTTCGAGATGTTGAATGGCAGCTTCGTGCCCCGCCTTCGCACAAGGACGGTGACCGACTCACGGAGTGCGTGTCTCACACCCAGCTCATAGAAGACGTTCGGGTTCAACAGACTAATATCAACCACAGCCACCGGATCTCGCAGGATGTGCTCGATCATTTTCCGATGGATGAAGCCTCCCTCGACTGCTTCATCGGCCCGGAACGGGGTCACACCCGCTCCGGCGATGGCTGGCTTCAAGATCTCCTCATAGACCTCATCGAAGTCAACAGTGGTGCCATCCACGTCGACCTTCTCACCGAAAGGCATTATCACAAAGCAAGTCAGATCGGGACCGTCCATCGTGATCCAGGCTATCTCTCGAGCTCATCCCGGCCTACCCCGAAGATGTCGCTGCACTGGGACGGGCACAGCGTTGAGCTAGGCTCTAGCCAAGGTCGATCTGGCAGGTGACTGGTTCGCCTGCGAAGCCGCGGCGGAAGCTTCGTTCGACCCCGTCGACGAGGATGGCGCACGACGCGACGGTGGTGTCATCGCTTGGTACCAGGTCGACGGCGACGGGTCCGCCCGGGGCGGCTTGTAGCTCGAAACTTCTCGCCTCGTCGACGTCGAGCTCGCCTGCGCCGAGCGCCGATCGGATTGTGGCCGTCGACGATTGTCCGGTTGAGGTCAAGACTACCTCGACGGTACGAGCCACCGCCGAACCAGTCGCTGAGGGTGGGCTGCCGGTCACGCCCGGTCCAAGCTGGGCCGCGGCGCCAACGGCCGGTACTTCGACAAGTGGGCTGGTGGTCTCGACCGGCTCAGGCTCGGGGTTTGACTCGCCCTGTTCGGTCTCTGGCGCCGGGTCCGGATCCGCGACGTCTTCGTCCTCATCAGAACTCGCGGCGCTCGCCTCGGCGTCGACTTCAGCTGCGCTGGTATCGGCGGTGCTGTCTGTGTCGGTTTCGGAGTCGGCCTCAGATTCGGATTCAGTCTCAGCTGGAGTCAAGGTAGCGGCACTCTGAACGGCCCCGAAGCCGCCTCCCGAGTCGATCGATTCCCCGAACGCACCGACCGCCGAAGCCACTCCGGTATCCGGCTCTTCACCGCGGTCAGTCGCTGGTTGCTCTCTCGTGGTCAGCGACGCATCCATGTCTCGGATGGCGGTACTGCTGGCTCGCCTTGGCCTGTCATCGCCGAACCCACGACTGGGCAGCCCCTGCGCGTCGCCTGAGAGGTCAGCCGAGATCCCGGCACCGATGCCGCCAATGGGAAACTCGGTACTCGACATCGCGCCGACCACAACCAGGGTTGCCCCAAGGCTGATCAGCGTCGTACGAAGAAACTTAGGGCTAACGAAACGAGACCATTCGACCGTCTTAGCGGCGGTCCGCACTGGGCGAGAGGGTGGCGTTAAACCGCCATCAGGAGCGGGCGCGCCGTCTGGCAGGGTGGTGGTCGAATCGGTGATGGCCCGGGTTAGGGCTCGCGCCCCTATCGATGCGTTGGTCAGGTCGGCTCGACGAAGGTCGGCCCCATCAAGCTGCGACCGAGAAAGGTCGGCTCCAACCAGGCTGGCGCCTCGCATGTCCGCCTCCTCGAAGCTCGTGTCGTTGGCGCTGACCCGATCGAGGACGGCGCCAGCCAGCACCGCCCGAAAGAAGTTTGCATCTTCACAGTCGGCTCCCGTCAGATCTGCTCGTGACAGATCGGCTCGGTGGAAGCGGGCTTTGATCAGGATGGCACCAGCGAGGTCAGCTCCAGTCAGGTCGGCTTCGACCAGTCGGGCCCCAGTCAGATCCTTGTTTCGTAGATCGCTGGAGCCCAGGTCAGCCTTGAACAGATCAACCCCCGGCAGCTCGGCCATCGACAACTGGCGTCGTTGCTCGCGACCGCGCCGAAGACGGGGAAGTGTCGAAAGCCAGCGACTAGCGTCGGCGGTCTCCTCGTCGGCGGGTCGAACCTCGGTCACGCCTCCCCCGTCGGCCGTACGACGCCAAGGCTGAGCAGCCACTTGAGATTATGTGATCATGCCAACTCAGAGTGAGTCGATGACCGCGGTTGCAAGCGGCGCCGGTGTGCGAGCATTCGGACATGCCGTCGAGGGTCACCATTCCTTGTCGGCGGCATCACTGATTCGCCTCCGGCGACAGATCTGGTGCCCGGCGTACGATGATGGGGTATGGGAACCGAGAGGGTGACCGATACTGGTCGTGACTACCTCTGCGCCTTGTTCGAGGAAGAAGTCGAGCGCATCTTTGGCTATCTCGTATCCAGGGCTAGGTCGCGAGCCTTGGCCGAGGACTTGACCGGCGAGGTGTTTGCCGAGGCAGCCCGCCGATGCGCCGAGGGGCGATATCGAGAGGTCACAGGCGCATGGTTGCAAACCGTGGCCCATCGTCGCTTGATCGACCATTGGCGCAGGTCAGCTACCCAGCGACGTCTTGAAGCACGACTGCGTCGCGGGTTAGACAGCGCCGCCGGTATCCCTGCGAGGGATGATGACGGGCGGGTGTTGGAGGCCCTCGACTCGCTGCCAGATCGCCAGCGAGCTGCGCTGTGTCTGTGCTATCTCGACGACTTCTCAGTGGCCGAAGTCGCAGATGCTCTGGCGGTTGGCTATCAGGCTGCAGAGTCTCTGCTGGCCCGTGGCCGCCGCTCGTTCGCCCGAGCCTATAAGGAGCTGCAATGAACGAAGATTTCGGCAAAGAACACTTGAATGCACTTCGCTCCGTCGACCGTCGCCGAGCGCTCGACTGGGCTGCCCGTCAGCGGATTACCGAACAAATGATTTCGACGTACGAGGATTACGTCGAGAGCAGCCCACCATCCGAACTCGATTCGGCCGTTGAGCTGGTCGTGCTCGACGCTGCGCCAGATTCTAAGCATCGTCAGCGGGAAACGATCGGTCGTTGGCTCGTCGCCGCCGCAGCTGCAGTTATCGCCGTCGCCGCCACAATTGCTCTGCTCGCTGCCGACGATGCCGTCGACGTCGAGGCCGCTAGGACCGAGGTCGACCCAGGTCTTACAATCGAGGTCCATGAATGGTGCGTCGATGGGCTCGAAGAGCTAAGCACTGCGCTGCGGATAGCGCAGGCGGCTCCGGCAGATCTGGACGCTCGGACCACGGCCCTTGCCGTGTTGTTCGACACCGTGCAGGAGTATCTGTCGCTACTCCTTGACTCGAAGATCCGAGAAGGCAGCGAGCGAGCCAACGAGGTCGGGAGGTTCGAAGGTGAGGTGGGGTTGGCCCGAGATCGCTCGAAGCCAACGACCGCCCAACTGACATCGCTCACCGACCGATTCGCCGATGAGTTGGCATATACGTCAAACCGAAGCCTTTCTTGCGAGATCCCGCAGTGAAGCGACAGATCGACGGCCGGTCATGCGATGACCAGATATGAACCCAGTTCGGAACCAGGCTCGCTTCGTTCGGTTTGGCGCGATTCTCCTCGTGGCGTGCCAACTTATGGCGGGTTGCACTCGCGACGCCGAGGTCACGGCCACCGACTCGGCGCCACCCGTCGACGCCGGTGGCGCCACCATCCCGGAGGCGGTGAACCTGCCGGCCAGTGGATTCGAGCGTCGACCTGATCCAGGCATCTATCACCTCGGAGCGATAGGACTACCGTCGGTAACGTTCGAGATCGGAGAAGGCTGGCAGATCTCCAACGTTGCCGGAGCCGGAGAATACTCACCATTCGGGGACGAGTCTGTTCGCGTCACTGCCCGCACCGGAGGGCCCGGAAGGCGCGACATGCACATCACCAGGCCGACGCATCTACTCGACCCAACATTCATCGGGCCTCCTCGACCTACAGTCGTCGCTGAGGGTGACCTATGGGATGTCAGCGAAATCCGCCGCTGGCTTGAAGATGCACAAGCCGATGGCGAGTGGGGGGTTATCGACTTCGAGGAGACGGACGTATCAGGCCATTCGGCGGTGTCGTTCAGCCTGCAACCCGACTTTGCCGGGTGCGCAGGTAGGGAGGCCCTGGCCGAGGGGATCCGGAGCGATTGGACAGGGTGCAACGGCGGGATTGCCTGGGATTACGACACCGCTGGTGCCGAAGGCGGTCGACTCGCGGTCGAGAGTTGGGACGGCGGTCAGAGCGAGCACCTCTGGATCGACGACGTAGAGGGCAAGCCGCTAGTAATAAGCCTCCAGCTCGGCCCCATAATCGACGCAGAGTGGGCGACAAGCGCCCGATCTGCAATGGCCTCTTTCACCATTGGTTGAGCGAAGGAGTGTGAGTGTGCCAAGCCCGCTCCCCCAGCGTCAGGGTTACTGAATGCGCATGCCGGAGATCGAGCGGGCGATGACTAGCTGTTGGATCTGTTCTGTGCCTTCGAAGATGTCGTAAATCTTGGCATCTCGGTGCCAGCGCTCGACCGGGTAGTCGGTGACGTAGCCGTAGCCNNNNCGGCCGGCCTTGAGCTTGGCCATCGAGCCTTCGGCGTTCTTGAACTTCTTCTGCTTGCCGAGCCACGCTGCTCGGCGGGTCAGGAGTCTGGCGGCGTCGATCTCGGTGGCCATGTCGGCCAGCATGAAGGCGATCGACTGGTTCTCGATGATCGGTCGCCCGAATGCCATGCGCTCTTTTGCGTAGTCAAGCGAGTACTCGTATGCCGCGCGGGCGATGCCGATGGCCTGGGCGGCCACCGCGGGCCGGGTGGCCTCGAAGGTCTGCATGGCCGCCTGGCGGCTGTTGGTCTTGCCTTCGCGGACTCCGGCCAGACGCTCGTCGAGACGTTCCTTGCTGCCGAGTAGGCAGTTGCCGGGAATACGACAGTCGTCGAGCACGACCTCGGCG
>JBOEHD010000154.1:24381-25962 GCA_050633745.1 Acidimicrobiales bacterium
TGCCACCGTTGGTGATCCAGGTTTTGGTTCCGTTGAGCACCCACTCATCCGAGGCCTCGTCGTACACCGCTCTGGTTCGGTAGGCCGCAACGTCGGAGCCGGCGTCGGGCTCGGAGGCGGCGAAGGCCCCGAGCTTCACATCGTTGGCGTCGCCGTAACATTGCGGCACCCACTCCATGACCTGCTCCTGGGTACCGGAAGCGGCGATGCCCGCTGCGGCTAGACCGGAACCCATGAGGGCCATACCGATGCCTGCGTCACCCCAGAACAGCTCCTCGAGGGCTACCGACATCGACAAGCCCGTTGGGTCGTTCAGCATCATCTCGGCCATAAATTCCCAGCCGTAGAGGCCGATCTTGGCCGACTCTTCGAGAATGGGCCACGGCGTTTCTTCACGCTGATCCCACTCGTGGGCTGCGGGCCGAATTACATCTTCGGCGAAATCATGCACCCACTTCTGGAGCTGGATTTGGTCTTCACTGAGGTCGAGGGAGAATTCACTCATCACTTGTCCTATTCACTCGGATTCCGGTGCGACTACCCGACCGGGGTCCTGTCACCGTTCATTACCGCTGTAAGTTACCTAGAAGTAACTTAGCAGTAATCGGGCGCGTTGACTAGTCCCTTCGGCCAGTTGTCTGCGATAAATGAAACAGCAGCAGGCAAATAGGCCAGCTACCGACGTAATTGGCCCGGAGGGCTCAGTTACGCTCGCTCGGCTTCCAGCTTGCGAACGAACTCGCCAAGATGGGCCATGAACTCGTCGGTGTTGGCCTGATCGTCATCGCCGACCATCTCCATCGGCTCACCGAGACGGAGGGTCACCGTCGGACGCTTTAGATGGGGACGGGGCGGCTTGCCGCGAGGCCAAACCTTGTCCGTGCCGATGAACGCCACCGGAACCACGCTGGCTCCCGACCGACGAGCGATCCGCGACAGCCCAGGTCGAGCGGGGCCAACCCCGAACTCCTCGCGCTCTCTCACCGGCACCAGTCGACCCTCAGGCATCATCGACACCGTGTGCCCCGCGGTCAGCGCCGCCACCGCCTCGTCCTCCGCGCTTTGACGCTTGGCTGCTGAGGTGGAGATCGAGCCGATACTCCTCAGCAAAGTGCCGGGGATACGATTGTCGACCAGGTCAGCTCGGATCAAAATCCGGCTCGACACATCGAACTTGGAGAAGATGGCCAGCGTGGCCAGCACATCGAAGAAGCTGCGATGGTTGCCTGCAAACAGGATCGGCCGCTGGGTCGGCACCCGCAGCGTTTCCGGCAGATCGAGTTTCGCCAACGAGCCCGCCACCCGGGTACACCATCTACCAGTGCGAATGAAGGCTTGGTGGTGCTCGGTTGGTCTCATCGCCGCCGATCCTATCCGACTGCCCTGCGCTGCACCCCAAGGGCCATCAGGGAAGTGGGATGAAGTTCTCGCCTGGGTAGTTCTGAAAGTTGTTCAGCTTGGCCAATTGGCGATAGGTACCGGTCTGGCCGAACGAGCAGTTCCGGGCGGCTTTCATGCAGCCGTTGGTCCACAGGTCCATGGCCTCATCGTTCCAACCACCCCACCAGTCGGCGTGCAGGG
>JBOEHD010000155.1:0-2800 GCA_050633745.1 Acidimicrobiales bacterium
TGTGGGTCACGCCGGACAGCGGGAGTACCTGATGGGGCGCTGCTGCGCCTAGTAGAGCTGTGCTTAGCCGTAGTGTGTGGGCGGCTACCACGTTGTCGTCGGCCAGCCCGTGGATCAGCAGCAGCGGTCGGGTGAGCTTGGCCGCCTCGGCGGTGAGGTCGGTGGTGTCGTAGTGGCGGGGGTGAAGGTCGGGGCGGCCGAGGTACCGCTCGGTGTAGTGGGTGTCGTAAAGACGCCAATCGGTCACCGGAGCTCCCGCAACCGCAGCATGGAAACGGTCTGGACGGCGTAGCACCGCCAGCGCCGCAAGATAGCCACCGAACGACCAGCCTCTAATAGCCACCCGATCTAGGTCGAGCACACCGTAGTCTTCGGCCGCGGCATCGAGCGCCGCCAGTTGGTCTTCCAGTACTGCTGAAGCCAGATCGCCCCACACCTGTCGTTCCCACAGGGGGCCTCGGCCAGGGGTGCCTCGTCCGTCTGTGACCAACACGGCGAAACCTTGATCGGCGAACCACTGCGAGACCAGGTGGGCGGTTTGGGTTTTCATTACCCGCTGGGCGTGTGGTCCGCCGTAGGGGTCGAGTAGCACCGGTAGCGGATCGTCGCCGGTATAGCCGTCTGGTAGGAACAGCGCTGACTCCAACCGGTCTGCGCCGAGCTGGCAGAAGGTTGGCTTGGCTTTGATCGGCGGCCGGTTCGAGACATCCTCGATGAAACCCATGGGGCTTCCCAGCCCTCGGCTTATCGTCTGCTCGTCGGTGCCGCTGCTGTTCAGTACCAGCGGACGTACGGCAACCTCAACTCCATCGGCGGCCGGCCGAGCGCTCGTCACCACCGTCAGGATCGGCTGATCTGCATCGTTCTCAACGGCGCTGTCGACCCGGCCGATGACCGCGCCGTGAACACCGGGATTCGACGTGAGTTGCAACGTCGGACTACTACCCGATGTATCGATAACAAACAGGTGAACTTCTGAAGGTTCGGTCCAGGCGGTGATCACCACCTGCTCTCCGATGACCCCGACGATGGATCTTACGTTGATCGATTCGTCGCTGATCGGTCGACCATCGATTAGCAGTGCCCGTCGATCACCGGCTTCCGGTCCGAGCACGCCAGGGTTCGGCGACAGGTCTTCGATGGTCAGAAGCCCATGTTCACTGATGGTTGGGGAGCTAGGGATCAGCTCAACCCAGATGTCGTCGGTGATCGTGCGTTTCTCGGTGACGGTGCCGTCCTCGGGATTCAGCGAGACGATCGAGACTTCCCGCTGATCGCGGGTTTGGCGAACTATCAGCGGGTCGTTGTCTGCGGTCCAGACCACGTTTGCCAGGTACTCGTACCTGCCGCCGTCGTCCCAGTCGATCATGCGGCGGTTGCCTTCGAGGTCGACCAGCAGTAGCCCGACCTGGGCGTTGGCCGAGCCTGCAGCCGGGTACCGAACCTCATTCGGCTCATGCGACGGATGGGCGGGATCGGCGATCCACCACGTGGTGACCGGGCCTTCATCGACTCGGGTTGCCAGCAGTTGTTTGCTGTCGGGGCTCCACCAGTAGCCCCGGCTTCGCTGCATCTCCTCGGCGGCGATGAACTCGGCCCGGCCGAAGCTGATCGTCGGTTCCGAGCTCGACAACAGCTCTTGATCGCTGACGTCCTCGTCGATTTCCGCGGCTGAGTCGCCGTCGGAAGCTGAGTCGGAGTCGGAGTTCGAATCGGAGCCGGATTCGGAGATGGGTCCGAGTTCGAGGATGCGGAGGCTGCTGCCGGAAACGAAAGCAACCCGTTCTCCATCGGGGCTGAGTCGGGGATCGAACACCGACCCGACCACACTTGGTGAGCGAACCTCACCGGTGGAAAGATCAACGATGATCAGAGACCCGCCGAGGGTGAAGCACAGACGTCGAGCCTGACGGTCTACCGAGTAGGAAACGATGCCCGAGGCCGACTCACGGGCTCGTTCTCGCCTGGCACGCTCGGCTGCAGGCAGCTCTTCTGCACCGCCGCTGAACAGCGTCGCGGGGTCGACCACGATCGTTTCGGTCTGGGTCGCCGGGTCGAATGACCACAGGCAGAGCACCGGATCGTCGCCGTCGCGAGTGCGAAGGAACAGCACCTGGCCGTTCTTGAGAGCGGTCACATTGCGCGGCTGACCGACCGAAAAACGTCGCGTCTTGGCATACATTTTGGGGAACGTGGCTGCGCCGCTGGTGGTGAGCGATCCTACGTCGTGAGGGTTCACACCTGAAACGCTAGCCACCAAGACCGCCGGAGGGGGAGCTTGGGCGGTTAATTCGGCACGGATCGTCATATGTGGCCGTGATCTGGCGCGTTCATATCTGGTCCAGGGTTTTGTACTGTCGGGTTGCCTGGGCTATTAATTCAGCCAGACGGCTACTGCACCACCTGACGCGGGCACCTGAACACCAACCGAGCGAAGCAATGCGATAGGCGGTTCGGTGTTTTCGGAAAGCTTGCTAACGGTTTGGATCGCTTCCGCCGATACAGTTACTGCTCGCAAGGGTCTTTATGGATCGCTCCAGCGGGCCCGGCAATAGATAGCAAGTTCAAAAGCTTAGAAGGCTGCAAGGAGTTCATTAAATGTCTGACGTCAAGGTCTGGATCGACCAGGATCNNTGGTGAAGGTCTGGATCGACCAGGATCTCTGCACCGGCGACGGCCTCTGTGCCGAGATCGCCCCCGACGTGTTCTTCGGAATGGACGACGGCCTGTATTACGTGAAGGAAGCGTCCGACAACTTCGGCGCTGAGAAGCTCTTCGACGGCGAGGCCAACCCGGCCGG
>JBOEHD010000155.1:2826-8534 GCA_050633745.1 Acidimicrobiales bacterium
GCACTCCGGCTAAACGCCGGGTCGGTACATTAGCTGCGCCACCTGCGCCGTGTACCCCACGTGGACCCGAAGTCCTCAAGTAGCGGACAAGTGACGGATTAGAAGTGAATAGGTAGCACCAGACGAACTGGGCCGAAAGGCTCAGTTCGCCTGCTTTTTTGCCGAAGGTTTCGGGTGCGCTTCGTTAAGGCCGCTCTGTTGAGCGTGATCGTTGTTTCCCTGTCGGTCATGTGGTCATCGCGCCACACCGTGGCCGATGCCTACGAAACCACTCCCAACACCCTGCAGCTGCGCCTCAGCGGTGTCGATCTGGCGGTAGCCAGCACCGAGCTGACACCCTCGCCATACGCCATCCCGGCCGCTCCCGACACCCGCCGCCAGCCCGTCCCCGCCCGATCGGCGGCCGATACGGCTGAACCGTTGGCTTTGGTCGCAACCTCCGGTGGAGGGGCCCGCATTCGGGGCACCGCATTTGGCCCGGAAGGCCCGGTGCTTGGAGCCACCGTACGGATCGAACGTCACACGAAAGACGGCATCGGCGTATTGCACGGCACCGCCGACGCCGAAGGGCGCTGGGGCTTCGAGAATCTACCGGGCGGCCGCTACCGAGTTCGGGCCTGGGTGCCCGGCTTGTTGACTACCGGCCGCTCAGAGGTGGCGTTCCTAGCCGACGACGGCACCGCCGAATTCGCTTTCACCCTGTGGGGTGTCGATCCGGCGCCGACGCTGGAGTTTGTCGCTGCGGGACCGATCTACCAGGGCCACACCGGCACGGTGGCCGTCGTTGTGAGTCGTCGCTCGGTCGACGTCAACGGCATCGTTGTCACCACCGGAGTGATCGGTGATGCGGTCTCGGTCGAAGTGTCTCCCGATGTGGTTTTGGCATCGAGCCCGGTGCAGTTCACCGACTTCCAGGGCTCGGCCCGGTTCATTCTGAGCTGCCCGGCAGCGGGCCTAGGCAGCACCGGCTCAGCCGGGGTGCTGGTGGCTAGGACCGCAGAACAACTCGCAACCTTTCCTCTACCCGGATGCCAGCCGGTCCCGCCTCCGCCCGTGGTCCCCGATGCGGTGGACCCTTCAAACGGCGCTGAGGCCACCACCGCGGCTGGCGCTGCGCTCAGCACCGCGATCACTGCGGTCACCGATGGGGATGCCGGTGTCTAGGTCTGACGAACCGATTTTCAGCAAGGTTGCTGTGGTGCTGCGGCTGGTAGCGGCCATGGCCATCGCCGTTGTCGTCGTCCCTCCGGTTGCCGGAGCGGTGGCGGTTGCCACGCTGGTAAAGGCCCCCTTGCCGGTCGGCCAACTCCCGGCAGAGCGGGCAACGCTGACCGCGGAGCCGTCCTCGGTCTTCGACACCTCCGGTCGACAGATCGGTCTGTTCCGAGGGTTCGACCAAACCGTTGAGGTCAAACGATCGGAGGTTGGGCAAACCGTCAAGGATGCGTTCGTGGCCATCGAGGATCAGCGCTTCTGGGTTCATGACGGTGTGGACTTTGAAGGCATTGCCAGGGCGGCCAGAACCAACCTTGAGGTCGGCGGGATCGCCCAGGGCGGTTCCACCATCACCCAGCAGTTCGTCAAGAACGTCTACCTGTCTGGCGAACAGACCATCGAACGAAAGGTCGAGGAGGCGCTGCTGGCCACCGAGGTCGAAAAGCGCATGACCAAGGACGAGATCCTGTTTGGGTACCTGACGTCGTCGTACTACGGGTCGGGGGCATACGGCATCGGCGCCGCGGCGGAGATCTATTTCGACAAGCCGGTGGCCGAGCTCGATATCTCTGAGGCCGCAACCCTGGCCGGTGTTGTGCAGGCCCCATCGAGACTCTCGCCATACGTCGATCGAGACGCCGCTGAGGCCCGTCGCCGCCTGGTGCTCCAGGCCATGCTCAACCAGGAGATGATCACCGAAGCCCAGCACGAGCGTGAAGTGCAGCGGCGCCTATGGTCGATCGAAGACGGCGACCTGCCCGGCGGACCGGTAACCACCCTGGTGCCACGACCGGCGAAAGGGGCAATGCATGTGCCCTACTTCGTCGACTACATCGAAGCCGAACTGGTCGAGCGGCTTGGCCCCGATCTGGTCTACAACGGCGGGCTGAGGATCGAAACCACCCTGGTGCCCGGGCTTCAGGAAGCGGCCGAGGCTGCGGTGGCAAAGCGGCTGCGCAACACCGAGTTTCCAATCGAGATGGCCGCTGCCACCATCGACCCTTCGACCGGTCACATCGTTTCGATGGTCGGTGGACGGGACTATGAGGCCAGCCAGGTCAACCTGGCGACCGGAGGCAGCACCGGCTTTCAGCCCGGAAGTTCGTTCAAGCCGATCGTTATGGCCGCGGCGTTTAGCCTCGGGTTGAGCCCGGAAAGCGAATACCCGGCGCCCGCTAAATGGGATGTGCCGGGATGTAGCGGCAACCAGTGCACGGTTTCAAACTACGACCATCGTGGCCGAGGGGAAATCTCGCTGCGCTCGGCGATGCATTCCTCGGTCAACACCGTCTTTGCTCAGCTTGTGCTCGACGTGACCATCCAGCAGACCGTGACCCTGGCCCGCGACCTGGGGCTAGATCGCATTGACCCAAACCGGGCCTACGGCGCTTCGCTAGCGCTGGGGGCTGCAGAGTCTTCACCGTTGGAGATGGCATCGGCATATGGCACTTTCGCCAACCGAGGGATCAGGGTGGCGCCAACCGGCCTGCTGCGGGTCATCGACTCGGCGGGCAACGTGCTGATCGACAACCGAGCAAGGCCGGGTCAGCGGGTGCTCGACGAGGTAGTTGCCGACAACGTCACAGATGTTCTGGTCGGCGTGATCGAACAGGGAACCGGCAAGGCGGCAAACATCGGCCGACCGGCAGCAGGCAAGACCGGAACCGCTCAGGCCTACCGGGCCGCATGGTTTGTTGGCTACACCCCCGACTACGCGACGGCGGTGTGGATGGGCCACGCCGACCGACTGGCGCCGCTGCGCAACGTCAACGGCGTCGGCAACGTGACCGGCGGATCTCACCCCGCTGTGGCCTGGGCCGAAATCATGAACAAAGCCCACGAAGGCCTCGAAGAGCAGCAGTTTCCCGAGCCGGTCGAAATCGTTCCTATCTCCGACAGCGCAGCTGAGGTTTTGAGCTTCAAGCTGCGGGAGTACACCGAGGCCGGAGAGCAACGCTGGCCCGAGCGATTGGCGCCAAACTGCGGTGGGCAAC
Source organism: Acidimicrobiales bacterium (assembly GCA_050633745.1). Classification (GTDB taxonomy): domain Bacteria; phylum Actinomycetota; class Acidimicrobiia; order Acidimicrobiales; family SZUA-35; genus JAHELU01. Next base: position 6,036 of record JBOEHD010000155.1, read on the forward strand.
CGTGCGATAACCGACAGAGCCCGCTGCCAACCGTCCCGGTTCCCGTGCCGCCGCCGACCGTGGTCGAACCGTCGACGACAGAGTTTCCAACCACCGATCCGTCGACGAGCCCATCGACCACCAGTCAGACAGAGTCGCCGACAACGGTTTCGCCTTCAACCTCGTCAGCCACGACAGGCGACCAGTGATGCCTCAAGAAATTCGCTACGTCCCTCACCCAACGTCAGATATCGGAGAACGCTGTGTCCACCTCGCTTAGATCTCGTCGCAAGAACGCCTCGAAAGCGGCGAAGGCCGGCACATCATCGAATAAGGGCGAAACGTCCGGCAAGAGCGAAGCGCCCGGCCAGGCGAACAAGACCGGTGACGGTCAGCGCAGCGGTTTCGGGCCAACGGGTATCGCCGGGGCAAAGTCGATCAGTAAATCGTCGCTGCGTTCCGGAAGTTCCGAGGAGCGAGCCCGTGTCGCAGCCGACGCTAGCGGTCGTTTTGGCAACTGGCGGTTCGGCTTGGGGTCTCGACGCCGGGTCGGGGGAGTGGCCCCATTCGTTCCACCTAAGAATCGCCTTGGTCGCCGTATGCGGATGCGAGAGTGGAGCCAGCGCGGGTTCGTGCAGCTCAGCCCTCAAAAGCAGAAGCTCAGGCACCGAATATTGCCGAGGACGGTGATCGGCATTGCCTTCATGCTGCTTTCCGCTGGGGTTGGGGCAGCGTTCAGTGGCGCGGCGTTTTACGCCTACTACGACAACCGTCTGGCCGAAAACGAGCGTACGGTCGCCCGCTTTGTCGAGGGCTTCGATCAGCAATTCACCGACGCCTCCGGTGCGCTCAACGAAATGCAGACCGAGGCGGTGGCAACCATCCGCTCGGAGCTGGCACCGCTAGACAGCTACGTGACCGATGCACGCGGCGTCATCACTCTTCCGGCCACCGCAGGCCCTTCGGTGTGGCTGGTGGAGACTCGCGACGAAGGCGGCCGACTGGTCAACGGATCGGCGTTCGCCGCCGTCGGTCACCGTGGCGGAACCGCTTTGGTGACCAGCCTCGACCTGGTGTTGAGTTCGACCAACGCTCCCAATCCCGGCATCGACCTGATCAAGGGCAACGAACGTATCCCGGCCACCCTCTGGGCCTGGGATGAAGACCGAGATCTTGCGCTGCTGGTCGTCGACCGGCAGATCCCGGTTCTTGAAATCGCCGGCGATAAAGCGCAGGTAGACGCCGTTGGCGGGCGGATCTTCGCCCTCAGCGGCTTTGGCGGCCAGGGAGCTACCGCTTCGCCGGGCGTTCTGCTCGATCACTCGCAGCTTGGCCTGCAGCACACCGCTCCGGTCGGCACACTCTTTATGGGCGGGCCGCTGCTCGATGGCCAGGGGCGGGTCGTCGGTATGGCGTCCGGTGCCTACCGGCCGTTTGGGGTCGATCCGGGCGATGTGCGCCAAGCTCCCGACGTGTCTGGCATCTGCGCCAAGATCCTGCGTTGCTCGGAGGTTGACGAAGGACTGACCGCAGAAACGATCGACGGCTAGCCGGTCTAGTCTTTGACGCCGCGAGCCAGGGCGAACAGCGCGATAAGGCCGGCTAGGGCCTTGCCGAAGCTCAGAACCTTGGACTGTTCATCGTCACCCTGGTCGACCGACCCGGCATAGGAACCGACTGCCGAGCCGCCACCAGCAAGCTGAGGCACGCCAGCCAGGCCCGCTGTCGATGAAGATGCCCCTCGGGCACCTGCGGTTGCGGCGACACTACGCAGCGCGCCGATTTCGACCGCGGCGTTGACCTCAGCACCGACGATGACCGCGATTGCGGTCAGCTGCAGGAAGATCATCAGGGCCGCCACACTGCCAAGCAGGCCATACGAAGCAGGCATCAGCCCGACGTTTGCCGAGTAGATGCTGAACGCGATGGCGAAGAACACGAACAGCAGCGTGCCGACGATCGCCCCCGGGTTTCGCCACGGGGTGCGGTTCGTGCGATCGGGGCTGTAGCGGTACAGGATGGTGAGGGCGCCGCCGAACAGTGCCGCCAGTAGTGGGAACTGTGCGATGCCGATGGCCGCCTCGGCTGCGCCGCCGAGGTTGGCTCGCTCGAGTAGGGCTGGTGATGCGCCGATGATCAGCGCCATCAAGACCACGCCGACGATTGCCGCGGTGGTAAAGCCGTAAGCCATGAGCCGGAGCTTCCAGCCGGGTCGGGTTTCGTTGGCCTCGTAGGCCATGGAAATGGTGGCGATCAGCTTTTGCACCGCTCCCGATGCGGAGAACAATGCCAGACCGATGCCAAACACCAGGCCAACGATTTGGGACACGGTCGCCGCTGCGCTGTTCCCATCGGCCGCGGCCCCGGTTTCATCGTCGGCGCTGCCCCCGACGATGTCTTCGAGGATGCCGGTGACGAAGGCCTGCGTGTCTCCGTCGAGCGACCCGGCGACATCTTCAACCTGCTGCTGGATCTCTTCTGGCTCGGTGACGATGCCGTAGATCGAGACGATGGCGATCA
>JBOEHD010000156.1:0-6415 GCA_050633745.1 Acidimicrobiales bacterium
AGATCGTGGTCGACGACGACCAGATCTACTTTCGGCCTGCAGACGGCGACGCCGCCAGCTAGCCGTTCTGCTCGGAGCTCACTGGAGTTCAAGATTCGGCTTGGGCGGGATCGCCTGCGCAGGCTGCGCCGCCTCGTGGGGCGGCAGGTCGTAGACTCGCCGGATGTGGTTGGCCTGGGAGATTGCTGCGGTGGTGGCTCTGCTGCTCGGAATCTTGTGGTTGGTGGCCCGCCGCATCGATGGGCGGCGGGCTGAGTTCGCCAGGCCGTTCCTGCGAGAGCTGACCACGATGTTCGCCCTCTACACCTTGTGGCAGTTGGCTGGCCGAATCTCGGTGGTCAACAAAGAAGGGGCGTTTCGACGCGGTCAGCAGCTGTGGGACTTTGAACGGCTGATCTACCTGCCGAACGAGGCCACCTTGCAGGAGTGGCTGCTGCCGTACAGCTGGGCTGTCCAGGCGGTCAACATTTACTACGCGGTCGTGCATGTACCGGCGATGATCGGCTGTCTGATCTGGTTGTTCCTTCGGGACCGCCATTACTACGCGGTGACCCGCAACAACCTGACGATGCTCACCGGGGGATCGCTCCTGATCCAGCTGGTGGCGGTGGCCCCACCCCGGTTCATCGAGGGCATCGGAATGGTCGACACCGCGGTGCTCTACAACCAGTCTGTGTTCTCTTCGCTAGGGTCCCGCGCTGAAGGTCAACTGCAGGCCATGCCGTCGATCCACGTTGGTTGGGCGCTGCTGGTTGGGTTGGCCACCTGGGTAGTTGGCACAGGGAAAGTCAAGTGGCTCGGTCCGATCCACGCCGCCATAACCTTCGTCGTGGTCGCGGTGACCGCCAACCACTATTGGCTTGACGGAATCGTCGCCGGTGTGGTGCTGGTAGCGTCGATGTATCTCCAGCGCTTCGTTCGCCGCAGACTTCTGGGCGAGCCTGCCGAGCAGCGACGGGCGCCCACTAGGGCCGAGTACGCAGCCTGAAGACCTGGTATTCCTCACCATCGTTTTTGGAGTCCCAGCGAGACTCGAATTCGATCGTCCCGCAGGTGGCGATCAGCTTTCGGTTGAGGTCGAGCGGACGAAGACTGAACAAACGTCTCTGACCTGCGATCTTCTTTTCGTCGATCAGATCCCGTCGCTCGCCACCCCACAGCCCGATCAGTAGTGGAGCTCCGGGTTGCAGCAACTTCGCGGTGGCCGCCAGGGTCGCCTCGACCTGTTCGGTCGGAATATGCATCAGCGTGCTCATCGACCAGCCGGCGTCGAAAGCGCCCGGGCGAAACGGGGGCGCTCCGATCGAGCCCTGCAAAACGGTGAGCCCGTCACGCCGAGCTAGAACGCCGTTGCCATGAGCTAGGTCGAGGCCAACATAATGGTGGCCGGCATCGGTGAAAGCTTGGCCGTCGCCGCCAGGGCCCGCGCCCAGATCGACGACCGTTCGCCGACCCTCGTCGCTCAGCAGCTTCAGGAACTGGTCTCGCAGCTCGACGCGCCGGCCCGACGGCGATTGGCGCCACTCGATGCGGGCCTCCTCCTCGTAGTAGGAGCGAAGGTCGTCGGTGTTTCCCACAGGAACCCTTCGATCTGACCGCTATTGGGTCGCCATGACGTGGGCCGCCCACTGCTCAGCCGAGCTGATCAGGGCATCGACATGATCGTCAGTGACCGCCATCGACAGGGCCATAAACCCTCGGCGGGCGAGATAGTGGCTGTCGCTCAGCATGGCGTGGAAGAACAGCTCGACCCAGCGGTCGTCGTCGCTGCGGACGCAGAGCATCGACCCGACTCCGGTTACCCAGAGCGGAAGCCCGGCGTCGTTGAAGACCTGCCCCAGCGCCAGGCGAAGCCGATCGCCGCGGTCGTTAACCGCTTCGAGAATCTGAGGATCGAGGCCGTTGCGCAGGGTGGCGATCGCCGCCGCCATGCTCACGACGTTGTTGTTGAACGTCCCGGCCTGGGTCAGTACCCCGTCGGCTGCGGGGTCGAAGTGAGACATCAGATGGTGTCGGCCGCCGAAAGCCCCAAACGTCATGCCACCGCCGAGGTACTTGCCGAGCGTGGTCATATCGGGTGAAACCCCGAACAACTGCTGCGCTCCGCCTGGCGACAGTCGTGACGTCATCACCTCATCAAAGATCAGCACGGTGCCGCTCTCATCGCAGCGGCGACGCAACTCCTGCAGGAACTCGAGCGATGCCGGTCGGCAGCCGCCGCTTCCCTGTACCGGTTCTACCACCACACACCCGAGGTCTCCGTCGGCAAACAGGGCATCCAAGCCGCCGATGTCATCGAAGGCGGAGACAATGAAGCGGTGGGGCACGTTGAGCGGGGAGTGGCTGGGAGAGTCGAGTGCCCCGAAGCCGAGCACGCCGCCGTGATAGCCGTGGTCGAACACGCCAACACCCGACCGGCTGGTGTGATGCAGCGCGGTGCCGATGGCCATGAGATTGGCCTCGGTGCCGGAGTTGGTGAAGCGAACCTGTTCGATGGATGCGAACCGCTGGCAGACCAGCTCGGCCAGTTCGATCTCTCGCCCGTGGGTCGCTCCGACCGCCCACCCCTGATCGAGGGCCTCAACAACCGCGTCTCGGATCAGGGCGGGGGAGTGGCCGAGCAGCCCCGCGGTGTAGTTGCCGCAAAAGTCGACGTAGTGGTGACCGTCGACATCGACCAGCGTTGCATCGCTAGCGGAGGCGACCCGAAATGGGTAGGGGTCGAAATGCAGGACCGAGCGGGTGTTGCCGCCTGGCATGACCACCCTGGCTCGATCGTGAGCGGCGCCGCTTTCGCGATGGCGAACGACATAGCCGGTTCTGGCGGTCTGAACGGCGGCGTCAAGATCGATACGGTCGAGGTCGATGCTGTTGAGATCGGCGTTGGCGAGGTTGGGGCTGTCGGGTTGTTGCGACACGGTGGTCTCCTTTGGCTCGGTCGACTGGCGGTCACCGGGTTGATCGGAGCTTACAAGAGCATGCCGCTATGGCGCCCAGTAGCGACGGAGGGGGCCGTTGTCGCCCTCGACCACCGACTCGAGCTTCCCGCCGCACCGTTCGATCACCTTCGCCGACCCGACGTTGACGTCATCGCAGCACACAAGCGAGGGGCTGACACCGATGCTGCGGGCGATGATCAACGCCTGTCGTAGGGTTTCGGTGGCATAGCCTCGACGTCGATAGGCGGGCAGGATGCCGTAACCGATGTGGCCGCCCTGCTCGGCCAGCCAAGCGTTCAGCTCATGCCTGATCGAAACCCGGCCGACGATGACGCCGCCAACGTCGACGACGAGAAACGTGTCTGGGACCCGTCCCTCGGGAAGGTCGATCCCTCGAGCCATGTTCTGTAGCCGCAGAAGATAGTCGGTCCAGGCCATGCCTTCGTCGTAGTTGAGGGCCAGGTAGAACCCGTCCGAGGCCATCAACTCTTTGTGGCCCGCGAGGAACGGTTGCTCGTCATCGATACGCAGCGGTCGCAGCTGTAGGTGTTCACTCATGGTGCTGTCCTGTTGGGGTTCGTTCGGCGGGACACGCACCATTCTGACTCAGCCCCGAACCCCAGGTCGGCGAATTTCTGCACTACCATGGGTTCGTCCGGCGCTGCTCGCCCGGCGGTTAGCCTTGAGGCCATGGAGCCGCTGAGTCCCCGTCCGGCACGGATGTTTGCCGCCGCTGCGGGATGTGTGATTGCCGGTTGTGCCGCTCACTCCGTGGTTCCGGCGCCCGCAATCCCGGCCACCGACAGAACAGCTCTGGTGGTTCTTGGGTTCCCTACGTTGTGGGGCGGTCGAGCCCACCCGGTTCAGCGCTGGCGATGTCGTCTCGCCGTTGCGACCGCCGCGCTGCACGATCCCGAGGTCGTCTTGTTCTCCGGTGGCCCCTGTTCCGGCCAGCGCACCGAGGCAGCGGTGATGGCTGATCTTGCCCGCCAGCACGGCTTGCCTGAAGCCGTCGAGTCGGTTGTTCTTGAAGAGTAATCGACCAGCACTTGGGAGAACGTAAAGAACTCCCGTGCGCTGTTAGATGGCTCCGGCTTTAATGCAGACGTGATCATCCTGGTTTCTGACCCGCTCCATGCCAGTCGAGCGCGCTCCTACTGGTTGGAACAGTGCCCATCGGACCAGCAGCGGGTGTACATCACCGACTGCGGCGGCTTCTGGGATGGCTGGTGGCTGAAGTTTCCGGCCGCGCTCAACGCAACGGCTCAATCGGTGCGCAAACGTATTCTCTTCGGTTAGGGCCTGCCCGATGTGAGACCCGTGGCCGCTGATCAGTCGTTGGGAGTGGGCATCCGAGGACGTTCGCCGACCAGAACTTGGGTGGGGATCGGTTCGTCTCTGGCCAGGTGATCCAGGTTGGCGGCGACGATCTGCCACCGACGTTCCAGGGCCTCGCCGGTGCGACCCGAGCAGTGAGGGCTCATCATGACGTTGTCGAGTTCGGCGAACGGGTAACGCGATGGGCTTTGGTCTGGATGGTCCGGGCTCGGGTAGCTGTACCAGACGTCGATGGCAGCACCGGCAATGCCCCCACCGGAAAGTGCCTGGAAGAGGGCATCCTCGTCGATGACCGGCCCCCGGGCGATGTTCACGATGAACCCGGCGGGGCCTAGAAGTTCGAGTTGTCGCGCTCCGATCAGCCCCTCGGTCTCATCGTTCATGTCGCAGGCCACCACCACAATGTCCGCCTCGTCCATCATGTGGTCGAGGTCCTGGCCGCGGCCGTACCATCGCAGCGGTGGCTCCGGATCTCGGGCCGAGCGACCGAGGGCCATTACATCCATCGAAAACGCTGCAGCTCTGGTTGCCACCTCGCGGGCGATGCCTCCCCAGCCGACCAACCCGAGGGTTTTGCCTCGCAGCTCGCCGTGGATCAGCGCTCCCGGTCGAGACCCGAAGTACTGCCAGCTGCCGGAGCGGAAGTCATCCTCGATGGTCCGTCGGCCGATGACCCACTCGAGCATCGTGGCGAGAACAAACTCGGCGATAGCCGATTCGTGTCCACTGCTGTTGGCCACGACACAGCCTTCTGGCAGCCATCGAGAGTCGAAGAAGTCGGTGCCGGCGAACGGCACCTGAACAAGGTGCAGACTGTTGTTGACCTTCAATTGGGGGACCACCTGCCTGGCTCGGAAGGCGTCGGGCCCAACCACGACCGCGGCAACACTGCCGATAAGTCGATCGAGCTCGGCGACAGGGTCGTCCACAGCCCACTCGACGATGTCCCATGAAGTCGTCAAGTATCGATCGAGGTGATGACGGAAGCGAGTCGCTTCGGTCCCGGCCAACAAAAGACTGCGTTCAACCACCACTAGATACAACCACGGGATTGCCTGCTGCGACAGTTGTGGCCGGCTGCTCGGCAACCTGCATGATCACTCGCCGGAGCACTTGCATCAGCATCCGCCGGAGCATCATTGTCCAAGCTCGATCAAATACTTGACTCTGTCCAGAATTCGTGTTCATACTACTGACATGTCCGACGGGGTCGACCAGCTACTACGCCAGCACGGTGTGCAGGTCACCGCTCAGCGGCTGGCGATTATGCGGGCAGTTAGCTCTAGGCCCCATGCAACCGCTGATGATCTGGCGGACGATGTGCGAGCCGTGATCGGCACCATCTCCCGGCAGGCGGTCTACGACACGCTCGGGGTTCTTGTCGAGAAGACGTTGATCCGACGCATTCAACCAGCGGGCTCGGCAGCCCGCTACGAGGATCGGGTCGGCGACAACCACCATCATTTGATTTGCCGCGGTTGCGGCACCATGTTCGATATTGATTGCGCGGTAGGCGAAGTACCATGCCTTACCGCTGAGGACGACCACGGTTTCGAGATCGACGAAGCCGAGGTCATCTACTGGGGTCACTGCCCATCGTGCCGCAGGTCGGCCGAAGCAGCTGACACCAACAAAGTTTCGACGGGGGATAAGGCCGCGGACTCAAGTTAGACCGGGTTCGGCAACCTCATCCACCGTCCTAATAGATGTGCGATCGTTTCGATTGCGCGCCGTCGGAGCAAGTCCGGCAACCAGTCACCTGAATCCCGTAGCTAGTAAGAGTTTGTTCAAAACCATTGAAATTCCGAAAGAAATGCAAGGAGCAATATGACTGACGAAGCAAAGTGCCCGGTGCTGCATAACGACCATTCGGCTCGTGGCAGCGCGGCGAACCAGCATTGGTGGCCAAACCAGCTGAACCTGAACATCTTGCATCAGGGTTCAGCGAAGTCGAATCCGATGGGGGATGACTTCGACTACGCCGCCGAGTTCAAGACTCTCGACCTGGCCGCAGTAAAGGCCGATCTGACCGCTGTCATGACCGACTCCAAGGACTGGTGGCCAGCCGACTACGGACACTACGGACCGTTCTTCATCCGTATGGCCTGGCACTCCGCAGGCACCTACCGCACCCACGA
>JBOEHD010000157.1:0-282 GCA_050633745.1 Acidimicrobiales bacterium
AGCAGCCCGGAACGGCCGGTGAGGAGAACGGCCAGCAGCCCTCGGGTTTGCTGGTGTCCACCCACGATCTGTGTTGGCTGCACGACCCCGGGCCCGGTCACCCTGAATCCCCGCAGCGGCTTACCGCGGTTCGTCAGGGTCTGATGGTGGCCGAGTTGTCGGAAGCGGTCCGCTGGATCGAAGCTCCGCCCGCCGATCGTCAGCTGATCGAGCGGGTGCATCCGCCCGCTCTTGTCGACCGCCTGCAGCGACTGTCCGAGGCCGGGGGAGGGGCCATCGACC
>JBOEHD010000157.1:380-10234 GCA_050633745.1 Acidimicrobiales bacterium
CACCACGGCAACGGCACGCAAGACATCTTCTACGACGAACCGAGTGTTCTGTTCGTCAGCTTCCACCAGTTCCCCTGGTACCCATTCACCGGCCGCCCGAACGAATGCGGTGAGGGTGAGGGGCTCGGGGCCACCGTAAACGTGGCGTTGCCCGCCGGAGCGACCGGTGAGGTTTTCCGTCAAGCCCTCGACACGGTGGTCAAACCGGTGGTCGAACGCTTTGCGCCAACCTGGGTGCTGATTTCGGCTGGCTTCGACGGCCACCGCAGCGACCCACTAACCGAGTTGGGTTTGACCTCGGCCGACTACGCCGATCTGATCGCCGAGATCCTGCCCTTTGCCGCTGCGGGCAAACGCATCATGTTCCTCGAGGGCGGCTACGACATGCGAGCACTTGCCGATTGCTCCGGCGCAGTTGCCGCCGCGGTCCTCGATGCCGACTATCGCCCCGAACGGCCCAGCTCTGGCGGCCCCGGCGAAGGGCACGTGGATTTGGTCCGCAAGATCCACGTCGAGCGGGGCGCAGACGGCGTGTACCCCGAGCCAGACGCGGCATCCAAACCAACCGACTACTAGCTACGGCGCTCCGGACCTCACCGCCCTAGAAACTCACGGGTCGATGTGGCGGCCCAGTCGGGTTCGTCGACCCAGGGGGCGTGGCCGGCGCCGGGTACCATCTCCAGGGTGGCGTTCGGCAGTTGAGCGACGAGCAACCGGGCGGTCACCTCACCACCATTCGGGTCGTCCTCTCCCCAGAACAGATGAACCGGCATCGTGAGTTTGCAGAGAAGTTCGGGTGAATGCAACATTTCCTTGTTGAGTCCGGCGATCGGTGTGATGACCTCCGGTTGCATACGCAGTTCGTTCTGCATCGACGGTGTGTCGTTCATGTAGGACACCATCCAGTCGATGGCCTCGCGATGAAATTTGCCGGTTCTGATGGCCGAGCGCAGCCCGGCCGATGACAACGCCATCTTCACCAGCGTCGCGTTGGCAGGCATTCGAGCACTCATGGCTCTAGCGCCAGGCAGGCCAGCCAGCCGAAAGACCAGAGGCACTTTCTCCATCGGGGCGCCCATCGGCCAGCTGTACTCGATCAGACGCTCGACTCGCTCCGGTGCCGCGGCGGCGCCCCGGAAGGCAAAGAAGCCGCCGTGCGAGGTCGATGCCACCCTGATGCTCGACAATCCGAGCGCGTCCACGATGTCTGGCACAAGCGTTTCAGCAAAGGCGGCAAACTTCGCCATGTCGGTCCAGCCGGTTCCAGGAAGCGGCTCGCTGAGACCGCAGCCCGGTCGATCGATCACTATGCAGCGGTAGTCGGGCAGGCGAGCGACAAGATGGGCCCAGCTCGCACCGGCGGTGGCGCCGCCATGAATGAACAGCAGCGGCGGCCCTTCACCCATCTCTTGAGCCCGCACGGAGCACCCGAAGGTCGCTAGCGGTAACTGCAACTCGCTCGGGGTCACCCCGACCGAATCCCATAGACGTCGTTCGGCAGCTCGATACTTCGACTCGTCCATACCGAAACCAACAATAAGGGTTTACCGACCGGACCGGATAGTGATATTGCATAGAGATGCTGCGGCCAAACTGTGATGTCGCGGCTTGACGGGAGTTGCTGTGAGCCCAAGGCCGATAACCAAGCTGCTTGTCGCCAACCGGGGTGAGATCGCCATCCGAGTGTTCCGAGCCGCGGTTGAGCTCGGTATCGAGACCATTGCGGTGCACACCTGGGAGGACCGCCACAGCCTGCATCGGATGAAGGCTGACGAGGCCTATCAGCTGGGCCAACCGGGCCGTCCCCTCCAGCCATACCTCGACATCGAAGAGGTGGTGGCAACCGCAGTCGCCGCTGGCGCCGATGCACTCCATCCCGGCTACGGATTCCTATCGGAGAACCCCGACCTGGTCGAAGCGTGCGACGCCGCGGGCATCACGTTTGTCGGACCCCCGGTCTCGGTGCTTGAGCTTTGCGGCAACAAGATGCAGGCCCAGGCTGCAGGGCAGGCGGCCGGCATTCCGGTGCTGAAGCAGTCATCCGAGGTCACCGCCGAGACCGCCCTCGCCGAAGCGGCCGAGATCGGTTTCCCCATCTTCGTCAAAGCCGCCTCCGGTGGTGGTGGACGCGGTCTTCGTCGAGTCGACACCGCTGAAGAGCTGCCAGACGCGGTTGCCGCTGCTCGCCGGGAAGCCGAGAGCGCCTTTGGAGACCCCACGGTCTTTCTGGAGCGGGCGGTGGTCAACCCCCGGCATATCGAGGTGCAGCTGCTCGGCGACGGCACAGACGTCATCCACCTATTCGAGCGTGACTGTTCGGTGCAGCGCCGCCACCAGAAAGTGGTTGAGCTGGCCCCCGCTCCGAACCTCGACCCGGAGCTGCGGGATCGCATGTGCGAAGCGGCTCTCAAGTTTGGCCGCCACATCAACTATGTGGGGGCGGGCACCGTCGAATTTCTGCTCGACGAATCCGGCGACTTTGTGTTCATCGAGATGAACCCGCGAATCCAGGTCGAGCACACGGTCACCGAAGAGACAACCGACGTCGACATCGTGCAAACCCAGCTGCGGCTGGCCCGGGGCGAAACCCTGCGGGAGATGGGTCTGACCCAGGAATCGATCGTCCAGCGTGGGGCGGCTCTGCAGTGCCGTATCACAACCGAAGATCCGTCGAACGGGTTCCGGCCAGACACCGGCCGGATTTTGGCCTACCGCCAGCCCGGCGGTGCCGGCATACGCCTCGACGGTGGCGCGGGCTATGTCGGTGCGGAGATCACCCCGTACTTCGATTCGCTGCTGACCAAGCTCACCTGCCGTGGCAACACTTTTCAAGACGCCATCCGCCGGGCCGAACGAGCGCTGGTCGAATTTCGGGTTCGTGGCCCGGTCACCAACATCAATTTCCTGCGGGCGCTGCTCGCCGACCCCGAGTTTCGCAGCGGTTCGGTCACCACCTCGTTCATCGACGATCGTCCCGATCTGATCGACAGCGAGGTCAGCACCGATAGGGCTACCAAACTGCTTCGCTGGCTCGGTGAGGTCACGGTCAACCAACCAAACGGCGCGTCGCCTGCATCGGATGAGCCGGTTTCCAAGCTGCCGGTTGGCAAGCTCGCCGATCCTCCAGCCGGAACCCGTCAGCGTCTCCTGGCCGACGGGCCAGACGCCTTCGCCGCCTGGATGCGCAATGAGCGCGGGGTGTTGGTCACCGACACGACGCTGCGCGACGCCCACCAGTCGATCTTGGCTACCCGGGTACGAACCTTCGACCTGGTGGCCGGAGCCGAGCACATCGCTCGGTTAAACCCCGAACTGCTGAGCCTCGAATGCTGGGGTGGCGCAACCTACGACGTGGCGCTGCGATTCCTGCACGAAGACCCCTGGGGCCGCCTGGAGCGGTTGCGGGAGGCGGCGCCAAACGTCTGTCTACAGATGCTGCTTCGAGGCCGGAACACCGTCGGCTATGTGGCCTACCCCGACGCGGTGGCCCGTGCCTTCGTCAAGCAGGCGGTGGAGTCGGGCATCGACGTGTTCCGGATCTTCGACGCCCTCAACTCGGTTGAGCAGATGCGGCCAGCCATCGATGCCGCGGTGGAACACGGGGCACTGGTCGAAGGCACCATCTGCTATTCCGGAGACCTTTCCGACCCTGCGGAGAACATCTACAACCTCGACTACTACCTGGGCGTCGCTGAAGAGGTGGTCAATGCTGGGGCCCACGTTTTATGCGTGAAGGACATGGCCGGACTGCTACGAGCCCCGGCGGCTCGGACGTTGATCAGCGCGCTGCGGGAACGGTTCGACGCTCCGGTCCACCTCCACACCCACGACACCGCAGGCGGCCAGCTGGCCACGTACCTCGCGGCGGCCGAAGCCGGGGTCGACGCGGTCGACGGGGCGGCCGCTCCGCTGAGCGGCATGACATCTCAGCCGTCGATTCCAGCCATTGTGGCCGCGTTCGCCAACGACGAGCGAGACACCGGTCTCGACCTCGACGGTTTTGCCACCCTTGAGCCCTACTGGGAGTCGGTGCGTCGGCTCTACCAGCCGTTCGAAGCCGGGCTGCGAAACCCGACCGGCACGGTTTATCGCCACGAGATTCCCGGCGGTCAGCTCAGCAACCTCCGCCAGCAAGCCATCGCCCTCGGACTCGGCGATCGTTTCGAAGAGGTCGAGCAGCTCTATGCCGCCTGCGATCGTCTGCTCGGCCGAGTCATCAAAGTCACCCCAACCTCAAAGGTCGTCGGCGACCTTGCGCTGCAGCTCGCAGCGTCGGGGTTGACCACCGAGGATCTGGCCGACGATCCCGCAGGCGCCGACCTCCCGGACAGCGTCGTTGGCTTCTTCCACGGCGAGCTGGGCAACCCGGTGGTCCCGTTCCCCGAGCCGTTCAGGACCGAGGCGCTCAAGGGTCGACGAGCGGTCAAACAACCGGTAGCCCTGACCGCTGAAGACGAAAGTGGCCTGTCAGCAGGCGAAGCCGAAACGGTGCGAGCAACGTTGAACCGGCTGCTGTTCCCCGAGCCAACCAAACAGTTCCTTGAAAGCTCCGAGGCATACGGCGACCTCTCGACGTTGTCGACCCGGCACTTCTTCTATGGGTTGACCGTCGGAGCGGAAGATATTCCGATCCGGCTCGAACAGGGTGTGCAACTCCTGATCGGTCTCGAAGCGATTGGCGAGCCTGACGAGCGGGGCATGCGGCGGCTGGTGTTCCGACTGAACGGTCAGCTCCGTCCGCTCGACATCCGCGACGAGTCATCCGAGGTTGGTTCACGTTCGGTCGAAAAGGCCGACCCGGCCAACCCGGCCCACGTAGCAGCGCCGTTTACCGGTGTGGTTTCCATGAAGGTGAGCGTGGGCGAAACGATCAGCACCAATCAGCCGATCGCGGTGATCGAAGCCATGAAGATGGAGTCGGCCATCTCGGCCCCCATGAGCGGCGCGGTCGAGCGAATAGCGGTGGCCGAGGTCGGCTCGGTCGAAGCAGGCGATCTGCTGGCGGTAATCAAACCCGGCCCCGCGGCATAGCTGGGTTCTAAGAAGGGAACACCATGGGACAACGACTCGACAACGCCAAGGCGCTCTATCTGGAGGCGATCCGCGACGGCGACTACGAACGCGCCATCAATGCCTACGCGGGACAGCGCTACACCCAGCACTCAACACCGGTGAAAGACGGCAAAGAAGGCTTCATCGAGTTCTTCGCCGACTTCGTTCAACGCAACCCCATCCGCGATATCGAGATCCTGCGATGCTTCGAAGACGGCCCGTACGTTTTTCTTCATGTTTTACAGACCCTCAATAACGGCGAGTACCGGTACGTCACTGCCGACATCTTCGACACCGACGACGACGCCAAGCTCATCGAACACTGGGACATCATCGCCGAGGTGGAGGAGCAGACAATGTCCGGCCACAGCTCCATCGACGGACCGACAGACATCGTCGACCTCGACAAGACAGCGCAGAACAAAGCCATCGTGACGGCGTACACCAACGACATCCTCCAGGACGGCAACTACGACAACCTCAGCAGGTATGTGTCGGAGCAGACCTTCATCCAACACAACGCTCACACCGCAGACGGCATCAGCGGCCTTGAGACGTTCTTGAGCGGTCTCGCCGAGGCCGGTAACCGACTCAACTATCGAGAAGTGCACAACGTCATCGGATCGGGGAACTTCGTCGCCACCCTTTCCGAAGTAGATATGACCGGCACGGCCATGGCTGTAATCGACCTCTACCGTCTCGACGCTGACCGTATCGTCGAACACTGGGATGTCGCCGAAGAAATCGAACCCCGCGAAACCTGGGTCAACAGCGGCAAGTTCTAGATCCGGCCGTCGCTACAACCCGCGCCGCGGGCATATTCGTGAAACGGAGTGGGTTTGAGCTCGCTATGAGCTAGACCATTACCGTGGTCGAGCTGTCCGGTTTGAGTTCGTTGGCCCGGATCGTCGATCCGGTGGCGCAGCGCTTCGTCGATGCTGGGTTTCGCATCTACCTCGTGGGTGGGATCGTTCGAGATCTGTTCCTGGCCGAGCGTGACGGCCAGTCGTCTGACGGCCAACCATTCGATGCTGCCGCCGGCGATATCGATCTCACCACCGATGCTCCGCCTGCGGATATCAAGAAGCTGGTGAGCCCGCTGGCTGAGGCTCTGTGGGCTCAGGGTGAACGCTTCGGCACCATCGGGGCGACGATCGACGGTCAGGCGATGGAGATAACCACACACCGAGCCGAGGCTTACGACCCAGCCTCACGCAAGCCGGTGGTGACCTTCGGCCAAGACCTGATGGAAGACCTTTCCCGCAGGGACTTCACCATCAACGCCATGGCGATCGAGCTGCCGAGCCAGACGGTTCACGACCCATACGGCGGTGTCGCCGACCTTGAGGCAAAGCTGCTCCGCACGCCGCTTTCACCGGAGATTTCCTTTACCGACGATCCGCTTCGCATCATGCGAGCTGCCAGGTTTATCGCCCGCTTCGATCTGAGTCCGTCCGCCGAGTTGCTGGCTAACGCGGTCGACCTAGCCGAGCGTCTGTCGATCGTGTCGGTCGAGCGTGTCGCCGACGAACTGGAGCGGTTACTGGCGGTCGCCGACCCGAAACCCGGCCTGGCGTTCCTGGCCGACACCGGGACTCTGCCGATCGATGTCGGCTACGACACCGAGCTATCGGTCGAGTTGGCCGCTTCGGCTACCGATCCGGTGGTTCGGCGGGCCGGTCTGCTGTGGCCACTGGGCGATGACGCCCGTTCGGTCCTGCAACGACTGCGATACTCCCGCGCCGCAACGGATCGCACCCGGCGACTTATCGAGAGCACAGCACAGGCTCTACAGTCTCCCGCCGAACCGCAGGCGGCGAGGCGAATCGCCGCCCGAGTCGGGCCGGATGATCTACCGCTGGTGTCTTCGCTCGTCTCGCTTGTAGCTCAACACGACGGCCGGTATGAGGCTCACCTGGGTTCGACGTTCGCTGCGACCATCGATCAGCTGGCCTCCGCCGAAGACCTGTCGGACCTCGGCAGCCCGCTCACCGGCCAGATGATCATCGAGACGCTCGATGTCGAGCCAGGACCAATAATCGGCCGGGCTCAGAGGTTTCTTATCGACAAACGGCTCGAACAGGGGCCACTATCCAAGCCCGAAGCCCAGCAGCTTTTACAGGCCTGGTGGGCCGACGAAAAGCAAAGCCAACAGCAGGCCGAGCAGAACGAGAATTGAGTCGACCAGAACTCCGCGGCGCCGATTGGCTACGCTAGGTACCTGTGAGTGGTGAGTCGTGAGCTTTACTCCGAGCAAGACCAAGAGCGGCCGATCGGCCGACGATAGCTCTGGCGTTGTCAGCTACCGTCTGGCCCGTCAGCGGATGGTCGACGGCTACACCAGAGGTCAGCGAACCACCGAAGAAGTGTGCGACGCCCAGCCCGAGCTTCGCCGGGTAGCCCACGCATTCGGAGCATCGCTTCCCGAACCCTGCCCGATCTGTGATGGCGATGAGTTAGTTACCGTCTCGTTCGCCTTTGGGCCTGGTTTGCCGCACGCTGGGAGGGTTCTGGCCGACCTGAGCGAAGTCAGAAAGCTGCATAGCCGCGGTAAACCTTCAACCTGTTACCTGATAGAAGTATGTAGACAGTGTTGGTGGAACCACCTTCGAGAATCGTACGGAGTCTCCGGTTAGAACTTGATGGCCAGGCGGGCCTCGCAAGCGAAGTCGTCTGGTCGACGTGCCCCAGCGGGGACCTGAACAGTGGGTCCCGGTCATCGGGTCCTGAACAATGAGGACGAGTTAGACGTTGGCAATTCAATTCCCTGCGGGCCCCCTCTCGGGACCTAGGCCAGTACGCAATCGGCGCCGCAATCCTTTTTGGCGTTTTCGTAGAATTCTGTTCGTGTTGGGTGTCGTAGCCGGGGTCGGCATCGGCGCCACGTGGTCGTTCGCCAGCCAGGTCGAGCTCGAAGAAGACAACTTCGATCAGCTGATCGAAACCACCTACATCTGCACCGGTGAGGTGCTGCAAAACTGTGGACCGGCAAATGCGGCGAACGAGTTGGCGATCCAGGGCCAGGATCGGGTCGTCGTCGACTACGAGGAAATCCCCGAGGTTCTGATCAACGCCGTCGTCGCCACCGAGGACAAGAGCTTCTTCGAGCATCGCGGAGTTGATCCCGGGGGCCTGATGCGGGCCGCTTACCAGATCGGCAAACAGACGCTCAGCAGCGACAGCGGCAGCTTTCAGGGTGGTTCGACCATCACGCAGCAGTACATCAAGCTGGCGACCAGCGATGACTCGGTCGCCATTTCCCGTAAAGCTCGAGAGATTGTGCGAGCCATCAAGCTCGAACAGGAGTTGGACGACTCGCTCGGTTCGAAACAGGCGGCCAAGGAGCAGATCCTGGAGCGCTATCTCAACCGGGCCCTCTTCGGTCGGGGCGCCTACGGGGTGCAAGCCGCGGCCCGTAGCTACTTCGATGTCGACGTTGACGAGTTGACGCTGCCCGAGGCGGCGTACCTGGCCGGCCTGCTAAAGAGCCCAAATACCGGTGACGCGTCGGAAGACCTGGTCGAGGCCGAGCGCCGTCGTTCGATCACCCTGGGGCAGATGGCCGAACTCGAGTACATTACCGCCGACGAAGAGATCGCAGCCAAGGCCGACCTCTGGCCTCGGCTAGTCGCCGAAGCCGAGTTCGAGGACGGGTTGGGTCCCGTTCTTGGTAGTGAGATTGGTACCGAGTACTTCGTTTCAGCGGTTCGACGGCAGCTCGGTCAGATCTACCCCAATGGCGAGTTCTACACCCAGAGTCTGCGGGTCTACACCACCCTCGATCCCGAGCTGCAGGAACTGGCCTACAACACCATCACAGACAAGCTCGACCCGAACAACGAGTTCATGCCGCTGGGTTCACTGGTATCGGTGAACGACAAGGGCGAGGTCGTGGCCATGATGGGCGGATCATCGTGGGCTGACTCACAGGTCAACCTGGCCACCGGTCGAGCAGGCGGTGGCTCCGGTTTCCAGGCTGGCTCGCTGATGAAGCCGTATGCTCTGGCCGAATTCATCGAGCAGGGCTTCTCACCAGACTCCTACTATGAGGCGCCCTTCACCATCGAGTACAAGCAGGACGCCGCAGGCATCTGCGCCTTCTGGCGAGTCCGGGGCGGGGTCACAAACAACAAGGCAAAACCGAATCACCGCACGGTCTACCAGGCCACGGCCGGTTCGATAAACACGGTCTTCGCTCAGATCATCACCCAGGTTGGAGCGGCCCAGGTCATCGACATGGCCAGCCGGCTCGGGCTCGACGAGTCAAGCTTCGAAGTG
This sequence comes from Acidimicrobiales bacterium, assembly GCA_050633745.1. Classification (GTDB taxonomy): domain Bacteria; phylum Actinomycetota; class Acidimicrobiia; order Acidimicrobiales; family SZUA-35; genus JAHELU01. Next base: position 9,711 of record JBOEHD010000157.1, read on the forward strand.
GTCTGCCCCTCCCTGGTTCTCGGCACCAACTCCGTTTCTCCGCTGGAGATGGCCAGCTCCTACTCCCATCTCGCCCGTGAAGGTCAGCGGATCGACCCGGCGATCATCGAACGCATCGAAGACGCCGACGGAAACGTGCTCTGCTGGTATCCAGTCGATTCATGCGACAGCGGTAGCAGCCCGGTCCGCCAGGGCGAGCAGGTAATCGACGCATCGGTCGCTCGCCAGGTCAACGGTGCTCTCGCTGGCGTTGTCCGGGGCGGCACCGGTCGGGCGGCCAGGCTCATCGATCCGGTCACCGAGACGACCCGCCCTGCGGCGGGCAAGACCGGCACCACTCAGAACAACAAGGACGCCTGGTTCACCGGCTTCACCTGTGGCTACACCACCTCGGTTTGGGTCGGCTATCCCGGCGAGGCCGGCAAGCCGCCGCTCTACATGAACGACACACAGAACCAAACCAACGCCGAGGTCACAAAGGGCGAGCTGCGAAAGCAGCAGAACGGTGGCGTCGCCACCGAGCC
>JBOEHD010000158.1:0-9808 GCA_050633745.1 Acidimicrobiales bacterium
TTGGTCGGCATCATCGTGGTGTCGGACTCGGTGACTTCGATGCCGGCCTCTTCAAGCGCGGCTCGTAGCGAACCTACGTCGGTGGCTTCCGAGGTGACCTGCCAAACCTCACCGTGGTCGGCAAGATCTTCGGCCCCATTGTCGAGGCCGACCATCATCACCTCATCCTCGTCGGCGCTCCTCGGCACAAGCACGATTCCTTTGCGCTCGAACTGCCAGGAAACCGCGCCCGGCTCGGCCAGCGAGCCACCGTTCTTTGAAAGCAGCGAGCGGATCTCCGAACCGGTTCGGTTTCGGTTGTCGCTCAGCACCTCGATCAGCAGCGCCACACCACCGGGGGCGTAACCCTCGTAGGTGATCGGCTCATAGTTGACGCCCTCGAGTTCGCCGGTCCCCCGCTTTACCGCTCGCTCAATGGTGTCGAGAGGCACCGAGTTGTCTCGGGCCTTCTGGAACATCGTCCGTAGCGTTGGGTTAGCTTCGACGTCGCCTCCGCCGGAACGGGCCGCGACCTCGACCTGTTTGATGAGCTTGGCGAAGAGCTTGCCCCGCTTAGCATCAGCGGCGCCCTTCTTGTGCTTGATGGTTGCCCATTTTGAATGGCCCGACACGTCGTGCTCCTTCTCCGGTTCCCCGGTCGAAGACGGATTTCCCCCAGTCGAAGACTGAGATTTACAGTCGAAGACTGCGAATCACAGTTAGAAACTGCGATTCACGTTCGAAAACTGGTTTCCGGCTCGAGGACCAAATTCACGTCCCCGCTGACCGGCACCCTAGTCTACTGCGACGACCCGACGATCTCATCGAAGAACAGGCGATGCAGCCGATCATCAGCCGTCAATTCGGGATGGAACGACGAAACCAGCACCGAGCCCTGACGACAGACGACAGGAATATTCTCGTATCGGGCCAGGACCTCGACCTCATCGCCGACACGCTCAACCATCGGCGCCCTGATGAACGCCGCTCGTATCGGCCGACCGTCGAGGCCGGCGACCGTAAGATCGGCCTCGAATGAGTTGATCTGACGCCCGTAGCCGTTGCGTCGCACATCGATATCGATGGCATCGAACGACAACTGATCGGGTTGACCGTCGGAGATGTTCCGAGCTAGCAGGATCATGCCTGCGCAGGTACCGAATGTGGGCAAGCCATCGGCCAGCAGTTTTGCCAGGGGCTCGACGAGCTCAAAGGTCTTGAGCAAGTTGGCCATCGTGGTCGATTCGCCGCCGGGGATGACCAACGCCTCGCAGCGGGTCAACTCGTCGGCGGTTCGAACCTCAACGGCATCGGCGCCGCAGCGCTGCAGCGCCTCAACGTGTTTTGCGAAAGCGCCCTGAAGGGCTAGGACACCTATTGTCGGCCCGACCGAGCTTTTCACTCCGGGCGCTGATGGACCTGCTACCAACCGCGATCTGCCAGGCGAACATCGAGCTCGTCCATGCCGATGCCGGTCATCGGGGCTCCGAGGCCGCGGCTGACCTTGGCCAGGATCGCAGCATCTTTGTAGTTGGTGGTGGCCTCGACGATGGCCTTGGCCCGAGGTGCTGGGTCGTCGCTCTTGAAGATGCCGGAGCCGACGAATACCGCCTCGGCACCGAGCTGCATGGCCAGGGCGGCGTCGGCCGGGGTGGCAAGGCCACCGGCGCAGAACAATGGAACCTGGAGCTTGCCGGTCTCGGCGATCTCTTGCACCAGCGGCAGCGGGGCCTGGAGCTGCTTGGCCCAGTCGAATAGTTCAGCCTCATCGGCCTGGGTGATCTTGCGAATGTCGCCCAGGATCGAGCGTAGATGACGGACCGCCTCGATGACGTTCCCGGTGCCCGCCTCGCCCTTGGAGCGGATCATGCAGGCGCCCTCGCTGATACGGCGCAGCGCCTCGCCCAGATTGGTTGCACCGCAGACGAAGGGCACCGTGAAGGCGAACTTGTCGATGTGGTGGGCTTCGTCGGCCGGGGTCAGAACCTCTGACTCATCGACATAGTCGACGCCGAGGGCCTGCAGAATCTGAGCTTCAACGAAGTGCCCGATGCGGGCCTTGGCCATCACCGGGATCGTGGTGACATCCTTGATGCCCTCGATCATCTCCGGATCGCTCATCCTGGCGACGCCGCCGTCTCGGCGGATATCGGCCGGGACACGCTCAAGCGCCATTACGGCGCAGGCGCCAGCGTCTTCGGCGATCTTGGCCTGTTCGGGGGTGACGACGTCCATAATGACGCCGCCTTTGAGCATCTCGGCAAGCCCTCGCTTGACTCGCACCGACCCGTCGGCCCGGGCCCCCGTCGAATCCTGGGCACCGTTACCTGCGTTTGCGTTCTCAGCCATGGCGTCAGTCTAGATGCAGCGGCCATGACTATGGCCAACCATTTCCCCAATACAACAGCGATTTTGTATCAGTACAATATTTCGACACGATGTTTCGAGACGATATTTCCAGCCAATATTTCGAGACGATATTTTGCACATCAGCCCGAACTCAAGGGCGGGCCGAGTAGCTGGCCGTCGGCGAACCCGACCTGGCCTTCCTCGGGCATCAGAACCCAGGTCCGACCGGGCGTGAGAGAGATGATCGTATCTTCGCCGTCGGTGATGGTGAGTTTGTCCTCGGCCTCGACACGCTCCCAAAAACCGCGGATGATCATACCATCGGTCAGCACCACCGCTTCACCCCGACCGGTGGAGCGGACCTCGGGCGAAACCGGGTCGGCAGGGCTGGTGCGGTAGTCGGTGATCATGATCACGACATTCTCGGGGGCCAGTTGATCGCCGTCGACGGTGGTGTGCGGGCGGCCATCCTGGGTCCGCAACCAACCGCCCGCTCGATCATCCCACTCGTGGGTCACCAGCGGGCTGTCCCTGAAGGCCACCGAGATCGGGCCGACGGCCGCTCGGGCCGCATCGGGTAGCTGCTCGCCTGCTCGCCGGTATTGAAACCACGGTTGAGGAACCGGCAGATCTGACGGCGCCAGATCGTAGAGATCGGAGCCGTTGACGTAGAGGTTGTGGGGTGCCGGATGGGAGAAGTTACGGAAGTACTCATTGCGGGTGCGATTAGTCAGCTCGACGATGGGCAGATTCCGCAGGCCGTTCGTCACATAATCGTTGCCCCCGGATGAGCCGTAAAGCGGCGTATCGAACCCCCGCAGTATGTCGAAGTCAGAGGTTCGACTCGACCGGACCGGACCAACCGGATCGGGGATCTGCGACTGGAACACCGCGGCAAACCGAGTGACTCCCTCGGCTCGCAGGTCGAAGACGATGTCGGCCTGGTCCAACCCGGTTTGTTGCGCCCTGGCTCTCGGGTGGTTGTCGATCTTCATCACCAGGGCCGACCTCCCCGCCGTCTCAACGTCGGTTGGCAGACCGGTAAGCGGAGCTACCAGAACGGGCAGGCCACGTTCCAGTGCGGTTTCCCGGTCGGCCGTGCTCGTGGAGTCGGTTTGCTCGGGGTCGTTGTCGGTTTGTGCAACGGCTTCTTCCGAGGTGCGCCGCAACAGCGCTAGCCCGTCGGGAGGCTCAGCCTCGGCGGGCCGGAGCGCCTGGGTATTACCCGCTGCCAGTTGAACCGTGGCCTCGACTCGATAAGCGACGACAACCAGTCCGAGGGCGAGGATGACTGCGAACCAGTGTCTGGCCCGCAGTCTGCTCATTCAGAGTTCCGCCAACACGTCGATTCGAAGATCGAGCGGTGTCCGGGGGGCCAGTTGGCCTGCGGTGGTGTGGGTGGGGTCGATCAGCCAGAGATGAGCCAGACCCTCGGTGTAAGACTTGGGCGCAACATCGCCCTGACTCATGGTTCTGAGCGCACCGAACAGACCGGGTGGGTAGCGGGTGAGGCTGACCGCTTGGCGGTCTGCTTCGAGATCTCGGTCATCGCTGAGCAAACGACCAAGGCCGATCGAAGCGATCGGTCGGAGCATGGCACTCAGCGGCCCGTCGAGAATCGGCTGGCCAAACAGTGCAGCAGCGACGGTTGCGGACTCGGCATCACCGTTCTTGAGCCGTGTCAGCAGTTCGGCCACTACGCCTTCGAGTTCGACAACCTCGAGAGACTGGAGCAAGCCCTGGGTGACGACGAGGTGATTACGAGCATCGCCTCCGGTCGGGCTGCGGACCGCCATAGCGTTGCGTGCCGGATCGCTCAACACGAGAATCTCTGGCTCTTCAACACCACCAGCCAGCGACAGGCCACGAACGAGGTTCTCCAGGCGAACCGAACCGTCGGCTTGCAGCAGGCCGCCGCCGAGTTTGCTCAGCACGCCGGTCGCCGCGCTCCGCAGCTTGAGCCAGACCAATCCGGCGGCGATAAGGAGCCCAAGCGGGATCCCGATCCACCAGGGGCCGGGGATGATGGCGAAGAAGATGCAACCGACCACAATCAGCGGCAGTGCAATCAAAGCGACAGCCAGAGCGAAGGAGGGTGCTAGGTCGATACCGTCGCCGCCGGTGGCGACGCTGCGTTCGGGGGAACTCTCGATATCTGACACGGCTCTCTACGATAGTCCGAGATTTGCCCGCCGCGGTTATCCCAGCAGTCGCTGGTAGCGGGCGATGTACGCGTCGGCCAACGTCGTCATCGAGAACTGCTCCGCTCGCTCGAAGCCATTCGAGATGCGGTTCTCGATCCGCTGGTCTCTATCGAGCGCCGCCAGTAGCGCTTTTGCCATCGCTTCACTGTCGCCGGTGGGGAACAACGTGGCCGAGGTGCCCGCTTCGGCCACCACCCGGTAAGCGGGCAGATCACTGGCCACCACCGGCGTGCCTGCGGCCATGCCTTCGAGCAGCACAACCCCAAAGCTCTCGCCGCCAAGCGACGGCACACAGAACGCATCGGCGGCGCTAAGCCTGGCCCGCTTCTCATCCTCGGAAAGGGGGCCCAACCATTCGATGCGCTGGTCGTGGGCGTACTTCAGCCGCAACGCTTCGGTTTCGGGGCCGTGGCCGCCGATCCAGAATCGAACGTCGGCTGGCATTCGGCTCGACGCCTCGAGAAGCACCGCAAGTCCTTTTCGGGGTTCGTGACGGCCGAGGAACAGCACGGTCGGCCCGGTCTTCTCGCTCGGCGTGGTTTGGCTGAATCGCTCGACCTCGATGCCGTTGAACAGGATCTCGTAGTTTCCGTCGAGGTAACGGCGAGCCATACCAGCCGCCTCGGGCGAGACTGCGGTTCGGATGTCGAGCCTGGCAGCCAGTCGCCTTACGCCGAATCGGGCCCACCGATAGACGCCGATGTTGCCGCTGGCGTGGAACGTGCCGATCAACGGCACCGGCTTGACCATGACCGCGGTGAGGGTTGGGCCGGGGGCTAGCGGCTCGTGCAGATGCAGCGCATCGAAGCGTTCATCCCACAGCGCCCCCAACAGCCGGAGCTGAGCCGGGGGGTCGGGTGCCAGCGGGGCGAATGAGCCATTCTGGGCATAGGGGATGGAATCACCGAGGGGGGTTACCCACGGTTCCGGTGGCGGCCCATCGCATGGCGCCAAAACCTGAGTGTCCACACCCTTAGCTCGAAGGCTGCGAGCCAGTCCCAGAACCTGGGATTGCACACCGCCCCACACCGCCAGGCTGTAGGGACAAATCATCCCGATACGCACCACCTCACCGTAGCTCGCTTTTGCTCCGCGTGAGTCTCGCCGAGACAAACGACCTATTAGGCGATTTATCGGGCGATCTATCGGGCGACCTATCGGGCGACTTTTCGGGCCAGCTGGTGAGCGATCTAGGCGGTTGGAGTCGTCCGGCCTGGATTACAGCTTTTCGGCAATGGCGTTCGGCTGATCGGATGGCCAGTTCGGTTCGAGCAGGTGCCATTGATCCGGTGCCTGGCTGACCAGGTCTTCCAGCCGCTGAGCCACTTCCTGCATGATGCGTTGATTCAGGGCCTTTCCGGTCTCTTCGAACTGGTCCGGCCAGAAGGGATCGCCGAGAACACAGACCCGCTGGCGGCCTCGGAAGTAAACCGCGGCAGGCATCAGTGGCGCTCCGGAACGCCGCGACAGCAGAGCGGGTCCTGCAGGCAGCGTGGTTTGTTCGCCAAAGAAACGTACCGGCACGCCGTTGCCACCGATATCTCGATCTGAGAGCAGGCAAACCACGTCTCTTCGCTTCACCGCAGCCGACAGGTCAATCATCGCCCGCGGCCCTAGCGGCACGACATTGACCCCGTAAGCCTGACGAAGTCGGCTGAACCAATCGAAGACCTCTTCTGGTTCGAGCCGTTCAACAACCGCAGTCACCTCGACCTTGGCGATCCGCCCCAGCCACGCCGCCGCCCATTCCCAGCCGCCGAGGTGGGGAATTACCAGGATCGGGCCGTAGCCCGCCGCTCGGACCTGTTCGATCTTGTCGTATCCGATGAAGGAGAAACCCCGATCGATGGTGCGGTCGGTCAGGAACGGGATTCTGAACGACTCGACCCAGTAGCGACCGTATGACCCAAAGCCGCGCTGCATGGCGGCGCCGGCGTCGGTGCTGCCGGTGCGTTCGATGTGCCGCTGGAGTTGGGTGGCCTTTGTGGCCATCAACCGAGGTCCGACCCGTGCGCCAAGAACCTCAGCCACCCTGATCAAAGGACCGAGAGGCAGCGTGCGCGACACCATAGAGCCAAGCCGTAGAACCGTCAGTGCCCTACTGGCCATGGGCTGTCGTTCTGGTCGTTACCTTCGGGACCTGGTTTAGCGACTGGTCCGCCGCTGGCGGGCCTCTGCCCTGGCCTTGGCTCGCTGGCGAATGTCTGCCACCGGGCGGGCGTTACGGCGGCGAGCTCGGCGAGCGCTACGTCGAGGCTCGACCACGGTGCCACTTGCCTGCCGCCAGACCTTGATGAAACGAAAGACCGCTGTTGCCGCGGTGAGAGCCAGCATCAGCCAGAGCGTGGGGACGAACAGGCCCTGCCCTTCGAAGAGAAGACCGAAGCCGAGAGCAACGAAACGCTCGGCTCGCTCCATGAGGCCGCCCTTGGCGTTGAACCCCAGTCCTTCGGCCTTGGCCCGCTGGTATGAGACGAGCGAAGCGGCGATGTAGAGGGCGAACGGCAGCATCGCCATTCGGGGAGTGCCGGTTCCGGCGAGATACCAGGCACAACCGGCGAAAAGCAGACCGTCGCTAAGGCGATCGGAGGTGGAGTCGAGAAAAGCGCCACGTGGTCCGGCCTTGCCCGCTGCTTTAGCGACCGCACCATCGAGTGCGTCTGGCAGGCCGGTCATCGCCAGCAGCAATACCGCCAGTGGGAAGTTGCCAAGGCCGATAGCGGTGCCGCAAGCGGCGGCCATGAGCACACCAAATCCGGTGATTACATCGGGCGATACGCCTGCCTGCTGGAGGCTCTTTCCGATCGGGGCCATGCCCTTTTCGAACGAAGTACGGAAGTTGCCGTCAAACATGTCAGGCCTTTCGGGTCGGCATCTGACAGTGTAGTGCCCTATCGGGCCACGATAAGCCTGCGCAGGTGGTCGATTCACCTAGCGGTCGGGCGAAATCAGTCCTCGTAGGCCTGTAGCTCGGACCAATCTTCAGGGTTGGATTCGACAAACGAGTCGATCACCTTGCCGTCGACCCCGTCGATCAGCGCAAACCCCCGCCGGTCGGGCGGCTCTTCGGCCGAGTAGAGCAGAACCCGCCACGTCGGGCGGCTGAGCAGGCCCCGCCAGCCCATTTGAGCCGATGCGTGGCCAACCGGGAAGCCGACCGCAGAAATCGCTGCCACCAGGGCATCGCGCTCATCGATGTTGAGATCCCAACCACTGATGAAGCTGTAAGCCCCGATTGCAGCCAGAATGGCCGCTGCGCCGAGCAGACCTCGGTTCACCAACACCGCATCGCCTCGAAAGAGCACGAGAAGCACCAGCCCGAGGGCGATCGTCAGATACAGGTAGCCGGGTACGCGGCGACGGTTATTGTTCGGGAAGACATAGTCCTCCGGGTCGACCAGGTGGGGCTGAAGATCATCAGGAAGCTGATCGCCCAGCGTCTGTTCCACAACTTCACTAGTCGGTTCATCAGTCGGGTCACCGGCCGATTCAGCATCCAATGAAGGATTCGATGTTGACCCGTCGCTTTCGCTGCTCACGCGTCAGACGGTAGCGGTTCGGGCCAGCAGGCCCGCACCCGATCCCAGGAATCGCGTAGGGTCATCGGCAAAATCCGGATCTCGGCCACCGACGTAGTGAAGCTGGTGTCGGCGTACCAGCGAGGCACGACATGCACATGCAGGTGATCGGGTTGCGACGCTCCCCCAGCCCGACCCTCGTTGATCCCGACGTTCATACCATCGGGCTTGAATGCGTCACCGACCGCTCGGTAAGCGATTCTGACCAACTGCCAAAGGTCGTCGTGCTCCTCGTCGGACAGTTCGAGAATGTTGATGACCGCTCGTTTTGGAAGGACCATGACGTGGCCCGAGGTGTACGGGAACACATTTAGAATGGCGAACGCCGAGCGCCTGCGGGCGATCATGTAAGTCTCTTCGTCGGCCAGCGGCAGCTGCTCGATAGTTTCGAACAGGGTTTTACCGGGCTCCGGCGTGATCAGTTCGTGGTCGCTCCCGTCGGCGGCCGCGTCTTTTGGCGTGGCCATTCGCCACCCGGCGTACACCCGATCCATCATCGCTTTCCTGTGTTCTTGTTCGGGCCGCTACGGCGCCGGTTCGGCATCGAGGCGATCGATGAAATCTTCGACGGTCACATCGCGCTCGACTTCGCCCCCTCGGGGGTTAACCCCGACGGTTCCTGCCGCCACATCGTCGTCCCCGACGACCAGCACGTATGGCAGCTTCTGTTGCTTGGCACGACGGATGCGCTTGCCAAGCGGGTCGTTGGCTTCGGTCATGTCGACCCGGAAGCCTGCGGTCTTTAGACGCTCGACAACGGTGCTGGCGTATTCATTGTGATCTTCGGCAACCGGCAGGACCTCGACCTGCACCGGCGCTAGCCACAGCGGGAAGTTGCCTGCGAAGTGCTCGATCAGCACGCCGAAGAACCGCTCCACTGAGCCGAGCAACGCCCGGTGCAACATCACCGGCTGCTTGCGTGAACCGTCGGAGGCCACATATTCGAGGTCGAAACGATCCGGCAGGTTGAAGTCGGCCTGGATCGTCGACAGCTGCCACGACCGCCCGATGGCGTCGCGCACATCGATGTCGATCTTGGGGCCGTAGAACGCGCCGCCGCCCTCGTCGACGACGTACGGCATTTCGACCTTTTTTAGCGTGTCGAGCAGACAGCTGGTTGCGTGGTCCCAGATCTCGTCGGAACCGACCGACTTCTCGGCCGGTCGGGTCGACAGCTTGGCCTGGAAGTCGGTGAAGCCNNATGTGGGCGTCGTCCTGGGTGAAGCCGCGGATCCTCATGAGGCCGTGCAGCGTGCCCGCCCGCTCATAGCGGTAGACGGTGCCCAACTCGAACAACCGGATCGGCAGATCGCGATAGGAGCGCTGCTGCGAGCGATACACCAGCACGTGCATCGGACAGTTCATCGGCTTCGGGTAGTACGTGCCGTTGTCCATCTCCATCGGCGGATACATGCCGTCGGCGTAAAAATCGAGGTGGCCGGAGGTTTCGAACAGCTTGGCGTTTGCAAGGTGTGGCGTATAGGTGAAGTCGTAATCGCCCTCTTCGTGGCGACGACGGGAGTAGTCCTCCATCAGCTTGCGGACCGCTGCTCCCTTGGGGTGCCACACCGCTAGGCCGCCTCCGAGTTCGGAGGGGAACGACAGCAGATCCATTTCGTTTGCCAGGCGACGATGGTCGCGCTTGGCTGCTTCTTCGAGCCGGTGCAGGTGGGCCGCCAGCTGCTTCTTGTCGGCCCA
>JBOEHD010000159.1:0-384 GCA_050633745.1 Acidimicrobiales bacterium
CGAACTTGGTGATGTTGACCACCCGACCGGGGTAGGTCTCGCCAACGTCGGCGGTCGGCGGATCGAGGATCAGACGGATCTGACGCTCGGCCTCATCGACCACTGTCTTGTCGGTTGCCGCGATGGACACGATGCCGACAACGCCGTCGTCGTCGACTGAAATATCGGCGCCGGTCTCGCCCTGAATGGCGTTGATGACCTTGCCCTTCGGTCCGATGACCTCGCCGATTTTGTCGACGGGGATCTCGAAGCTGATGATCTTCGGTGCGCCTTCACGCACGTCGTCACGGGGACCAGCGATGGCCTCTTCCATGACTGCGAGGATCTTGAGCCTGGCGTCCTTTGCCTGGTTAAGGGCGTTGGCCAGAACGTCGGCGGGGATGC
>JBOEHD010000159.1:417-648 GCA_050633745.1 Acidimicrobiales bacterium
CCTTGAAGTCCATGTCACCGAACGCATCTTCGGCGCCGAGGATGTCGGTCAGGGTGGTGTACTTGCCTTCGGCGTACACCAGACCCATTGCGATACCGGCTACCGGAGCCTTGATCGGCACACCGGCGTCCATCAGCGACAGGCTCGAACCGCAGACCGAAGCCATCGAGGTCGAACCGTTCGAGGAAAGAACCTCGGACACGCAACGCAGGGTGTATGGCCATTCCTCGA
>JBOEHD010000160.1:0-17487 GCA_050633745.1 Acidimicrobiales bacterium
GCCATGTTGGCCACCCGGTTGCTCCACACGCCGCAGGCCACAACCACATGGTCGGCTTCGATCCGGCCCTTGTCTGTGACCACCGCGGTCACCTTCTTCAAACCGTTGTGGGCATCTTCGGTTTCAACGTCGAGTACTTCGGTGTTGGCAAATACCTGCAGCGCACCCTTGTCGATGGCCTTGCGACGCATCACCGTACCGGTCTCCAGGGAGTCGACAACCGAGACGCTGGGGCAGTAGAAGCCACCGAGGATGACCTCCTCGTTGATGAACGGCACCAGCTCCTTGACCTCGGCGGGCGTAAGCAACTTGGCTTCGACCCCCCAGGCGGTAGCTGAGGTCATGCGGCGCTTCAGCTCGTCCATTCGCTCTTCGGTCCTGGCCACTTCGATACCGCCAGAATCGACCGACAGGCCCATATCCCGGTACTGATTGGCGCTCTGCACGCCGAGCAGGGCCATTTCCTTGTTGTGATCAACCGGGAAGATGAAGTTCGAAGCGTGGCCGGTCGAACCGCCGGGGTTCGGCAGTGGACCTTTGTCGATCAACACCATGTCGGTCCAGCCGAGGTCGGCCAGGTGGCCGACGAGGCAGTTACCGACGATGCCGGCTCCGATTACAACAACCTTGGCCTGCTCTGGAAAGCCGCCATCAGAACTATCCCCGCCGGCTTGGCCAACGCTGCTGTTCGAGTCGCTCATCTGCTTTGCTGCTCCTTTTTTGTGACTGGTCGACTACCAGCCACTCATTTCGATTTCGGGTCGGGCCGACGGCGACAAAACTATCCGCCGATCCAGCCGGCGCGCCGCATGGACCACGCCAACCGCCGCCCGGAACGCCACGTATTGCTCCTGGACATACGATTCACCGGTTCTGTATAGTGGAATCGTTCTGCATAGTGGAACGATAACCTATGGTGTGTTTGTTGTCGACGTATGTTTGTGGTCGATAGTCATCTGAATGCCCAAAGCCGGGAGAGCAAGCATGTCGTTTCCAACAGACCTAGAGATCGCAAGGCAAGCCGAGATCAAGCCGCTAGCGGAGATAGCGTCCGACGCTGGCATCCCGTCGGACTGCCTTGAGGCATACGGCACCGGTTCAGCAAAGATCAAACTGTCGGCCATCGATGCCATGTCCGACCGACCACGAGCCAAATACGTGGTGGTAACGGCTATCACCCCTACCCCACTGGGCGAAGGTAAGACCACAACCACCGTCGGGCTGGGGCAGGCGTTCCAATACATCAATTCGTCAGCCACCATCGCCATACGCCAACCGTCGATGGGCCCAACCTTTGGCATCAAAGGTGGCGCGGCCGGCGGCGGCTACTCCCAAGTCGTGCCGATGGAGCTGTTCAACCTCCACCTGACCGGCGACATGCATGCGGTCACCGCGGCCCACAACCTGTGCTCGGCCATGCTCGACGCTCACCTCTACCACGGCAACGACGCAGGCTTCGACCTACACAACATCACCTGGCGTCGGGTGCTCGACGTAAACGACAGGGCGCTGCGAAACACGGTGATCGGCCTCGGCGGACGACTCGACGGCGTGCCCCGAGAAACCGGCTTCGACATAACCGCGGCATCCGAAGTCATGGCTGCCCTGGCGCTGTGTACCTCGCTTGAAGACCTGCGGGCTCGCATGGGTCGAGTCGTGCTCGGCTACACCAAGGATGGCCAGCCGATCACCGCCGAGGAGATCGGCGCCGCCGGGTCGATGACGGTGATCCTGCGCGAAGCGATCAAACCGAACCTGATGCAGACGCTGGAACACACCCCGGCCCTGGTCCACACCGGGCCGTTCGGCAACATCGCCACCGGGAACTCCAGCATCGTGGCCGACCAAATCGGCATTCACATGAACGAGTTCTTGTTGACCGAGGCCGGCTTCGGAGCCGACATGGGCGCCGAACGATTCTTCAACATCAAGTGCCGCAACTCCGGCATCGACCCAGACGCCGCAGTGCTGGTAGCCACCGTACGGGGCCTGAAAGCCCACTCCGGCAACCACAAAATCGTTGCGGGCAAGCCGCTCCCAGAAGCCATTCTGAACGAGAACCCCGACGAGGTTCACCAAGGTGGAGCGAACCTCCGCAAGCAGCTGGAAAACATGCAAATCCACGGCGTCACCCCGGTTGTGGCCATCAACGTCTTCCCCGGCGATCACCCCGGCGACATCAACGCCATCAAAGAAATCGCCGACGAGTACGGCGCACGATCCGCCGTCTCGACCCACTTCTCCGACGGCGGCAAAGGCGCAGCCGAGCTGGCCACCGCGGTCAAAGAGGCCGCGGAGGAACCATCGAGCTTCGCCGTTCTCTACCCAGACGAAATGCCGCTGCGGGACAAGATCCGCACCGTGGCCCAGAAGGTCTACGGCGCAGACGACATCGACATAAGCCCAGCGGCAAACAAGCAGCTCGACACCTACGAGGCAGCCGGATTCGGCCATCTCCCCGTGTGTATCGCCAAGACCCACCTGTCGATCTCCTCCGACGCATCGCTCAAGGGAGCGCCGACCGGCTGGACCTTGCCGGTCCGCGAGGTCAGGGCATCGGTTGGCGCAGGCTTCGTTTACCCCATCTGCGGTGATATGCGGACCATGCCCGGGCTAGGTAAGAACCCGGCCGCGAAGCAGATCGATCTCCGCTTTGACGGCGATAACCCCGAGGGTGAGATTGTGGGCCTCAGCTAAATGGAGACGGCTAACGAATCCGGCAACGACGCCGGCAGCTCGGCTGACCACCGACGTCGACTGATCCACGGCATGACCTTCGAGGTCGTGCCGATGAAGAGCCTCGACGCAGCCATCGCCGCGCTGCCAGCCGAAAGTCGGGTCTCGGTCACCTGTTCACCGGTCAAGGGCATCGCCGAAACCATGCGGGCCACAGACCAGGTTCGTCGACTTGGCCATGTTGCGATACCGCACATCGCAGCCAGGATGGTCGAGAGCAAGGCCCACGTGGCCGAAATCGCCAGCTGGCTCCGCAACGAGCAGGTGGGTCAGCTGTTTCTTATCGCCGGAGATGCCGATCCACCCGGGCCATACCCCGACGCCATTTCGTTTCTTCGGGATCTGCTCGACGCCGATCCGGATCTTCACACCGTTGGGGTCACCGCCTATCCCGATGGACACTCGTTCATCGACTCCACGATGTTGTCGACGGCGCTGCACGAGAAGCAGGCGCTGCTGGCCGAGGCTGGAATCGACGGCTACGCCAGCACTCAAATGTGTTTCGACCCCGAACAGATTCGCCGTTGGCTACAGGCCGAACGGCAACAGGATTTTGCCCTTCCAGTTCACCTCGGCATCGCTGGAGTGGTCGACCGGAGCAAGCTGATGACCATGGGCATGCGGCTCGGCATCGGAAGCTCGCTCGGGTTCCTCAAGAAGAACCGCAAGGCCATCGGCCAACTCCTTACCAAGGCGGACTACGACCCGGACGCCCTGCTCCAGCCACTGGCAGAAGACCTGCTGCCGCTTGGGATCGAGGGCATACATTGCTTTACCTTCAACCAGGTCGAAGCCACCAAACTCTGGCGCCAGCAGGCGCTTGCGGCTCGGTACTAATAGCCCGGTTCCGGCGACCGAATCTGCGATTCCGGACTGTACGATCCTCTTCCGGCTGGGCTCAGCCGAACCCCTCCCAACCAATTAGGCACCTGTGACTCCCCTGAGACAGACACACGGACAGACGCAGAAAGAAACTGAACTGAATTGACCTCGGACTTCTCGTCTGCGGTCCCTGCTTCGACCGCTCATGAGGAGTCGGTCATGGCACTGGACCGGGACACCTTCCAACAATCGAGCATCGCTCCTACCGACCCTGTGCTGCAGGCCCTGGCGGAGCAGCTGAGCTCTGAGGGCTCAAACGCACTTGGGCTCAAGCCCGAACCACGCAACATCACCGCGGCTGCATCGTGGGCCCTGTTCGTCGGCATCGCACTCTTGATGATCGGCAACGGCCTTCAGGGAACCCTGCTTGGCATCCGATCTGAGCTAGAGGGCTTCTCCGCCGCGGCCTCCGGGTTGGTCATGACCAGCTACTTCATCGGCTTCCTGGGTGGTAGCAAGGTGGCGACCAGAGCTCTGGCTGCGGTTGGACACATCAGAGTCTTCGCCGCGCTTGCGTCGATGGCCTCCACTGCGACCCTGGTCCATGCCATCACCATCACCCCGGTGACCTGGGGCCTGATGCGGTTCACCACCGGGCTCTGCATGGCTGGGCTCTACGTGGTTGTCGAGTCGTGGATCAACGAGATGGCGACAAACGCCAACCGGGGCAAACTACTGGCTCTGTACATGGCGGTGACCATGGGCGGCATCGCCAGCGGCCAATTCCTGCTGAACCTGGCCGACCCGGGGGGCTTCGAACTGTTCGTCGTGGCCTCGGTTTTGATATCGCTGTCACTGGTCCCAATTTCACTGTCGGAACGCAGCACGCCACCTAGTCGCACACCGGTCGCCATGTCGCTCCGAGAGCTGGCGCGGATCGTGCCCACCGGCATAGCGGTTTCATCGATGGTCGGCATGGCTCACGGTTCGCTGCTCGGCATGGGCGCGGTCTATGCCACCAGGGCCGGGCTGTCACCGGGCCAGATTGCACTATTCATGGGCGCACCGATGGTCGGCGGCGTTGCACTGCAGTTCCCGATCGGTTCGCTCTCGGACCGGGTCCCTCGCCGAGGTGTCATGTTCGCGGTGGCCGTCGCCGCCAGCCTGTGTGCCACCGCGCTGCTCTTCACCCCACCAGCGAGCATGGCTAGCTACGTGCTCATGTTCGGCATCGGCGGGTTCAGCTTTCCGCTCTACTCGCTCGGTATCGCATACACCAACGACTGGATCAGCCCCGAGCAGACCATGGGCGCCAGTTCGGCGCTGGTCACCACAAACGGCGTCGGCGCCATTCTCGGCCCCATCGTCTCCGCGGCCCTGATCATTTTCCTCGGCAACAGCATGTTCTTCGTGTCGCTGATCATGACTCACGGTGCCATCGCCGCCTACCTGGCGTTCCGGATCGTCGCCCGCGACGCCATCCCGATCTCAAAACAGGGTCGCTTCATTCCGATCCCGGCTCGAGGCTCGGCAACCGCCATCGGCATCCTGGCAAAACGCAGGCGACCTCGGGCGCCCCGCAGCTAGCCAGCCAGCGGGAGAGCCAGTCAGAGTGCTAGCCAGAGATCTAGTCTGGGTTCTCGACCATCTCTTCTGTTGGTTCCGGAATCCGCAGTGGGGCAACGGCCACCTGGGGGCGATCCTCTCGGGCAACAACTTCATCGTGTCGCAGCCAGATAGTGCGCTGCGGGAACGGAATCTCGATGCCTGCCTCGTCGAGCGCTTCTTTGATTCGTAGCCTCAGCTCTCGGGCCACGATCCACTGTTCCGCCGGATCGGTCTTGACCACCAGTCGAATGGATACGCCGTCGGCCCCGAGGTTCTCAACACCCCACACCTGTGGTGGATCGATGATGTCGGCATCGGTGAAGTTGGGATCGCGCCACAGCTCGTCAGCCACCCGTTGGATGATCCCCTCCGCCCGACGAATGTCGGTGTCGTAAGCCACGTCGATATCGAGCACCGCCCGAGACCAAAGCTGTGATTTGTTGCCGACCCGACGAATCTCGGAGTTGCGGATGTGCCAGACGGTGCCGTTCACGTCGCGAATGGTTGTGGTTCGCAGCGAGAGGTTCTCTACCGTCCCCGATGCTTCCCCAAGGTCGACGACGTCGCCGACGCCGAACTGGTCTTCAAACAGCATGAAGAACCCGGATAGGAAGTCGGCAACCACCGATTGAGCACCGAAGCCAAGGGCGACACCGAGCACCCCTGCACCGGCGAACAACGGTGCGAGGCTGATGTTGAACTGAGCTAACACCACGACCGCAGCCACGCTCCACACCACAACGGTTGACAACGATGACAGCACCGCCACCATGGTGTCGATCCGCAGATGTAGGCGACTGGCGGCCGAGATCTCCTCGGCGTCTCCCGATGAGCGAGAACCGTTGGCCAAACGCGGCGTGCGGCGCTCGAGCTGAGCGAACCTCTCGGCGCTCCGCTGGGCAAGCCTGCTAGCGAACCGGTTGATCAGCCATCGCACCACCCGGGAGATCAACGCGGCGGCGATGATGATCAGCAGGATCCGCAGCGGCCTGTCGAGCAGTAAGTCGGCGGCACGGGCCAGGCCGACCGAGTCGGTTCTGTCGGCCACCCAGTTACAGATCGAACTTGGGTCTTCGCCGCAGGCATCGAGCCGTTCGGATGTAGTCAGCTGGAAACGCACCGTCTCAAGCTAATTGCGTTGCCAGCCAAATGCCCTGACCGGCCGAGAAGCTTTGTGAACTGAGGCAAGGGCGCCAGCTCAAAGTGCCGGTGAAGGCCGCCGAGTTGGCTAAACCGCGAATTTTCCGCCGAAGTCCACGAAATCGAAGCGTTTCAGCCGTACTAGTAATCGAAAACCGGTAATCGAGAACCGTAGTCCAGATGCTTATAGACCTATGGGTACCAGTACGGTAGAGTTCCGCTATACGGGACGACCCCGCAGAGTGGAACAGCTGGACGTACCAGCCTGCCCTGATCCGCCAGGACTTTCTAAGCGGTGGGCTGGCAACTCACGACCTGAGTACGCACGGAGTAGACGTCATGACTGAAAACGATGAGCTTGAAAACGGCGGAGCCGAAGAGGAAGAGATCGATCTCTCTGCGCTGAACGACGAAGACCTCACGGCTCAGATGCACGACGATCTCTATGACGGTTTGGCCGATGAGATCAGCGACGGCACCAACATCTTGCTGTCGCGAGGTTGGTCGGCCGACAGGGTGCTCAACGATGCTCTTGTCGAAGGCATGCGGATCGTAGGAATCGACTTCCGCGACGGCATTCTCTTCGTCCCCGAGGTACTGCTGGCGGCCAACGCCATGAAGGCCGGCATGGCCATCCTGCGGCCGCTGCTGGCCGAAACCGGCGCCAAGCCCGTCGGCAAGGTGGTCATCGGTACCGTCAAGGGCGACATTCACGACATCGGCAAGAACCTCGTCGCCATGATGCTCGAAGGCGCAGGCTTCGAAGTGATCAACATCGGAATCAACACCGACGTCGATGAGTTCCTGAGCGCCCTTGCAGAGCACCAGCCAGACATCCTCGGCATGTCGGCGCTGCTCACCACCACGATGCCGTACATGAAGGTTGTCATCGACACACTCGTCGAGCGGGGACTGCGAGATGACTTCATCGTGCTGGTCGGCGGAGCACCGTTGAATGAGGAGTTCGGCGCAGCAATTGGGGCCGATGCTTACTGCCGCGATGCCGCGGTGACGGCCGAAACGGCGACCAAGATGGTCAGTGAACGTCGCGCCGCAGCGGCCTGAAAGCTCAAGGACAACCGATGAGCAGACGTCGAGGCAACTCGAACAGCATCACTCTGATCTATTGGCGTGATATCCCGGCTCAGATCACCGCGTCACACGATGGGGTGACCGAAAAGGCGCTACTGGAGCCCCGCTTTCAACACGCCATCGATCGCGCCGCAGCGGTGGCTGGCCTAACCGAGACCGAGTCCTATGTCGCCCAGTGGCGTCGGGTCTCCTCTCCCCTCGCCAGCGATCCGGTCCAGGCCGCCAGCGAAGCCGTGACACAGTTCAACGATGACTACCCCCGCGAACGACTAGAGCAGCTCGTCGCCCAAGGCGGCGCCGAATTGGAAACCGCTGCAGTTGCAATAACTGAAGCCAAACACGACTGAACGGCCTGCCATGACCGACACAATTATCAGCTCGGCAACAAAGGAAGTCGTGATCGGCTTCAACCGCCCGTTCGTCATGATCGGCGAGAAGATCAACCCCACCGGAAGAAAACTTCTGGCCGGGGAGATGAAGCTCGGGGACTTCTCCCGGGTGGAGAAGGACGCCCTCGATCAGGTCGCCGCTGGCGCCCACATGCTCGATGTCAATGCTGGCATTCCGCTGGCCGACGAGCCCGCTCTGCTGGCCCAGGCGGTTGAACTGGTGCAGTCGGTCACCGACGTGCCGATCTCCATCGACTCATCGATCGTCGAGGCCCTGGAATCGGCCATCGCGGTCTACAAGGGCAAGCCGCTCATCAACTCGGTCACCGGTGAGGAAGAGGTGATGGAACGGGTTCTCCCGTTCGTCGCCAAGTACGGAGCGGCGGTCGTGGCGGTCTCCAATGACGACACCGGGATCTCCGAAGACCCAAACGTTCGATTCGAGGTGGCTCGTTCCATTATCAACCGGGCCGCCGACTACGGCATCCCGAAAGAAGACGTAATCGTCGATCCCCTGGTCATGCCGATCGGGGCCATGGCCACCGCCGGTCGCCAGGTCTTCGAGCTGGTGACCAGGCTGCGGAACGAACTCGGCGTGAACACCACATGCGGGGCAAGCAACGTGAGCTTCGGGCTGCCGAGCAGGCACGCGGTCACCGGGAGCTTCCTGGCCATGGCCATCTCCCACGGCATGACTTCGGCCATCATGAATCCGATGCATGCCGAGGTAAAGGCCTGCGTAATGGCCGCTGACGTGCTCAATGATCAAGACCCGAACTGTGCAGCTTGGATCGCCGAGAATCGCCCCCCAACTCCCGGCGGTGAAACCGCCGGCACGCCGGGCGGTCGACGGGGCGGTCGCCGCGGGCGCCGTGGAACCGCAGCGGACTAATGACCGACACCGGGCCTCCGATGAAGCACAAGGTGGTGTTCACCCCATCAGGGTTGAGCGGCACCGTGGCCGAAGGTGCAACCGCGCTTGAGGCGGCGCGCCAGCTCGGCGTCGACCTCGACTCGGTGTGCGGGGGCCGGGGAATTTGCGGTCGCTGCCAGGTCGTTCCCGGCGTCGGCGAGTTCCCAAAGTGGGCTATCACCGTGGCCGCAGACCATGTCACCGCTCCGGGCACCCTGGAGCACGCCTACCGAGGCAAGCGGCCAATCAAGGACGGCCAGCGGCTGGGATGCAGCGTTCAGGTCACCGGCGACGTGGTATTCGATGTGCCGCCGGAAAGCCAAATCCACAAACAGGTGGTCCGCAAAGGGGTCAATCTCGACGGTCTTGTCGTCGACCCGATGATCACCCTGCACTATCTCGAACTGGCCGAACGTGACCCCGAAGACGGCACCAGCCTCACCACCCAAATCGCTGAGCAGCTGGAGGTGGACTGGGGCATCACCGATGTCGACTTCGACTTCGGGCTGCTACCCAAACTCGAAACGGCAGCCGCCGCTCGCCGCGTGACGCTTGCTCTGCGAAACGGAACAGTGGTCGGGATCTGGTCTGGCTTCACCGACCGCATCGTCGGTGTTGCTATCGACATCGGGTCGACCACCGTTGCCGGCCACCTGTGCGATCTGACATCGGGCGAAGTCCTGGCCAGCGCCGGACGGATGAACCCCCAGATCCGATTCGGCGAAGACCTGATGAGCCGGGTTTCCTACGTCATGATGAACGACGGTGGCGAAAAGGAACTGACCACAGCGATCCGCACCGCCCTCGACGAACTCGTCTCCGAGTTGCTTGAATCGGCGGCCGCCATCGACCAATCGCTGACCGTCGATCACCTGCTCGATATCGTTCTGGTCGGCAACCCGATCATGCATCACCTGACCCTCGGCATCGACCCGACGCCCCTCGGCCAGTCGCCGTTCACCCTGGCCACCGAAGGCCCGGTGAACGCCAGAGCAACCGACCTGGGTATCGATGCACCTCGGGCCGCGCTGTACTTTGCCCCCTGCATCGCAGGCCACGTCGGGGCCGATACCGCGGCGGCCATTCTTTCCGAAGCCCCATACAACGCTGAGCCGATCCAACTACTGGTCGACGTTGGCACCAACGCCGAGATCGTGCTCGGCAACTCCGAACGCCTCTTCGCCGCATCGAGCCCAACCGGACCGGCTTTCGAAGGGGCCCAGATCTCCGCTGGCCAACGAGCGACCGCCGGCGCGATCGAGCGGGTCAGGATCGATCGCCAGACCCTTGAGCCTCGGTTCAAAGTGATCGGCTGCGACCTGTGGTCAGACGAAGCGGGCTTTGCCGATCAGACCGCAGCGAGCGGCGTCACCGGTATCTGCGGCTCAGGCATCATCGAAGCCATCAGCGAGATGTTCCTCTCCGGCCTGATCGACGCCCACGGGGTCATTCAAGGCGTCATGCAGGGCGCAGGAGCCGAGCGCACTAATCGGGTCGTGGCCAATGAGCGAACATTCTCCTACTGCATCACCGATCGCATTCAGGTAACCCAGGCCGATGTACGGGCCATCCAGCTCGCAAAAGCCGCCCTACGGGCAGGTATCGATCTGCTGTTGGAACACGCCGAGCTGACGGCGGTCGATGAGATCAAACTGGCCGGTGCGTTCGGCGCCCATATCGACCCGGTCCACGCCATGGTTCTGGGGTTGATCCCCGACTGCCAGGTTGACCGGGTCGGCTCGGTCGGTAACGCCGCCGGTTCGGGAGCGGTCAGGGCGCTGCTTTCAGGAGCCCAGCGGGCGGAGATGGAGCAGGCGGTCAGGCGGGTTACCAAGATCGAAACGGCGACCGAACCTCGCTTCCAGGATCTGTTCGTTGCCGCCCTGGCCTTTCCTCATCTCAGTGCACCAACACCGAACCTGGCAGCGGCGGTACAACTGCCAGCCAAAACCGAATCTAGTCATGGTGATCGCCCTCGGCGGCGCCGTAGGACATCAAGGGGGACACCGTGAGCGACCAGCCGAAGCGACAGGGCCGTCGAACCGGAGGGCGAGCAGGAAGACAGGCGGCGCGAGCTCTCGCCGCACCGACTGCCGACGCGTTCCTAACCCGCAAGCTCAAGCCGTTTGAAGTTCTTGGCGAGGAAGCGCTCGCTCTCATCGAGCAGAACGCCGACACGATTCTGGAGCAGGTAGGAGTCAACTTTGTCGACTACCCCGGGGCCCTAAAAATCCTGGCCGATGCCGGGGCCGACGTGGAGGGCGAGCGGGTGCGCTTCCCTCGTGGCATGTGCCGCAAGATCGTCTCGGAGAACGCCCCTCAGATCTATACCCAGCACGCCCGCAACCCGGCCCGCAACGTACAGATCGGCGGCGACGCCACGGTCTTCGCCCCGAACTACGGCTCGCCGTTCGCCTTCGATCTCGATAACGGTCGACGCTACGCCAGCATCGAAGACTTCCAGAACTTCGTGAAGCTGACCTACATGGCCGCGCCGCTACACCACAGCGGCGGCACGATCTGCGAGCCGGTCGATATCCCGGTCAACAAACGTCACCTCGACATGGTCTACGCCCACATTCGCTACAGCGACAAACCGTTTATGGGTTCGGTCACCGCAGGCGAACGAGCCGAAGATTCGATCGAGATGGCCAGAATCGGCTTCGGCGGTGATCTGGGTGACCGCACGGTCATGACCAGCCTGATAAACGCCTCGTCGCCGCTGACCTGGGACGCCACGATGCTGGCCGCGGCCGAGGCATACGCCAAGGCAAACCAGGCCTGCATCATCGCCCCGTTCATCCTGGCCGGGGCCATGGCACCGGTCACCGCGGCTGGTGTAGCGGCCCAAACCCTGGCCGAGGCGCTGGCCGGTATGACCTTCGTGCAGCTGGTCCGCCCTGGCGCCCCGGTTGTGCTGGGCTCGTTCGCCAGTTCAATGTCGATGCAGACCGGAGCCCCAACCTTCGGCACTCCAGAACCGGCGCTGGTGCTCTACACCGTCGCCGCTCTGGCCAGGCGGCTCGGCGTACCATTCCGCTCCGGCGGCTCCCTGACAGCCTCGAAACTGCCAGACGCTCAGGCGGCATACGAAAGCGCGGCGACGCTCCAGCCGACGGTGCTCGGCGGCGTGAACTTTGTGCTCCACGCCGCGGGTTGGCAGGAAGGCGGCCTGGCCATCGGCTACGAGAAGTTCATTCTCGACGTCGACCAGCTCGGCATGATGGAGGTCCTGGCAAAGGGGGTCGACATGTCGGAGAACGGTCAGGCCCTCGACGCCATCATCGACAACCCTCCCGGTGAACACTTCCTAGGCACCGCCCACACGCTGGCCAACTTCGAAACCGCGTTCTACCGTTCGACCACCGCCGACAACGGCTCGTTCGAACAGTGGACCGAAGAGGGCGAAAACGACTCGGCACAACGGGCAAACAAAACCTGGAAACGCCAGCTAGCGGAGTACGAAGCTCCCCCGCTCGACGACGCCATCGACGCCGAACTCCAGGGCTACATGACCCGCCGCAAAGACTCCATGCCAAACGAGTTCGGCTAGAACCGCCTACCGGGCGCCGCCTAGCGGGCGGCGGCTTCCCACATGGCGTACATGTTGGCGTAGTGGCCGCCCTTGGCCACCAGTTCTTCGTGGGTGCCGAGTTCGATGAGGCGGCCGTCGTCGATCACACCGATTCGATCCGCTCGCATCGCGGTGGCCAAGCGGTGGGCGATGATGATGGCGGTGCGGCCTTCCAGGACTCGGTCAAGAGCCCGCTCGATCAGGGTCTCCGATGCCAGGTCGAGATTGGACGTGGCCTCGTCGAGGATCAGCACCCGAGGCCGGGCCAGGAAGGCTCGGGCCAGAGCAAGGAGCTGGCGCTCCCCGGACGAAAGCGACGATCCTCGCTCGTGGACCGGCGAATCGAGACCATCGGGAAGGCGGTCGATCAGACCGGTCAGGCCAACTTCTTCGCAAGCCTCCAGCAGCTCTGCTTCGCTGACCTCAGGACGGGCGAAACCGACGTTGTCGCCAAGCGTGCCGTTGAACAAGAACGGCTCCTGGGGGACCACCCCAAGCTGGCGACGCAGAGAATGCAGCGTGACCTGGCGGATGTCGATGCCGTCAATGCTCACCGTGCCCCGGCTCGGATCGTAGAAACGAGAAAGCAGTTTGGCGCTTGTCGACTTTCCTGCCCCGGTGGGGCCGACGATGGCGATCGTCTCGCCAGGCTCGATGACCAGATTGAAATCGCTCAGCACTTCGACCTCTCCGTCATAGCTGAACGAAACATCGTCGAACACCACCCGACCCTCGATCAGCGGCAGGTCGGCGGCATCGGGAGCCTCGGGAACCGCAGGTTCAGTCGACAGCAGATCGCGTAGTTTCGAGACCGCGGCCTGCCCCTGCTGATAGGAGTTGTACAACTGCACCAGCTGCTGGATGGGAGCGAAGAACGCCGTCAGGTAGAGCAGGAAGGCGAAGAGTTCGCCGACCGTCAGCGTGCCTTCCAACACCATTCGACCACCGAAGAACAACAGGGCGGCCTGGCCTGCCACGCCGATCGCCTCGCTGGTCGGCCCGTAGATGGCCCCAACCGTTGAGGCGTACACGTTTGCGTCCTTGTGTTCGCCGACCACGTTGGCGTGGTGGATCACGTTGTGGTGACGGCGGTTCATAGCGGTAATGACCCGCATGCCAGCGAGGCTCTCCGAGAGGTCGGCGAGCACGTCGGCGATACGTTCCCGCACCCTGGCGTAGCCGAGCTCCGACGCGCTGCGGAACCACAGGGTCAACAACACCATGGCCGGAACAACCGCAAGCAGGGTGATCAGCGCCAACTGAATGTTGAGCGTGGCCAGCACGACGGTGATGATGGCCAGGGTCAACACCTGGACCGCCAGGTTGACCAGCCCATCCTGGAACAGCGCGGCCAGGGCGTCGATATCACTGGTGATCCTGGTCAGCAGCACACCAACTTTTTCGCTGGTGAAGAAGTCGAGCGACTGCCGCTGAAAGTGCGAGAAGACCCTGATGCGCAGCTCGTACATCAGCCGCTCGCCCAATCGGCCGGTGTAGGCGATGCGGGCCGATGAGGCCGCAGTGTTGACCAATACCGAGGCCAGGTAAGCGATGGCCACCCAGATCAACACCGAGGCATCCCGAGGGATGACCGCCCGGTCGAGACCGATCTGGGTCAGCAACGGTCCGGCCTGCAAGGCCAGCGTCTCGATCACCACCAGCCCGATGGCGCCTGCCAGACCACGTCGATGTGGTCCGAGGAATCGGCGCAGGGTGAAAGGCTGACGATCGAAGCCGGACTGGGTGAACTCGATGTTCGGTTCCGGGTGGTCCGGTTCGGCGTCGAGGATCTTGGTCGCTCGCTCCGCCAACTCCGAGGGCATTCCGGCGAACGGCAAGCCGGCGGCGGCGCTCGTCTGGCTGGCCGATGGCCCCGAAAACGGTGACCCGGCTGGAGGCCCGAAACTCATGACCGGTCCTCGACGGTTATCTGCAGCCGATCCTCGGCTGTTGTTTGCAGCCGATCCTCGGCGGTTTCCTGCTCAAGATGAGCGAGAACCTCGGCGTATGCCGGTTCGGTGGCCATCAGCTCTGAGTGCAAACCCGAGGCCCGGACCTTGCCGCCTTCGAGCAGAACCACTCGGTCGGCGGCGGCGATCGTCGACAGCCGGTGGGCGATCAAGATGGTGGTGTGGCCCTTTCTGCTGGCGCCGAGAGCCTCGAGGATCCGTTGTTCAACCTCAACGTCGACTGCGCTGGTTGCGTCATCGAACACCATGATCTTGGGATTGACCAGCGCCGTTCTGGCGATGGCGACCCGCTGTCGTTGGCCGCCGGAAAGGGTATAGCCCCGCTCCCCCACCACCTCGTCGAAGCCCTCCGGCAGATCGGAGATGAACCCGTGAGCCTGAGCCACCTTGGCCGCCTGTTCGATGGCCGAACGCTCGGCGGTTGGGTCGCCGTATGCGATGTTATCGGCCATCGACGCCGAGAACAGAAACGGTTCGTCGGCCACAATGCCAACCGCTCTACGAAGGCTGAACTGGGTCACGTCCCGCACATCGTGCCCATCGACTCGGATCGCTCCGCCGTCCACGTCGTAGAACCGGGCCAGCAGCCTGGCGATGGTCGACTTACCACTGCCGGTTCGGCCGACGATGGCCACGGTCTCCCCCGGTTCGACCCGAAGGTTGAATCCATCGAGCACCGCAGGGTTGTCCTTTTCGGAATTGTTGTCGTAGGCGAAGCGCACGTCATCAAACTCGATCAACCCCCTGGGCTCGACGATCGAACCGGCATCGGGGCGATCGACGATCTGCGGTTGCTCATCGAAGATCTCGTAGATCCGATCGGCCGAAGCCCGGGCCCGCTGGCCCAGCATGAGAAACAGTCCGAGGGTTCGGAACGGGGCCTGCAGCATCGTGACNNTAGGCGGTGAAGGCGAACAGGGTTCCCTCGGTCACCTCACCCTGGATGACCAGCCAACCCCCGTAAACCAGGACAAGCAGCGTTCCGATACGAGGCAGATTCTCGATGACCGGATTGTGCGATGAACGAACATCGACGGTTTTGACGCCAGCCCACCGCAGTCTCGTCGCCGCCTTGGCCATCTCGTTGATCTGGGACCGCTCGGCGGCGAAGGAGCGCACAACCCGTACACCGTTGATGTTCTCGTCGACGATGGTGGCCACATCGGCTACTCGTGACTGCACGATCCACGACAGCGGAAACACCTGATCCCGCAGGCGCTTACCGAGCAGGTAAACCCCGGGCAGCGGCAGCACCGCCACCAGCGTGAGCCAGACATGGATCGACAGCATGTAGCCGAGCGCCACAAGGAACATGATCGAGGTCATGGAGATGAGCGGCGCAAAGGTCAGGAACATCTGGACCGAACGAATGTCGGAGTTTGCTCGCGAAATGACCTGGCCGGAGTGCGTCTTGTCGTAGAACGAGAACGAGAGTTTGGTCAGGTGCTCGTAGAGCAACGTACGAAGGTCGGTGTCGATTTCGAACGCCGTTCGGTACATGCCGTAGCGATAGGCAACGGTCAGTAGCGCCCGCAGCGCTCCAATGACCAGCAGCACCACCACGTATATCCATAGCTGACTGGGATCGGAGACCGGATCAACAGCTACCGAACCGGTCAGTGCTGTATCGGTCAGTGCTGTATCGGTCAGTGCGGTATCAATTGTTGCGCGGATGACCGCGGGGATCGCCACCTGTAGCAGGTTGGCTGTTAGCGCCAGGGCCATCGAGCCAAAGAACAGGAACCGGTGAGCCATCACCACCGGAGCGATGCGACGCAACCAGCCCTTGTCGACATCGGGATCGATGCCGGCCTCGGCTCGCGGGTAGCGCCGCACGACACCGATCGGTGGCTTCTCTACCTCTGGCTCGCTTGGCGAATCGGTTGTTGGAGTGGTCGGACCCTCCGCCGGGCCAGACCTCATCGAGAGGCGTCTAGCGATTCTGGGTTCTGCAACTCGATCCGGGCCTTCGCGGTAGTGGACCGGGATGTTTTGCGCTTTGTCGTTGGCGGAGCAGCAGTCACCGTTCCGACTGTAGTGGCCGAGGACCGAGTCGTTGAATTGCGCCTCGTGGTGACAACTGCGGTGGTAGCCGTCGTCGGGTTGGTGCTAGCTGGTTTTGTGCTGCTCGGCTTGACGGTTGTTGGCTTAGCCGTTGTTGGCTTGATCGTCGTCGGCTTGATAGTGGTTGGCTTGGCCGTGGTCGGTGTAACCGATACGACCGTCGAGGGGTTTGACACCGTTACCGACGGGGTAACCGACGACGAGGAGCCAATGACGGTTGTGTCCGTGGTTGGGGTGACAGACGAACCGCTGGTGGCTGGAGTCGAGGTCGGAACCGAAACAGAATCCGATGTAGCGACCGAGCTTGGTGTGGTTGAAGGCTGGGTCGCAGCACTCGATGTGATGCTTGGGGCCGCGGCGGTGGCCCGGCGGCGAACGGTTGTTGGCACGCTGATCTGAGTAGCGGGACCAAGATCAACAAAGGTTCGTTGGGCTCTCGTTGTGGTGGTCTCTTTTTGCAGATCGGCCTCGGACACGATCCCATCATCGGCCCTGATTCGTTCTCCGTTGTTGGACGACCAGACTTGCACGACCGCCACGGCAACCAATAAGACCAGCAAGATAGGGGCGACTTTGTTCAATCGAGATAGCTCCTGAACACGGGGCTAGAGCTTTGGTAGAAACTCCAACCTTCTTGGCGAGACCCACCTGAGCGTGCGCTACCGAGCGCTACCCAGGGCCGCCTACCCACTGGACATATCGTAGTGTCCTTAGGCATCGATCCGCAGGACCCGCCGGACTTCACAGGTGACCGACTCGATGGGCTCCGCGGAATCGACGGTGTTGTAAACCTCTTCGGTTCGCTCTTCGCCAGGGTCGACCGACCGCAGGATCCCGTCTGCCAGACCGATTGTTTGGCCCTCGGGGTCGGTCACCACTAGTTCGAGCTGGTAGTGAGACTGCACTTGGGCCGACTCGGCCACAACGGTGGCCTCGATGACGTAGTCCTCGGCGAAATCGGTGCCGGTCACTCGACATGATGCCGGGTCGTCGGTGGGAACGCCATTGTCAAACGACACCATGGCATCGCCAAGTTCTTCGCTAAAGGCCCAGACAAACAAACCACAGCCACCGGCCAACAACAGAAACAGAACAGCAAAGACGATGGCCACGATCTTTCCTGTCGATCGCTTCTTAGGCACCGCGTACATTGAACTGGGATGGCCCGAACCGGGATGG
>JBOEHD010000161.1:0-9693 GCA_050633745.1 Acidimicrobiales bacterium
TGGTGTGTGTACGGCGTTTGGTAGCTTCGGTTCTGGTTTGGGTCAGTTCAACGCGCCGTATGGTGTTGGGGTTGATGGGGCTGGCAATATTGTTGTCGCCGACACCAGCAATCATCGGGTTCAGGTGGTTTCGCTTCTAGACGGTTTGTTGGTGAACGATTCGGATCCTGACAACGATCCGTTGACGGTCAGCAGCGCGGGTGCGATCACTTCCACCGAGGGTGCTGCGGTCACGGTGAACGCCGATGGTTCGTTTACCTATGATCCGACCGGTGCGGCTGCGATTCAGGCGCTCAACGATGGTGACAGCGTTGACGACACGTTTACCTACACCGTGTCCGACGGTAACGGCGGTACCGACACCGCGACGGTGACTTTCACGGTGACTGGTGTGACCGAGCCTGGTCCGCCGGTTGGGGTTGATGACACTGGTTCGACTGATGAAGACACGGCGCTCAATGTGGCGGCGCCGGGTGTGTTGGGGAACGACACCGATCCGAACTCAGATTCGTTGATGGTGTCGGCGTTCGATGCAACGTCGGTTGAGGGTGCGGCGGTGACGGTCGGGACTGATGGTTCGTACACCTACGACCCGACCGGTGCGGCGGCGATTCAGGCGCTGAACGATGGTGAGTCGGTTGATGACACCTTCACCTACACGGTGTCTGACGGCAACGGTGGCACAGACACCGCGACGGTGACGATCACGGTTGCTGGTGTTGATGACAATCAGTCGCCAGACGCGGTCGATGACGACTATTCAACCGATGAGGATTCGGTGTTGACGGTTTCGGCCGAGGCTGCAGGGTCGACGGCGTTTGGTGGCAGCGGCCCTGCTTTGGGTCAGTTCAACCGTCCGTATGATGTTGCGGTTGATGGTGCCGGGAATATTGTTGTTGCCGACAGGAACAATCAACGGGTCCAGGTGTGTGACACGGCTGGTGTGTGTACGGCGTTTGGTCGTCTCGGCTCTGGTTTCGGTGAGTTCAGCTTCCCGGAGGGTGTTGCGGTTGATGGGGCCGGGAATATTGTTGTCGCCGACTCCGCCAATCATCGGATTCAGGTGTGTGACACGGCTGGTGTGTGTACGGCGTTCGGTAGCTTCGGCTCTGGTTTGGGTAAGTTCAAGTTCCCGTCGGGTGTTGTGGTTGATGGGGCCGGCAATATTGTTGTCGCCGACAACCAGAACCATCGGGTTCAGGTGTGTGACCCAGCTACCGGTGTGTGTACGGCGTTCGGTAGCCGCGGTTCTGGTCTGGGCGAGTTCAACCGCCCGTTGGGTGTTGCGGTCGATGGGGCCGGGAATATTGTTGTCGCCGACTCCGACAATCATCGGGTTCAGGTGTGTGACACGGCTGGTGTGTGCACGGCGTTCGGTAGCTTCGGCTCTGGTCTGGGTGAGTTCAGCTTCCCGAGAGGTGTTGCGGTAGATGGGGTCGGGAATATTGTTGTCGCCGACCACCAGAACCATCGGGTCCAGGTGTGTGACACGGCTGGTGTGTGTACGGCGTTTGGTAGCAATGGCTCCGGTTCGGGTGACTTCAGCTTCCCGAGAGGTGTTGCGGTAGATGGCGCTGGGAATATTGTTGTCGCCGACACCAACAATGACCGGGTTCAGATCGTTTCGCTTCTAGACGGTTTGCTGGTGAACGACACCGATCCAGAGAATGATCCGTTGACGGTCAGTAGTGCAGGCGCTCTGACCTCAACCGAGGGTGCGGCGGTCACGGTGAACTCGGACGGTTCGTTTACCTACGACCCGACCGGTGCGGCAGCGATTCAGGCGCTGAACGACACAGAGTCGGTTGATGACAGGTTCACCTACACGATCAGTGACGGCAACGGTGGCACCGACACGGCCACGGTGACCATCACCGTGACCGGTGTTGATGACAACCAGCCGCCTGATGCGGTTGCTGATGGCTATTCAACCGATAAGGACTCAGTGCTGACCGTGGCAGCTCAGGCCGGGGCGACGGTTTTTGGTGGCCCCGGTCCTGGTTTGGGTGAGTTCAGCGGCCCGTTTGGTGTTGCGGTTGATGGTGCCGGCAATATTGTTGTCGCCGACAGTTTCAATTCTCGGGTTCAGGTGTGTAGCGCTGTTGTCGTGTGTACGGCGTTTGGTGGCCCCGGTCCTGGTTTGGGTGAGTTCAGCACCCCGTCCGGTGTTGCGGTTGATGGTGCCGGTAATATCGTTGTTGCTGACACTGGCAATGATCGGGTTCAGGTGTGTAGCGCTGTTGGTGTGTGTACGGCGTTTGGTAGCAGCGGCTCCGGTTTGGGTGAGTTCAACCAGCCGTGGGGTGTCGCGGTTGATGGTGCCGGCAATATTGTTGTCGGCGACTCTCAGAACCATCGGGTTCAGGTGTGTACCGCTGTTGGTGTGTGTACGGCGTTTGGTAGCAGCGGCTCCGGTTTGGGTGAGTTCGATGTCCCGAGGGGTATCGCGATTGATGGTGCCGGTAATATCGTTGTTGCCGACGCTGGCAATCATCGGGTTCAGGTGTGTACCGCTGTTGGCGTATGTACGGCGTTTGGTAGCTTCGGTTCTGGTTCGGGCGAGTTCACCTCCCCATCCGGTGTTGCCGTTGATAGCGCCGGCAATATTGTTGTCGCCGACACCGGCCGTTCACGGATTCAGATCGTTTCGCTTGTAGATGGTTTGTTGGTGAACGACACCGACCCTGACAACGATCCGTTGACGGTGACGGTGGTTGGCACCGATGCCACGTCGGCTGAGGGGGCGGCGGTATCGGTGAATTCCGATGGGTCGTTCACCTATGACCCGACCGGTGTCGCTGCGTTCCAGGCGTTGGCGGCGGGCGCGACGTTGGATGACACGTTCACCTACACCATTAGCGACGGTCAAGGACACACCGACGTCGGTACTGTCACGGTGACCGTAGTTGGTACCGCTTGACTCTGTTCTGATCCCGTTAGCCCGTTACTGCTGCTGCAGGTGGCCGAGGAGCACGTTGACGGTGTTGGTGCCGATCTGTTCGACGGCGTAGCCGCCTTCCATCACATAGACCGTTGGCAGCTTCAACGCGCCCAGCGTTCGGCCATAGGTTGAGAAGTCGTCCGAGGTCAGCTTGAACGAGCTGATCGGGTCGGCCTCGAAGGTGTCGACCCCAAGTGACACCACAAGCGCGTCCGGTGCGAAGTCGGTGATTCGTTTGCAAGCATCGGCTAAGGCCTCGGCCCATTCGGCGAATGCCGTTCCCGGCGCCATCGGATAATTGGTGTTGAACCCTTCGCCCGCACCTCGGCCGGTCTCATTGGCGAACCCGAGGAAGTGGGGAAACTCGTGGCGGGGGTCGCCGTGAAGCGAGCAGAACAGCACGTCGGAGCGGTCATAGAAGATCGATTGTGTGCCGTTGCCGTGGTGGAAGTCGACATCGAGCACCGCTACTCGTTCAGCTCCGTCGGCTATGAAGCCATTGGCGGCGATCGCTGCGTTGTTCAGAAAGCAGTAGCCGCCGTACAGGTTCGCCGCGGCGTGATGGCCAGGTGGCCGACAGAGAGCGAAGGCCGAACGCTCGCCGCCGCTCACCAACTTCTGGGCGGTCTGAGCGATGGCCGCACATCCGGTGGCCGCCCGCCAGGTGCCAGCGGTGATAGCGGTCTCGGTGGCGAAAGTGAAGAAGCCGAGCTTGCCGTCGATGTGATCCGGTTCAACCTGGGCCATATCGCGGGCTGGGAACACGGTGGGCAACGCGCCATGAGAGTAGCCGGCTGCGGTCCACTGCTCCCAGGCGGTAGAAAGGAACTCGAGATAGCGGGGCTCATGCACCGCCGCGACCCGAGCCTCATCGAGCGGCAACGGGTCGACCACATCGATCAAACCAGCCTGGTCGAGGGCAGCGACGATGTAGTCCCACCGCTCGGGACACTCGAATGGCCTGACCAGTTCGCCACCGGATAACTCGCCTTCGGGAAAGTGATGGCGGTGTTCGTCGCTGCGTACGTACTTCATCGGAGCAATTTATCCGCCAGCGTTCGGCACCTATGAATCCAGATCGGTACCGGACAGGCGGGGTGGTGGCCAGCGATCGGGAACCACTCCGGATTGCAGCACCACGTCGACCAGTGGTTGACGCCTTTGCCTGCGATTAGCATATGACACTCGATGCCGTCGATCCTTTCGGCAAGCGCAGCGAGATGCGAAGAGTCAGTCGATGTCGATGATGGTGATCTCGGTGATGCCATCTCCGACCGACAGGCCGGGTGATGGGTTGACCAGTTCGATGGTGAAGGTCTCGTCTGGTTCAGTCTCGGAATCGGCGAAGATCCTTACCCGGTGTTCTACTTGGGTCGCACCAGCCGGTATCAGGATGCGAAGATCGGACATTGTTGAGAAGTCTTCACCCTCGATTGCTGTTCCGTCATGGCCAACGAGCCAAACTGACCGCTGGATTGGTGACGGCGAATCGACCGTGATCGAGAAGGGCATCCACCCAGTGAAGTTTCCTTCTTGGACGCTGATTGAGCTGTCGGTCATCGATACAGACCCGTTGGCCTCTGGGTCAAAGTCGTCGTCATTCAAGATAGTGAAGACGCCGGTGTCGGATAGGTCGACAAGGTCGTCTCTTCGGAGCCCGCGAACGAAGGTTATGACCGCTTCGAACTGCTCATTCGGCTCTATCTCCGCGTCACCCTCAACCTGGAAGACAATGGAGGACTGACTCGCGTTGGTAGCGAAGAAAGACTGGCCTTGATACTGGCCAAGGTCCTGATTGTCCTCAGTCCCCGCAACGGGCCGGATCTCCCAGCCAAACTGAATCTGGAATTGCCCCTCTGGCGGATGGGCGAAGGACACAGGGAGCGTCCATAACTGACTCGTACCGGCTTCTCCTTCATAGGCTGAGCCGTCGCCGATGACGATGGCCTGTGGCGTGCCAAGACCGTTGTCGATGATCGTTTGCACCTCGGACGTGTATCGAGACAGGTCGCCAAACCGGCCTTCGAGCAGCTGAACCGAAATGTCTTCCTCGGACTCTTCTCGACTGTCGCCAAAGATCTCGATCTCTATGTCTTGCACGGTCTCGCCGGGAGCGAACTGCAGCTCACCTTCGGCCGCGGTGAAGTCAAACTCCGAGGTCAGACGATCGTCGGGAACGAATCCCTCGGTGTTCCATCGCACCGCCACCGGACGGTCCCAAACACGGTCGAGCGTGACCGGCACCTTGGCGAACATCACGCCACTGTCGGGTTCCTGAATCACGGTAGATGCAACGGTGGCTGGCGCGTACGTGCCGCCATTTCGGGCATCGAGAATGGTGTCGAGCCCGGTGACCTCAGCGAACGGTTCGACGCAGGCCGTCAACTCATCGAACGGTTCACCGAAGAGAGTGGTTCCTTCCGGCGCCTCGAACACCAGCCAGTAGCAACCGGCCGCCACCTGGAACGAGAACCTGTCGAATTCGTCGCCGCCGGTGACTTGCGAGTCGATGAAGTCGCCGCGTGAGCCGTCCGCCTCTGTTGTCCAGCGAGTGACTCGAACATTGTGGAGCTGCGTCATTTCGAAGTCTGCGTAGACCTCACCCGACAGACGAGACTGACGGGCATCTAGGGTTGTGCGAGCGTTAAGGTCACTAACCCGTTCGTCGGTTTCCAGGCAGGTTCGGCGTTCGGCGTACTGGCCCCCATCGAAGCTGTGGCCCGGTGGGGCGATGAAGACCAGCGCATAACAGCCGCCCTCATCCAAACGGAAAAGGTACTGGGCGTCTTCTGCTGTCCTTGTGGAGCCTAGATACTCCGAGCGTGTGCCCTGGCCGCAACATTCGACCCACAGATCGATCTGGACCCCGCCGACCGCTCTAAAGTCGTCGTCTCGAACCGAGCCGCTGATCGAGGTGTTCGTTATCGGATCGAGTTGAGCCGAAACATCGGTCCGCACTTCGCCAGCTTCCACGCAACCGCCCGTTTGAAACCACAACCGACGGTTGAAACGGCCGCCCTCGGGTGGGGCGAAGTCGAAGATATAGCAGCCGGGGGTTACGTCGAACGAGTACGCACCCTCAGAGGTCCAGACCGAGCCCAGCCACGTTGATCGGGAGCCGTCGGCCCCGGCACGATACAGATGCACCCGGCTTGGGGAGGCGGGCGTGCCGTCAGCGTTGGTGACGGTGCCGCCGATAGCGGCAGTCCGCACCGCGTCGTTGGGACTGAGCGCCACGTCGAGTACTGGCGGCGTGTCGTCGGCGGAGACGCAGCCGCCTATGCGATGAAACTGGCCGCTGACGAACTCTCGGCCGTCAGGAGCGATGAAGACGAAGACATAGCAGCCGTCGATGACATCAAAGCTGAAGTTGCCATCGGCATCGGTCGAGGCCAAACCTATGAACTCGCCGCGCTCCACGCCGCCGCTGCCAGCTCGGTGAAACAGGTCGACCTGGGCATCGGCTACGGGCGTGCCATCCCAGTCGGAAACCGTTCCGCTGACCGTGATCGTCGGGTCATCGCTGACGGTTGCACTGCTCGGGCTGGCTAAACCGGCGACGACGGCCACCGCCGCTCCAAGCGCGAAGAGCAGCGCACCCAAAGATCTCCTCCACCGGATATCTATGCCGTTCCCCATCACCACCGGATCAGGCTCGTCGGTAAACACCTGCATCGGCAACAGGACAAGTTGCCTATCTACTGTCGACGGCGACTGCTTTGCCTCCGCTTGGCGCTTGGCGCCTATGAATCCAGATCGGTACCGGACAGGCGGGGTGGTGGCCAGCGATCGGGAACCACTCCGGATTGCAGCACCACGTCGACCAGTGGTTGAAGCAGCGCCACTAGATTTTCGTATTCTTGTTGCTGCTGTAGCCGCTCGAGCGGGGCCATCGAGAGCCTGTCGGTTAGGTCCTCGATGTGTCGTCTCAGCTGATCTCCCGATGGGGTCAGTTTGCCTTCCTCGGTGATCAGGCTGCGTTCGGCCAATCGGTCGTGGGCCTGCGACCAGCTGTCAGCGTCCCAGCCGCGGATCTTGCCGATGATTTCCTGGCTGGCGACGCCTTTGCCCGCGAGTAGCACATGACACTCGATGCCATCGATCCCTTCGGCTGCCAGCGCAATGTTGTGGTTGTCTCCTCGATACTCCCGCCACAGCGTTGCCGCGTGCCAGGCCCGGCGGAGCGGTTCGTCGGGTGGCGACAGTTGGCTGTACGCACCAAACAGCGCTCGACCGGCCACCGGTAGCTCGGCCAAGCTGGCCAACGTCAAATCGGCCGCCTTGGCCGCGCTGTCGTTCATCTCGCTGCCGGGTCCCTCAAAAATTCGCTGCAGCGCCTGGTGCATCGCATCATCTCGAATTTGTATCGCCTCTTCGGGGCTGATGATCGTCCAGACGTTCGGGATCGCCGCGTGAACCAGCGCTGGTGAGAAGTTGTAGAACGTGGCGCACGCCGTCGGCGCGGTCACCTCGCCCATCGGCGCCGATCGGTAGGCCAGGTAACCATGCCAATACTTCTCAATGCCGCGGGTTTGGAAGACCCGCATCTCCTCGGCGTAGTACGTGATGTTGTGAAACACGCTGAACAGATGAGCGAGATTACGGATAGGCGGCCGCTGTTTCGAAGACATAGCCCCCAAGACTAGGTGAGCCCAGATCTAGAGCAATTACCGAGACCGGGTCTCTTAGCCGAATTGTCCCCACTACATAAGTCTGTTATATCCCTAACTTTTCATCGCTTGTTGAATGTTGAACCTGCTACTATCTCATTGCCGGGCGGGCAACATTACTCAGAGGATTTTTGGAGTTGGCGGACTTTCCATCAAGGCTCGCGCGCCTATTTGGCATGCGATATAGAGGGGTACCCGCCGCGGTACTTCTCCCGCAATTGTTCCTCGCAGCCGGTTGGTTGCGAGCAGCTATTGCTCATACGTTCGACGGTACGTGGTGGTCTGGCGCCTACATACGCGGCTTCGTGGCGTTCGAAACCTCGGCAGCCATCGGGCTCTACCGACCCTTTTTAGACCATGTTGTGCTGTCGATGCCGACAATTACCGCGTTGATCGTCGTGAGCATTCAGGTGGCCGTTGGCGTAATGCTCATCTTCAACTACCGGCCGATGAGGGCGGTACTTATTGGAGCATTTCTCAATCTGCAGTTTCTGCTTGCCGGAGCGGTGAACCCGTCGACCTTCTACCTGGTGCTGGCTTTGGTCGTGGTGCTGTGGCGCATGGAGCGGTCGAATTCGGTGAGCACCAGCCGCAGGTTGGCCAGGGCGGTTGCCATCCTGGCCGGCGTCACGACGGTATTCATGCTGCCTTATATCGCAACGCCTTCGCCGGACGGAGCTATCGAAGATCCGGCGCTGGTGCTGATCTTCATCAGCCTGTTGTTCGCCACCGCAACCTGGTGGACCTACCGCCGAGTCGCGTCGCTGCGCCATCTGCAGCTCATCGGGATCGACTAACCGAGTCGGCTAACCGGATCGGTCAACCGATCTGGGCTCGGAGCGAGTCCATCCACTGATCAGCTTCTGACAACGCAGAGGTGACCTCTCGGCGGGTTTCGGTTGCGCCGTTTCCGGCCGCCGGGTAGCTGCCAAGAAACTTAACGTCGGCGTGTTTGGCCCGCACGTTGCGTAGACAATCGGCGACGACATCGTCGGCGATGTGGCCGTCGAGATCGACGATGAAGCAGTAGCTACCGAGCTCGGTCTTCACCGGTCGAGACGACAGCCGCGACAGGTTGATGGTGCGGGCCGCGAACTCTTCGAGGATGGCCACTAGAGAACCGGGCTTGTCGGCCCGCTGGGTAAGCACCACGGTTGTTTTGTCGTGGCCGCTGGCCTTGGGAACGCCGGAAGGGGCCACCAGTACGAAGCGGGTCTGGTTGCCGGGGTGGTCGGCGATGTCGGTTTCGAGGATCTGCAGACCGTGTTTTTCCGCGGCCAAGGCTGGGGCGACGGCGGCCAAACCGGGCTTTTCAGCGGCCATCACCGCCGCTTCCGAGGTTGAATTTGCCGCTTTGACCGGAGCGTTGGGCAGTTCTTTGTTGAGGAACGCCCGGCACTGGGCATTAGCAACCGGGTGGGAATAGACCTCGGTGATGTCCGAAAGTGATACTCCGGGGGCGACCATCAGGTTCAGCTGAATATCGAGCACCACTTCGCGCTGGATCAGCAGTTCGTGGTCGAACGCCAGGGCATCGAGGGTCACGTTCACCGTGCCCTCGATGGCGTTTTCGATGGCCACAAATCCCATGTCAACGTCGCCAACGGCGGTTGCGTCGAGCACGTCGACGAACTTCGCCATGGGCACCAACTCGTGATCTGCTAGGTCGTCCTGGCCCATGAGAGCTTGTTCGGTGAAGGTGCCTGCCGGACCCAAGTAGGCGATGCGCGACGTCGAATTATTCACGGTATGAGCCTAGTGCCCTTGGGTGCGGGCCCCGCTCCGGTTTAGAGTCGGCGGTATGAATGATCGTCTCTACTTCAAACAGCTGCTCAGCGGGCGCGACTTCGCCACCGACAACATGATCGCCCAGCAGATGGTCAACTTTGCGTACCTGATCGGCGACAAGGAAACCAAAGAGGCGATCATCGTCGACCCGGCCTACGACGTTGCCGGTCTGGTTTCGATCCTCGAAGCCGACGGCATGACCCTCACCGGCGTGCTCGGCACCCACTATCACGCCGACCACATCGGCGGGAACATGATGGGCCACCAGATCAACGGCATCGCCGATCTGCTTGA
>JBOEHD010000162.1:0-14880 GCA_050633745.1 Acidimicrobiales bacterium
CCAGGCGGTCGGTCACCACCGTGACGACGGCCAGCACCAGGCCGAGGGCGGCGATGGTGGCCCACAACACGATCTGGCCATCGGTGATGGCCGGTGCCCCGTCGGTGATGATGCCGCCATCGGCGAAGTGGATGGGCACGAAGACCAGCAGTGAGCCGATGACACCGGCAACCGTTCCCCACCGCTTCTCGACCGCTCGCATGATCAGTCCTCGGAACAGGATTTCTTCGCTGACCGGCGCACCGATAATCACCACGAACAGCAGACCATAGAGCCACGGTGATCCTTCAAGGTCGGTGATGATCTGGGTGTTCTCAGCCTGGCTTTCGTCGTCAAGGCCGACCAGGGCGCCGGTGACGGTGGCCGCCAGTCCGGCGGCAAACATGGCGATCATGGCCGTGCCCAGCCCGATACCAAGGTCAACCGGTTTGAAGGCCCAGCCCCAGTCCGACGCCGGGCCGAGTCCCTTCCACTTCGAGACGATGAACGGCCAACCGAACCATGCCAGCTGCTGGATCATCGTCGGCACCACGATGAGCCAGGCCGGCAGGTCGGCCGTCGAATCTCCGAGGTCTTCAAGCGCAGTTCCGTCGGCCAGGGCGCCGACGGCCAAGAGAATGCCCGACAGCAACAGCACGACGGCCATGATTGGCAGCAGTAGCAGAATGTCGCCCATCCCCCACCACGGGCGGATCCTCGATCGGCGCCCAGTCGGCGTGGCTGGGTTTGCGGGGTAGTTTGCCGGGCTGTCGGAAAGAGGTGTGGCCGGAGACCCGAACGGGCCGCCAACGGGCATCGCGCCCGGGCCGGGAGCTGGGCCCATCGCCGGAGGTCCGGTCGGCGGTTCCCACCCTGTGCCAGGTACCGGCTTTGTCGGATCGCCGGGGGTCACGAAATACCCGGCCTGTCTGAGCCGGAGAGTATCGCTGCCAGCTGTTCAAGCGAAGCGTAGGAATGGCCTTCGATGAACTGGTCCAAATGGGGTAACGCTGCGGCCATGCCTGCGGCCAGGGGCGCATAACCGGGGGTCGCTTTCAGCGGGTTAACCCAGACCAGTTGTCTCGTAACCCGATGCAGCCGTTCCATCTCCGCTCCAAGCACCTCGGGGTCGCCCCGATCCCAGCCATCGCTGAGGATTACCACGATGGCCCCTCGTGCCATGCCGCGGATGGCCCACTGGTTGTTGAATTCCTGGATGCCATCACCAAGCCGGGTGCCACCGGCCCAGTCTTTGACCTTTGGCATCGCGGTCTTGATGGCCGAGTCGGGATCGCGACTCGTCAGGTGTTTTGTGAGCCGGGTCAGACGAGTGCCGAGTACGAACACTTCCACTTTGCCTCGGGCCACGACCGCGGCGTGGGCGAAGCGAATGAGGGCCCGGGCGTAGCTTTCCATCGAGCCGGAGACGTCGACGACCAATACCAGCCTGCGGGGCCGTGTGGCCGGGCCGAGAAATGCCCGTTTGACCGGTTCGCCCTGATGGCGGAGGGCCCAGCGAATAGTGCGCCTCATGTCGGGCCGGGGGCCGTTGCCCTTCAGCGGGATCATGCGGCGGCTGACTCGTCGGTGGGTGGTGAACTTGAGCCGAGACATCAGTCTCGTCAGCTCAGCCAGCTCCTCTTGGCTGCAGTCGGCGAAGTCCTTTTCGGTCAGTACTTCGGCCCGACTGAACCGAACTTCCTGGACGTCGCCTGCAGGTTGTTCGTCCTGCTGGTCGTCGTCATCGTCTTCGTCTTCGCTGTCGAGAGCGAGGGTCAGCGGCGCAGGCGACTCTTCGATCTGAATCGCTTCGCCACCCTTTTGTTGCCAATAGACGGCGAAGACCCGGTCGTAAAGGTTGAGGTCTTCGGGACGATGCACCAGCGTGGCCCGGCCAGCCCAGTACACCGACGAGCGGTCTTCGATCCCAACCAGACCGAGGGCCTCGGTGAAGTTGATGGTGGCGGTAGCGGGAACTCGCAGCCCGGATCCGCGCAGCACGCGACAAAAGCCGACGGCGAGACGCTCACCATCGGCGTTGAGAGAATCCGCCTCGCCTCCCAGAACGGTCAAGCATTGCCTCCGGAGTTCGGCGCTGAACCTCGGTTGACCGCATTGAGCACCATCTCGGGCAGACCCTGCTCGATGACTCGCTGCTGATCCTCGCGATATTTCAGCACGCTGCCCAATGTGGCTTCGACCGACGCCTCGTCGATCTCGTCGCGGCCAAGCGCAGCCAGCGACAGAGCCCAGTCGATACTCTCGGCGACGCCCGGCGGCTTGTAGAGCCCAAAGCCCCGCATCGCTTCGGTGGCCGCCGCAACCTGGCGAGCAAGCGGATCGCCGACGCCGGGGGCTCGTAGCTTGACGATCTCGACCTCGCGGTCGAAGGAGGGATGCTCGACCCAGTGATAGAGGCAGCGGCGCTTCAGCGCGTCGTGCACGTCCCTGGTTCGGTTCGATGTCAGAACCACCAGCGGCGGAACCTCGGCCTTGATGGTGCCGAGCTCGGGGACGGTGATGCTGTAGTCGGAGAGGGCCTCGAGCAGGAAGGCCTCGAACTCATCGTCGGCCCGGTCGACTTCATCGATCAACAGCACCGGCGGCGGGCCATCGGTAGGGCTAAGAGCTTCGAGCAGCGGACGGCGAATCAAGAAGCGCGGGTTGTAGAGCTCTGACTCCAACGCCTCGGCGTTGGCTCCCGATGCTTGACCGGTGGCCTCGCTGGTTCGCAGGTGCAGCAACTGACGGGCGTAGTCCCATTCGTAAACCGCCTGCGCCGAATCGATACCTTCATAACACTGCAGACGAATCAGGTTCCCGCCGAGCCAGCGCGAGAGCACCTTTGCCACCTCGGTCTTGCCGACGCCCGCCTCGCCTTCGAGGAACAGCGGCCGTCGCAGCTCGAGGGCCAAGAAGATGGCGGTGGCCAGCCCCTCGTCCGCCAGGTACTGGTTTTCTCCGAGAGCGGTCAGAACATCGTCGACCGATTTGGGTTGTTTCGCGTCACTCACAACCGCTCAGGGTACTCCGCTCTTGGGTGCAGCGGTTAGGCCGGACAGACAGCAGAATCAAAAATGACCGTTCGTGGGCCCACCCCTTCCTCTCCCCGGGAGTGAGCCCACGAACGATCTCCGCACAGTTTAATACCTCGCTCAGACGTCGACACCTACGCCGTAAGTCTGGTCGGTGGGCCAAAGGCAAAACCGTCTCGATTAGGGGGAATCAACGCCCTTAAGTGCTTTGACCCTCAAACCATCACTCCTTTTGCGAACAAACTCGCATTAGAGACCAAAGCCTCTAGGCCCACTTTCTTCGACCGGCCAATAGTGATTGCATGACAAGCACTGTGGCCCCTGGCCAATCAAACGTTGCCCGAATGTCGTCCAATGGCGCGAACCGACCGCAGCGCCCAGATCAGATGGGAACGAGGTGGGTACTCAGCTTCATCCTCGGGGCTATGGCCATCGGCATGGTCGGATTTGTGGCCCTCATCATCGGCATTGTTGCGGTAAGCGATCCGGTGGAGCAGTCGATCAGTTCGACGCTCGATATCACCACCCGGGAATATTCGATCGGAGGCAACCTGACCGCTCCCGCCGGCGAGGTGACGCTGCGTATCGCAAACGCCGGAACCCTTGAGCACAACGTCGGGATAAAGGAGTTGGGCCTCATCAGCGGTACCGCGGGACCGGGCGGCACCGTCGAACTCAACCTCGGCGAGTTGGCGCCCGGCACCTATCAGATGTTCTGCGATATCGACGGCCACGAATCGTCTGGCATGGTCAACACGTTGACTATCACCGGCGACGGCACCGAGGTAGCCGCAAGCGCCGGCGGAGGCCATGGCGGCATGGACATGGACTTTGCGGCCATGGACATGGCGATGATGGAATCGATGTTGGCCTTCCCCGCCGAGACCGAAG
The DNA here is from genome assembly GCA_050633745.1 of Acidimicrobiales bacterium. Lineage (GTDB taxonomy): Bacteria > Actinomycetota > Acidimicrobiia > Acidimicrobiales > SZUA-35 > JAHELU01. The sequence continues at coordinate 3,906 of JBOEHD010000162.1, forward strand.
GCAAGGGCAATCCGCTTCTGGAACCAACCGAGATCCTGGCCGATGGCACAAAGGTGTTCGACCTGACCGCCGAGATAGTCGACTGGGAAGTTGAGCCGGGCAAGCTAGTAGAGGCCTGGACTTACAACGGCGTCGTGCCTGCACCGCAGTTCGTTCTCGACCGTGGCGACAAGATCCAGGTTCGAGTAGTCAACAACTTGCCACTGGGAACCGACATCCACTGGCACGGCGTCCACACACCGAACGACCAGGACGGCGTCGCACCGTACACCCAGGACCTGATCGAACCCAACGGCGGTACCTTCACCTACGAGTTCGTGGTCGATGATGACGCCATCGGCATGTACCACGCCCACAACCACGCTCAAATGCAGGTGGTGAACGGCATGTTCGGGGTGTTCCGAGTGGGCGAAAATCCAATCCCCTACGGGCAGACGATTAGTGGCGTGACCATTCCAGACGAGATCGATTTGGCGGCCGACATTCCGATGATCCTCAACGATGCAGGAACGATCGGGCTCAGCCTGAACGGCAAGAGTTTCCCGGCCACCGAACCACTGGTGCTCGACCAGGGCGACTGGGCCAGCATCACCTACTACAACGAAGGCCTACAGATCCACCCGATGCACCTGCACCAATTCCCCCAGCTGGTGTACGCCAAGGACGGCATCCCCCTCGATGTCCCGTACTGGGTCGACACGCTTAACATCGCCCCCGGCGAGCGGTACACGGTTCTGTTCCGGGCCGATGACGCAGGCACCTGGGTCTGGCACTGCCACATCCTCAGCCACGTCGAACGCGCCGAAGGAATGTTCGGCATGGTCACCGCCATTGTCGTCCAGGAGAAGGCCGGCTTCGATCCCGACGCCGATCCGATCGAGCCGAGCAACTGGCGGCTCAACGGGATCAACGCCCGAGCCGAGGTGGACGCAGACGCTGTTGAGGCCGAGGAAGAGGCCGCGGCCGCAAGCGACGGCTGAGCGAACGTCGAAACGAGGGCCACCCGGCCAACCGGGGTGGCCCTCGTGTCGCGTCCTGGCCCGGCCTTTGGCTCCGGTCGAGGATGGCACGGTAAAACGGGCCGATGGACTACACCCTCAGCGACGAGCAGCAACTGATCGTCGACACGGTCCGACGGTTCGTCACCGAGGAGATCGTTCCCCTCGAAGCCGAACTCGACCCCGACGCCGGGGCCCTTCACCCCGATGACCACGAGCGGCTCGTGGCCATGACCAAGGAGATGGGCTTCTACGGCTACGACATTCCCGAGGAGTTCGGCGGCCCCGGCCTCGACGTCACCACCCGGGCCCTGATGGCCATGGAGATGAGCCAGCATCGGGCCGGGCTCTACAACCCCTGCTACGGCACCTTCGGCGGGGCCGGACTGGCCCAGCTGTTCGAGGCCACCGAGGCCCAGAAGGAGCAGTACCTCTACCCGACGTTGCGGGGCGAGAAGCGGGGCTNNGTTCGGCATGGTCACCGCCATCGTGGTCAACGAGAACCTCGACTTCGATCCGGAGGCCGTACCGCTGAGGCCTAGCAACTGGCGCAACACCGCAGGCGAGCCGATCGACCGAACCGAACTCGACCTGATGGACGGCATGGATCACAGCAACGACCCGGCGGCGGGTGACACCGCCGAGGGGGCCGACGCCTAAACCGGCGGGCTGACGTCAGCAAAGCAAATTCGCGACCCACCGACGCGACAGGGGTCCGGCTCCCGAGGGGAAGCCGGACCCCATAGTTTTTGGCCAAATTTTCCGGCCGTAAGTGCCGGGTCTACCCGGCCATCTGAATCAGCTGTTTCCTAACCCGCTGCCTCGGTTAGGGCTCGCTTCATAAGGACCTGAGCCAGGTGGTTGCGATACTCGGTATCACCGTTCAGGTCTTCGGGTGGCGAGGTGCCATCGGCGGCCACTGCCGCCGCGGCGTCAATATCGGCTCCCGATGCCAAAGCATCCTGGACCGCGGTGGCCAGCATCGGCGTCGGGCCCATGTTGACCAGGGCGATGCCGGTCGAGCCGTTTTGCACCGCAGCGACGCCAACGATGGCCCAGTCCTGGGCCCGTCGGTTGAATTTCTGATATGACCAGCCAGCGTCTGGCACCTTTGGCACCCGAATTTCGGTGATCATCTCGTCGGCCGCAACCGCAGTTTCTAGGAAGCCGGTGAACAGATCAGCGGCCGCGATGGTTCTTTCACCGTTTGGCCCCTTCGCCACGACCGAACCGCCCAGCGCCAGTAACGCAGCGGGCAGATCAGAGGCCGGGTCGCCGTGAGCGATCGAGCCACCGAGCGTGCCCTTATGACGCACGGCCGGATCGCCAACCTGTGACGCTACATGCGACAGGATCGGAGCCTGACTCTTCAACAGGTCGCTGGTTTCCAGCATGCGATGAGTAGCCAAAGCACCGATGGCGACATGATCGCCGCCGTCGTTGATGTAGCTCAGATCGCTGATGCGACCGATATCGATCAGCACCGAGGGGTTAGCCAGACGAAACCGCATCAGCGGAATCAGGCTGTGCCCACCGGCGATCAGTTTTGACTCATCGCCGTGCTCGGCCAGAGCGGCGATGGCCGCCTCTGCCGAATCGGCCTCTACGTAGTCGAATGGTGATGGAATCATTGGCCGCCTCCATTTGCTTTGGCGTTCTGTATCGATTTCCAGACCCGGGCCGGAGTTGCCGGCATGGCCATATCGGTGATCCCCATCGGCGACAGGCCATCGCAGATCGCATTGATCACCGCTGCTGCTGAACCGATGGTGCCGGCCTCGCCGACACCCTTCACGCCCAGCGGATTGCTGGTGCTTGGCGTTACCGTCGCTCCCAGCTTGATGTTGGGAACCTCGGCCGCCGAGGGAACGAGGTAGTCGAGCAGCGATGGGTTTCGGCAGTTGCCGTCGTCGTCGTAGTCCGCTCCTTCCCACAGTGCTTGAGCTACGCCCTGGACGATGCCGCCGTGGACCTGACCTTCGACGATCAGTGGGTTGACCTGATTGCCGCAGTCATCGATCGCGGTGTAGTCGAGCAGTTCGACGTTGCCGGTTTCCTCGTCGATCTCCACTACCGCAACATGGGTGCCGAAGGGAAAGGCGAAGTTCGGGGGATCGAACGAGACCTGCTCCTGCAGGTTTGGTTCCATGCCGTCCGGCAGATCGTGAGCGGTGAAGGCACCGAAGGCCACACCCTGGATGGGCATCTCCTTATCCGGCGAGCCTTTGACGGTAAACATGCCACCGGCGAACTCCAGATCGTCTGGGTTGGCTTCCATCTGGTGAGCGGCGATCTCTCTTGCCTTGTCGATCACCTTGTCGCAAGCCATGGCGATGGCCACGCCACCGACCGACAGCGAACGGGAGCCGTAGGTGTCGAGACCGAGCGGGCTGANNCGGCCACGATCATCGACCATGAGGTCTCGTGACCCTGGCCGTGTGGTGTCGAACCGCTGACCACCTCGACCTTGCCGGTCGGCAGGAACCGCACAACCGCGTGTTCCCAACCACCGGCGCCGTAGTTGAGTCCACCGAGTGCCCGGCTGGGAGCCAGACCACAGATCTCAACGTAAGTGCAGAGGCCGATACCGAGATGCTTGGTACTACCGGCATCGCGGCGGGCCTGCTGGTCGGCCCGAAGCTGGGCGTAGCCAGACATCTCAAGGGCGGCGTCGAGGTTGGGGGTGTAGTGGCCCGAATCGAACACCAGCGTTGATGCGGTTTCGAGGTTCTCAAACTTGTCGCCTCCGGCCAGATAGTTCCGGCGACGGATCTCGTCCGGTCCCACGCCGATGACGCCAGCCAGCATGTCCATGGCTCGCTCGATGGCGTAGCTGGCTTCGGGCCGCCCGGCGCCGCGGTAGGCGTCGGTCGGTGTGAGGTTGGTGAAGTAGCCGTNNCCGGTGTAGAGGAAGCTGCCGAGCAGCGGCACACCGGGAGTGATCAGCATCATGTAGGCGCCCATGTCGGCGTCGAGATGAACCCGAACGCCGGTGAGTTTGCCGTCAGCGTCAGCCGCCAACTCAATGGTCTGCAGCTGACCGCGACCCTGGTGGGTTGAGAACGCAGCCTCGGAACGAGACTCGGTCCACCGAACCGGCTTGCCCAGCTTATTAGCCAGGGTGACAGCCAGCAGCTCATCGGGGTTGACGTTGAGCTTGGCTCCGAAGCCACCCCCGACGGCGGGAGCGATGATCCGCAGTTTGCTCTCCGGAATTCCGGTGGTGGCGGCGATCATCACCTTAAGAATGTGAGGCACCTGGGTTGCGCTGTATAGCGTGACTTCGCCACCGGCGGGTGATGGGATTGCCAGCACACCGCGGGGCTCCATGGCCACAGGGATCAGTCGCTGCTGCTCAAACTCGGCCTTCACGGTGTGCACCGCGTTTGCGAATGCCGCCTCTAGGGCATCGGGGTCGGGGATCAGCGGCCAGTGGTAGGCCTTGTTGCTTTCCAGGTCGGAGTGGGCCAGATCACCGCTGTCGCGAGCGGCGGCCACCGAGGCCACCGCAGGCAGTACCTCGTAGTCGACGTCGACCAATTCGGCGGCGTCTGCGGCTCCATAGCGGGAGTCGGCCAGTACAACGGCGACGATTTCGCCGACGTGATGAACCTCTTCGGCAGCTGCCGGGTAGTGAGGCGGGTTGACCATGTCGTCGGTGACCGGCCAGGCGCATGGCAGCGGGGCCGCCCACAGACCCATGTCGTTTAGTTGGGCTCCGGTGTAGACCGCATGCACTCCCTCGTGGGCCGCGGCGGCTGCGGTATCGACCGAACGGATCCGGGCGTGAGCCATGGGGCTTCGGACCATGCCCATCCAGAGCTCGCCTGGGGCGTGGATGTCGTCGACGTACTTACCTTCGCCGGTGAGGAGCTTCGGATCTTCCTTGCGAAGCATCTTGGTTCCCATAACTGGGCCAGTAACTGTCATTGCGCACCTCCTGCGGCTTGCATTACCGATTTCACGATGTTGTGGTAGCCGGTGCACCGGCAAAGATTGCCTTCGAGCCCTTCGCGCACCTCGTCCTCAGTGGGGTTGGGGTTCTCCTCAAGCAGCGACGTGGCGGCCATTACCATGCCGGGTGTGCAGTAACCGCACTGCAACCCGTGGCACTCCATGAACGCCTGTTGCATAACATGCAATGTGCCATCCTCGGCTGCCATGCCCTCGATGGTGGTGAGCTCGGCTCCCCTAGCTTGCACCGCCAGCATCGTGCATGACTTCACAGACTCACCGTCTACGTGAATCGTGCAAGCCCCGCATGATGAGGTGTCACAACCGATATTTGTTCCGGTCAGATCTAAATCGTCTCGCAGAAAATGCACCAGCAAAGTCCGCGGTTCGACATCGGCCGACCGCACCTGCCCGTTGACAGTCAATTCGACATGCACAGCAGAAACCCTTCTTTCGTTGTCTTCGAATCAGTCCGGCAGAGGCTGCAATCCCCCGAGTCGCCAAGCAATACGCCGCTAAACGACCGACTGCAATCGCTTCCAGCCGGACCTAGAGACTCCCACAGATCCGCTCGCTCTGCACCCGCTCGGCCGGTCGCAGATTCTCGGCAAACGTGTACCCACGGCGTTTGATCGGCACTCCGCCTACAGGTCGCAGCCACAACCAGCAAATGACGTGCTGTGACAATGTCGCTTCCTTCGGTGTACAGCGTGAACTAAACTGGAAGTAGGACCAGAAACTCGCTTCAGCGAGCAACGGCTACTTCGGGGACTAAGGCGGCGGTATGACAGTAAGAGCGGGACCCGTACCTCGGTCGTTTCCTCTCGCCTGATCGTCTCGTTCATGAGGCAGCAGACGCCGCAGGGGTGAATCGCTATTCCTACGTGTTGAACGACCCACTCGGATGGGTTGACCCGTCCGGCAACAGCCCGCTTGTGCCACGATTCTCCGGCACACTTTCGACACGCGGAGGGCACGTCTTTCGAAGGCTCCGACTTCAAGAGCGCCGAGGGCAAGCTGGTTACCCAAGAGAAGAACGACCGAACGCGCAACAAGGGCAAGCGTAGTCCTGGCAGCGGCAACAGCAGTTTCGAGTCCATACTCCTTGAGCTGCTGCTGGGCAGTTGACGCACCGAGAAGAGACAACAGGACCACCATGCCGTACCCCACTTTGACAGCCGAAGAGCGCTTGGCCCTCAACGAGCCGGTTGACCGGGTTGTATCGCTGATGGCCGAACAGTTGGCCGACACACAGGTCCGCTCGGTAGACGAGCAGGTCCTTCGCTATTCGATCCTTAGCCGCGGTGTGGAGCGTCTAGCGCACTCCGGCCCGGATCGAGATGCGATTTGGGATCGCGTGCTGGAGGAGATCGCGGCTTTGGCGACACGATTCTCCGATACAGCGGTGGCCCAGGAGATCGTGACCGATGAAACAAGCTATGGACGTTTCCACTGGTGCACCACTGTTCTGTGCATCAACACAGCCCCAGAAATACTCGGTTCGATTATCAATCCCTTGGCGAACGCAGCGCTCGTGGTGCAAACCACAGGCCCTGAATTCAGCCAGCGTATGCAAGGCGCGCTCTCACTCGCCGATCTACACCGGCGGGCGCTCGAAGACGGGCACCAAACGGTGGTCGAACGACTGACTGAGCCGCTGGAACGACTAGCCGTCACCTCCGAAGACCTGCCCATCCGATTGGAAGGCATCGGTGCGCTACTCCGAGACCGCTCCAACCTTCGCGGGATCGCCCTTCTAACGGCCGAAATTAACCGGCTAAGTCACGAGTCGCACCATGGAACCGGCACCGACTCTGAATCCGGCACCGACACTGACGATCTACAAGCCGTATTCGACCTGACGGTCGAGATCCCCCGGCACGAACTCTTCGACCCAATCAGAGTGTTCGTAGCCAAGTCGATGAGCGCAACTCGCACCGTTCCACGACCAGCCAGAGCAGCACTGGCCTTTTATCAGCGCAATTGGCCGCAGCCGCTAAACCCACTCGGCGCCCGGTAAGAGTACGCGGCTCGGCCCGGCCACAGGTTTGGCATACGCCCTACCTTTGACCGGGCCGAGCCCAATTTGGTCCATTATCGGTCTGCCTTGCGCACCTACTGGCGCTCGATGGCTCCGATGTCGCAGCCTTCGCCAACCGGGCGAACCCGGTCCCGGCCGTCATTGTCGGCGCAGGGGTAGAGCGAGGCTGTCTGCGATGCTCCACCGTCGAGCGCTGGGCTGTTGGCCTGGATATTGCGGTAGTGCCGGTGATCCCAGCTGAACTTGTTCATCAACCGAGCATCGAGCGGCGAACCTTCGGTGCCGTGGTCGATCCAAGCTGTAGTACCCCAGCTGTAGTCTCCGAGGTCGCAATTGCCGTTGAGTACACCGACCACATTGTTGCGGTATGACTTGAAGTCATACTCGTTTGGGCTGTAGCAGTCTGGGGCGTGAAGATCATCGCCCGCAGACCAGCCATCGGTGTTGGCAGCCAGGATCGAGCTGGCCATGTAGGCCCAGCCGGTGTTGTACAAACCGCCGCCGACCCGTTGCTCGCTCGGAGGAGCAAAGCTGGTACCGGCCTCGTTGTAGGCCACGGTGGCGAATGCCAGGTGCAGTTTGCCTTTCTCCCCGCTGTTGTCGCGGTTCTCGATACCGCCACCGATGGCCAGGGCCTCGTTGTCGATGACCGAGGAGTTCTCGACCCGCATCGTGCCGCCGAAGTTCGACAGACCGCCACCTCGAACTGCGAGGTTGTCGAAGACCGCACTGTCACGGATGTTGACGATGCCCTCCAGGTTGAAGATGCCACCGCCCCGCTGGGTTATGCCGCCGCCGCTGATGCCATCGTCGGGAGTGCCTGCGATGTTGTCCCGCACTGCGCTGTCGGTGAGGGTTAGGTCGCCGCCAGCTTGGAGGTAGATACCGCCGCCGAAGTTGGCCCGACTTTCCCGAATCACGCTGTCCGACATCTGCACTAGCGCTTCGTCGCTGATTCGCAGCGCTCCACCTCGACCGGCAGTTCCGGCGTTACCCCGGGCCAGGTCAAGCGAACGCATGTTGACGATGTGATCACCACTGATGCTGAAGATTCGGGACCTGTTGTCGGCGTCGACCAGCGCCCGCTGGCCAACACCGATCAGATCGAGTCCGCTGGTGATATCGATATCACCCTTGGTCAGCTCAAACGGACCCTTGACCGAATCGATGAGGATCGACTGCCTACCAGACAGAGCGTTGGCCTCTTCGATCGCCGCCCGCAGGGTGCAGCCTCGTAGTGGGTACCAGTTGGGAATCAGGACGTATGGGATTTCGACCTCGGCCAGTGAGAAGTCATAGCCCGATGCCAGCGGATAACGATCGAGATCGAAAGCCACTAGCTCCGACTCCATTGCGCCGAGCTCGGCCAGCGAGGCCTTCGCACTTTCGGCACCGGATGACTGACGCTTCTGATCTGACCGGACGTCCGGCTTGGCGATCTCAACATCGACCATCTTGATCTCGTCGTTCCGTGGGGTCAGTTCCTTTGTGAACTGTTCGATCTGGCGCAAGGCCCGTGGGTTGCTGCTCTCCGCCGCCTCAACGGTCTTGGCCGATGAGCGCTTCTGATCGAGTTCGATCATTGGGGCGAGCTCGGCAGAGCGCAGCTTGGCTATCTCCTGCGACCGCTCCGACTTGGCCAGGTCGGAGATCAGGTTGAACTCTTCCTTTGGCAGTTCAGACATCGGGGCGACCATCAGGTCGGTGGCTAGGGTTAGGCGGGGGCCGATCGAGCAGACGCCGTCGCCGGGATCGTAGTCGCCGATGTCGGCCGGGTTGCGAACCACGAAGTCGGGCTGATGTAGGTAGAGATGCAGGTTCATCCTGCCGCTACTCATACCGGTGTTGTCCGGTCCGCTGAAGGCGGATGCGGAGACGGTGATCCAGCCCGGGCTACGCAACTCGGGAACCGGATGGAAATCACCGCTGGTGTCACCCCGCAGTGCGTATGGCTCGAAGTTCTCTGTCGATGCGTCGGCGAAGTCGATCTCCATCAGCACGCTGTCGGTGGCGCTGTTTGCCACCGCCTCGATCGACAGCTGGTTCGGCAGGAATGGCAGCCGGAGCGTGTCGTAGTCGTCGAGCTGTTGGATGCGAACATCGGTATTGGCGTCAATGAGCCAGAACTCGACGATCGTTGGTTGGTCATCGGCGCTCGCAGCTATCGGTGTGATAGTCACTAGCGCCAGGGCCAGAATGGCCATTGTTAGTTGCTTAAACCGTTTCACGGTCGGGTTCCTCCATCGTGTAGCACCCCTCGGGGGCTAGACGCTGCGATTCTCGACCGAGATACAGCCCGACGTAGGCCGTATGTCACACGGGTTATTGCTGTTGGCTAGCCGGCTGAGGCGATGTCCCACAGTTGTGAGGTTGTGGCACCGTCGAGGTTGCCGCTTGAGCGGGCGACCACCCGATGCTCGGAATCGAGGTAGACAACGTAGGGGAACCCGGCGCCGCCGTAGCCAACGAAGGCCGAGGCTGCGTCGTCGTCTCGAACGACGGTGGCGGTAAAGCCCTCATCGACGAACCAGTCGGATGGCGGGTAGTTACCGCCCCCATCGTTTACGCCGGTGGATACCGCGTATACCTCAAGCCCGTCTGGGACCACGCCATCGTCGAGCAAGCTCTGCACCAGCGGCAGTTCTTCTTGGCAGTGAGGGCACCAGTGGGCCAGGAAGTAGATGGCCTTTGCTTTGCCGTCCGGCTCGATCTTCACTTCGGCGCCATCGAAACCGGTTCCAATCAGTGTCGGGGCAACGTTCCCGTACTCGGGGTCTGTGTCGGCGTCGCTAACCCGAACCCCTTCGGGTAGCGGCGAGATCGACTCGCCGATCAACTCGACGGCTGCGGTCTCGGCGCCATCGGAAGCGACCGCGGTGTCATCGCCTCTGGTGGTGGCGAGAACCGCCACAGCAGCCAGGCCGATGACAGCGATGGCCGCCACGGCGAGGATGAACAGCCGGTTCGATGAGTCCTTCGGTGCCGATACTGAATCCCTAGGTTCTGACATCTTGAGATACTTCCTAACTTACGTTCTGAGGAGTGAAGGCGACTAGTGATACCAGGGCCATGATCGTGGCAAAGCCAACCGCTGCCATGGTCGGAATGGTGACGAAGCCGAAATGTTCGACCCATCGAGAGCTACAGGGGTTGTCGAGTTCGCATAGGGATCCAATGCCCCCGGCGGCCTGTTCAACCCGGTGAAAGATGGCCACTGGCAACCCGATGGCCGCCAACGCACCGGCAGCCAACATAGCCCATCGCCATCGACGCAGGACGGCCAGAACCAGCAGTATCGCGGCCGGATACATAAAACCTCGTTGCACCCAGCACAATCGGCAGGGCTCGTAGCCTGCCCCTTCGGAAAGATACAGCGACCCGGCCGTCGCGGTGACCGCAACCGCTGTCGCTAGCTCCAGCGCTACGGGCCTAACGGCCGCTATAACGCCGAAACGGTCGCCGGTCAGCGCCGAAACGGCGATGACCAAGGTCAATGCCGCGGCCAGTGCGGCCAACATTGCCAAGAACAGTGTGACGGTATCGACACCCATCACCGCCAAGGGTAGGCCCATGGGCGTAAAGACCAGCTAAATGTTCGTACATTTACTTCGGCGGTCGTTCGGGCGCTCCGACGACCGGCATAAACGTCACTGGACCCCACCCGAAGGTGGGGTCCAGTACTGCTACGTGTTGTTTGCGGCAACCCCTCGGGTTGCCCGAGTTCCGGCCTGGCGGCCAGAACTCCCGCTAGTGATACCTGTTAACCGATTTCGTCAGGGGCAGGCACGGTTGGCAGCGGCGTGACTTCGGCGGCCTGCTCGGCACCGATTGACGCCAGCCACTTCGCCGGATCCTGCTCTTCGCCTTCGGAGGAGTAGAACGACATCGGCTGGTAATCGGGGGCGTGTGGTGCAAGCTCCCGATGACGCATCAGGCCGGTACCGGCCGGGATGAGCTTACCGATGATGATGTTCTCCTTGAG
>JBOEHD010000163.1:0-7544 GCA_050633745.1 Acidimicrobiales bacterium
CGGTGCCGTTGATCACGAAGGTTCCGTTGTCGGTCATCATGGGGAAGTCGCCCATGAAGACGGTCTGTTCTTTGATTTCGCCAGTTGTGGCGTTGATGAACCGGGCCCGAACAAAGATCGGGGCCGAGAACGTCATATCTTTCTCTTTGCACTCCTCGACGGTGTGCTTGGGGTAGGGCTTCAGATCCTCGTCATGAGGATCGAATTCCAACTCCAATTGAAGAGTCTCAGTGAAGTCCTTAATAGGACTGATGTCTTGAAAGGCATCCGCAAGACCATTCTCCAAGAACCAGCGGAACGAATCCCTCTGGACGGCAATCAGATCCGGAAGCCCTAGGGCTTCGTCGAGATTACCGAAGGAGTAGCGGTCACGGGCGACAGTACGTGCAGGCAAGGGGCACCACCAACAGTTTGAGCACGAGCAGGGCTACATGTAGCAATTAACCATGCGGGAACGCGTTGGACTGAAGACCGAAAGTTCTCGGTGGTATGGAACAAGCGAGCAGGCACGGCCTCACTAGGATAGCCGCGCACAGAGCCACGCCAACCGATTCGGCGCGGAATATTAGAAGTTTTCTAGTCGAAGGTCAAGGTTCTTGTTGGATCGACTTCCGACTTGCTCTCCTACTCGCTCTCCGGCCTGATCACGCCTGACCGGTGGGACACAGTAGCCGATCGGTCGAGTCTCAACGCGCCATCATCGGCAGAAAAACCGATCAATAGGCCGAACGGGCCTGATTAACGGTCGGATCGCACCATCCCTATCTTGCCCGTTTGGCCGTTGGGCTACAGACGGGCCCCTCCCGTCGAAGGGCGACAGCGGATCATGAATAACGAGACCAACCAGCAGCTAGACGAAACCCCGCCAGCCTCTGCGGTCGTCACAGCCGATCCCGGGCTGGAGCAAGACAGCGCCGCCACCGCCGAGCCACTGCTGCGAGGCAACGGGTTTAGAGCTCTGGTCGTGCTGACGGTGATGCTGGCCCTGCTTTCGGCCCTTGGATTGGTTTCGTTCGCTCTCTACACCGACTCCGAATCGGTGGCCACAAACAGCTTTACCTCCGGCGGCATCGACCTGACCGTATCGCCGGGCTCAGCCCTCGTATCGCTCAACACCCCGCCTATGTCTCCTGGCGATCAGTACACAGCACCGCTAACGGTTGGTAATGCCGGCACCGTCGACCTTCGCTACGCCATGACCTCGACCACAACCGAAGATGTTTTGGCCGGTGAACTGGTGATGACGATCAAATCAGGAGTCACAACCTGCGACAACGCCAACTGGGCCGCCTCCGGCTCATCGATCTACAGCGGCGTGCTAGGCACGGTCGCCACCAGCAACATCCTCGGCTCAAACGCACAGGGCGCCGACACCGGCGACCGAACCATCACCGCAGCTGGCAGCGAAGTCCTCTGCTTCAACGTGACGCTGCCGCTGGCTGCGACCAATGCCTCCCAGGGCATTACCAGCACGGCGACCTTCACGTTCGACGCTGAGCAGACCGACAACAACAGTTAGTCCGTCTGGGCGGCGCTCAATCTGATGACTAGTCGAACGAGGCGGGAGGGGGTTGCGGGTCTGCCGGCACGGCTGCTGGTAGGTGTCGCCGCGCTCGCCACGGCGATCAGTCTGGCCACCGTTTCCTCCGCTGCGTTGTACAGCGACTCGGAGAATCTGGCAGCTAACACATTCAGCACCGCAACGGTGCAGTTGTCCGACGACGATGCTGGCAGTGCCCTGTTTGTGCTCAGCGATCTAGGGCGGGGCGACAGTGGCAGCGAGTGCATCGTGGTGCAGTACGACGGCGACATCGCAAGCACCGTACGCCTCTATCACCAGTCGGGCTCCGGCACGTTAGGACAGCATCTCGACATCACCGTCGAGGAGGGCTCCGGAGCAAGCTGCGGCGCGTTCTCCGGATCGACGCTGTTCGACGGCACGCTGGCGGACTTCGCCAGCAATCACAACGACTTCACCGGTGGCCTGGGAAGCTTTTCCCCCGCGACGACAGGCGAAACGACTACCTTTCGATTCACGTACCTGATCCCGACTGATGCGCCGAGCAGCGCCGCTTCGTCGACGGTGACCGCAACCCTTCAGTGGGAGGCCAGGGCGACGTGATCGACGCCCGCAGCAGCAGAACAAACAGAATCGTTCGCCACTTAGCGTTCTACTACGTCGCGGTCGTCGCATGCCTGTGCCTACTCGTCGCGGCAGCGAGCATCCTCGGTTTCCGAGCCAACATCATCAACTCCGCCTCCATGTCTCCGGCGATCCACCGCGGTGACATCCTCCTATCAAACCAGCCCGAGGATTCGGTCGATCCGACCCCCGGTGAGGTGCTGGTATTCGATCGAGGCGATCGCGTCATCGCCCATCGAGTGTTCGCCATCGCTGGCGATGGCCGGTTTGTCACAAGAAGCGACGCCGGTTCAGAACCCGATTCGTACCATGTGGCCTCTGACGATGTGCTTGGCATCGGTCGGTTTGCCATTCCCTACCTCGGGTTGCCAGCCCTTTGGTTAACCGAGAACGACCTAGGCCTCTTCGCCTTGTGGGTCGCAGGCACCGCAGCGGCCTCGATGGCGATCGCTCCCCTGCTGCTGCGACGAAGACGTAGCGCACCGGCCAAGGAAGACATTGTGCACTGGACGGGCCGCTCCCGACTTGCCGCGCTCCTCGCCGGACCGATCTTGATCTCGTTGTCCGTTACGTTGCCGTTGGCAACCGCATCCGGCGAGTACTCCGGATCGACCAGCAACGGCACAAACAGCTGGACCACGGGAATCTTCCCCAGCCTCGGGTTGTACTCGTTCGGCGATTCCAGGCCGGCTGGCACGGAGGCGTCCTCGCTGTATACGCCGGCCGGCCAAGGCGGCTCGAGCTGGTCAAAGGTCGCCGTTGGTGTTGGCTTCACCTGCGCCATCGGCCTCGATGCCACCCTGTGGTGCCGAGGCCTCAATAACAAAGGGCAGCTCGGCGATAACTCGACAACAGACAACGTGCTGACGATGGTCGCTGGCGATCCGACATGGAGCACGATCGACGCCGGCACCGAGCATGTCTGCGCCACCAAGAGCGGCGGGACGCTGTGGTGCTGGGGCGAAAACGGCTACTCCCGGCTGGGGGATGGCACGACGACCGACCGTTGGACGCCAACCCAAATCGGTTCCGACACCAACTGGCGCAGAGCAGACGCCGGATCGAACCACTCCTGCGCCGTTAAGACCGACGGCACACTGTGGTGCTGGGGCTACAACGGGTTTGGCCAACTCGGCGACGGCACAACGACAGACCGATCCACCCCGAACCAGGTCGGTACGGACAGCGACTGGGTCGCCGTTTCGACAGAATGGAACCACGCCTGTGCCACAAAGACGACCGGCACGCTGTGGTGCTGGGGCTACGGCGGGTTTGGCCGACTCGGCAGCGGCTCAACGGCAAACGTCTCGACACCAACCCAGATCGGAAGCGACAGCGACTGGAACAATGTCGCTGCAGGTTATTACCACAGCTGTGGCACCAAAACCGATGGCGCACTCTGGTGTTGGGGTTACAACGTCTATGGCCAGGTCGGCGACGGCACTACTACCGACCGCCTCACCCCGACTCGGATCGGCACCGACACCAACTGGGGCGTCGCAGCTTTCGCCATGTACTCCACCTGTGTAACCAAGAGTGATGGCACGCTGTGGTGCTGGGGCTACAATAGCATCGGACAGGTCGGCGACGGCACGACAACTACCCGCTACACGCCAACCCAAGTCGGAACCACCACCACATGGTCGACAGCTAGCGACACCCTGGCCGGCCAGAACGAGCACCTCTGCGCTATCGATGCCAGCGGCTTCCAGTGGTGCTGGGGCAAACACATCACCGCAGGCATGACGACGTCTCCTGGCTACCTACCGGCACCGACACAATCGTGGAACTCACTCGACGGTGGGACAGACCACTCGTGCGGCATCGATGCCAATCGTGCACTGTGGTGTTGGGGTGGCAACGGCTATGGCCAGCTCGGCGACGGCACAACAAGCGCCCGCACCGCGCCGACCCGCATCGGCGTCGACTCCGACTGGAGCACCGTGTCGGCGGGCTACTACCACACCTGTGGAACCAAAACCGACGGCGCTCTGTGGTGCTGGGGCTATAACGCGTTCGGCCAAGTCGGCGACGGCACGACCTCACAGCGTTACACACCAACCCGAGTCGGTACCGACACCGACTGGAGCGTTGTCGGCACCGGTTCCTACACCTCCTGCGGAGTCAAAACCGGCGGCACGCTCTGGTGCTGGGGTCGCAACAGCTCTGGCCAAGCCGGCGACGGCACAACAACCGACCGCTACTCCCCAACCCAAATCGGAACCGATACCAACTGGAGCACCGTCAGTCCCCTGTACCGCCACTCATGTGGCGCCAAGACCGACGGCACGCTTTGGTGCTGGGGCTACAACGCATTCGGCCAACTCGGCGACGGCACGACAACCCAGCGTTACGCTCCGACGCAGGTCGGGTCGAGCACGCTGTGGAGCTCGGTCTCGACCGGCTACTACCACACCTGCGGCATGCAAACCGGTGGGTCGGTGTACTGCTGGGGCTACAACGCATACGGCCAGATCGGCGACGGCACGACTACGAACCGCAGCACCCCAACCCTGGCCGCTGGAAGCTACACCTCGGTCACCGTTGGTGACGATTTCAACTGCGCCATCAGCGAGCTCGGTGAGCTTTGGTGCTGGGGCCGCGGCAGCAGCGGTCAACTAGGGCTTGGGACGACCACAGATCACACGACTCCCCAGCCGGTTCCAACCTTTGGTTCGGTCGGTATCGCTTCCGCCGGTGGCGATCACACCCTGATTCTCGGTGCTCCCTTCTCCGCCTCGAACTATCAGAACCTGGGCTCCGCCGCTAACTGGATCCAGGCCGAGACGTTGGCCGAAGCTAACGGCGACCGGCTACTGCAGATCGATAGCGCCGCAGAGTTGCAGTTCATCATGCAGCTGTTCTGGGACGACAAGGCCATCTATATCAACGCCAGCGATGCGGCCACCGAAGGCACCTTCCGCGACGGCGATGGCGAGGTACTGACCTACACCAATTGGCTGACAGGCGAACCCAACAACGGCAGTGGCATTGAGGACTACGCCGTCATCGTCACCTCCGCCGGCGAGTGGAATGACGCCACTGGGTCTTCTGCGCCGTACATATTCAACGGATCGTCGTGGGTTATCAATGGCTCACTGGTGATAGCCGAGTTTGATTGATGAGCGACGAACAGCCAGAGCCACCAAAAAAGCGGGGCAAGAAGAAGCGCCTGGCTGCGCTGTTACTCATCTGGGGTATACCGCTAAAAGCGGCCATGGTCGGTGCCAGCATGACCGCGGCGCTCACAGCACTAGCGGTCGCTTCAACCGGCATCTTGACCAACTCCCAGGTGGTCGAGGAACTAGCCTTCGATGCTGGCGGGCTCGATCTGACAGTGTCACCGGGTTCTGCGTTGGTAACGATGACCACCCCTTCGATGACCCCCGGCGACAGCTTTACCGCCCCGCTGGTTGTGGGAAACGCGGGCAACGTAGAGCTGCGGTACGCCCTAATGTCGACAACGACCGAGGACATCTTGGCTGGAGAGTTGTTGCTCACCGTGCGCTCAGAAGTGGCCGACTGCGAGGATGGAAGCTGGCAGATGACCGGCACCGAGCTCTACCGGGGGCCGATCGGCGCGGCCGCCAGCACCACCATCTTCGGCTCGCCAGCTATCGGGGCCCAGGCTGGTGATCGAACGATCATCGGCGGCGCGGAAGAGACACTCTGTTTCAGCGTGACGCTTCCGCTGACCGCGACCAACGCCGCCCAGGGAACGACCAGCACAGCGACGTTCACCTTCTTCGCCGAGCAAACCGCCGAGGCTGACTAAAACGCAAACTCCCGCCGGTAGGTACCGACGGGAGTTCGACAAACTATCGATCTGCGCTCGCCATAGCGGCTGAGCAGACCGTGTTACCTAGATTCGATTACTTGAGGTCGACGCTGCCGCCGGCCTCTTCGATCTTGGTCTTTGCAGCTTCGGCGTCGTCCTTGCTGGCGCCTTCGATGACTGCGACCGGTGCGGACTCAACCATTTCCTTGGCCTCCTTGAGGCCCAGGCTGGTGAGTTCGCGAACGGCCTTGATGACCTGGATCTTCTTGTCACCGGCTGCGGTGAGCATGACGTCGAAGTCACTCTTCTCTTCGACGGCTTCGCCTGCGGCGGCCGGGGCGGCTGCCATGGCCATCGGAGCAGCGGCGGTTACGCCGAACTTCTCTTCGAACTCGGTGAGGAGTTCGGACAGTTCCAGCACGCTCATGCTGGCGATTGCGTCAAGGATTTCTTCTTTAGACATGATCAGGATTCCTCTTCTGCGGCGCTATCGCCGCTCTCTTCTGTTGCTTCTTCTGCTGGGGTGGCTTCTGCGGCTGCTGGTTCTTCGGCTACTTCGTCGGCGCTTGACGCCTCGTCGTTTGAAGCTGCTTCCGCAACTTCAGCCTCTTCAGCTGCTGGTTCTTCGGCTGCGTCATCGGACGCGGCTTCGGGGGTGGCTTCCGGTGCTTCACCGGAGCCGCCCTTTTCAATAAGTGCTTGGAGCCCATAGGCAAAGTCACGGGGCACAGCCTGTAGTAGACCGGCGAACTGCTGCATCGGGGCTGCGATGAGACCGGCCAGCTTGGCCAGCAACACTTCGCGAGGTTCGACGTCGGCCAATGCACTGATGCCTTCGGCATCGATTGGCGCTCCCTCGAACAAACCACCCTTGATGATCATGTTCGGATTGGCCTTGGCAAAGTCCTTAAGGACCTTGGCCACGGTTACTACGTCACCTGGTTCACCTTCAGGGGTCTGCTCGGTGAATGCCAAAGCAGTCGGCCCGGTCAGGTGACCCTCGATGTCGACACCGGCATCATTAGCCGCTCGACGCACGAGGGTGTTCTTGTACACCTTGTACGAGCCACCGACGGGACGAAGAGCGATGCGGAGATCGGCCAGAGCCTTCACCGTCAGACCGCGGTACTCAGTGACCACTACTGACGACGACTGCTCGAGACGTTCTTTGACCTCGGTGACAATCGCGACTTTATCTTCTCTCGGGTTTTCCATTACACCTCCTTCACTTCGATTCGGGTGCTGAGCTACCGATTCGGCACTTCAGCACTGTTGGAATGTTTGGTTGTCTTGGCATCGACGCCCATTTCGCCGATCTGCCACAACCAAACATCCAGCCCGATTAAAGGAGGAGGTTCAGAAGAAGATGATCGCCTATTTCAGGATTTGCAGGCTTCCAATCCCGGCCGGCGGTTAGGCCGTTCGGATTCGGATCACCCCACCTGAGGTCTCTGGCGAGAGGGATTCGATTGTATTTCATGTCGGCCGATCAACCGGATAGTCCGTTCGATCGCCCTGCACTGGCAGACCCGACCGGAGCCGGATCAGCGTTCTTAGGCTAGTTAGCGGTTACGCCGTTACCTCGTCGAGGCGGGTCGGGTCGATCTTGACGCCGGGGCCCAT
>JBOEHD010000164.1:0-23562 GCA_050633745.1 Acidimicrobiales bacterium
CCGTTGTGGAAGAGATCGTTCGGTTCGATGCCCCGGTCCAGGGCATCCTTCGCTTGACCAATAGCGAAGTCGAGATTGACGGAACCACGATCCCACCCGACGCCATAGTGATGATTCTGTTCGGCTCAGCCAACCGCGACAAGCAGCGGTGGCCGAATGCCGACACCTTTGACGTCGGTCGCGAACCCCTTGACCACCTCGGGTTCGGTTCTGGTATTCACCTCTGTCTCGGCGCCCATCTGGCCCGCTTGGAAGCAATCGCCACCCTCGAAGTCATACGAACCCGCACCGCCTCGTTGCAGCCCCGAGGACCGGGCGTTCGGACTAAGTCAGGGTTACTACGTGGATTCACCTCTCTCCCGGTCGATGTGGCAGTCCGGTAGCGTCGGCTCCGAATGGCAGGCCCGATCCTCACACCAATCCGGACGACGAGTGGGACGAGCGCCTTCTGGCCGATGGATCACAGATGAGCACGGCCCTTCTTCGCGGCTTCGAGCCTTACAAGCCCGTTGTCGTCGCGATCCAGGGTCATACTCTGGCCGGAGACACGGAGGTCCTGCCGGGCACCGACCTCCGAACTGCCAGCACGTTCGGGTTGACCGAGGTTCAGCGAGGAATCGTTCCGGCGTCGGAGAGGCTTGGCCCGGTCGCTGATGCGATGGCGAGATGTGTCGTCCTGCTAATGGTTTGCTATTGGCAACCTGAGGTATGGAGCGGCAATCAGGTCTTGAAGTAGCCGCCCGGCGTCTCTGATTCCGCTCGTCGCCTGCCAACGGTCCCCCTTGATCTCAAGTGCGTCCAGGAGTCGGAGAGTTCAAGTCCCCCCTCCGACACGCAAGAAACCCCTGTAAACACTGCGCTGGTGAAGTCGAACCTGGCCGCAGGGGTGTCGTTTGCTAACGGATTTGCTAACGGCAGCCGAACTCGCTGCCTGCGGCGGCGCCCGGCTAGACATCGTTAGGGCGGGTCCGCTGGTTTCGATAGCGGTGGTGAAACCGACCGAACTCTATGCGGAGCCATCCTCGACGTCCGGTAGCTCTGGCAGAAGCAGGTGGGCTACCCGGTCGGCGGCGTCGGATTGCAGTGGTGCCCGGACGTGGGTGTAGATGTCGGCCGTGATTCGTTCGCTTGCGTGATCTAGTCGGTCCTGGACGACCTTCATCGAGACACCTGCTTCGAGAGCGACGGTCGCCCAACCGTGCCGAAGCGCGTGCAGGCTGATTACCGGTAGCGCCGAATCCGGATTCTCGCGGTTGTATCGAGTCTGCGCTCGTGAGAACTCGCGGCTGAATCGCTCGGGATGAAGGTAGTCGCCATCTGGCCTCGCAAAGACGAGTCCGCGACGGTGGACGCCCTCTTGATCGCAGCCAGGGTCCATCGACTCACAAGTGTGCATTGACCCGAAGGCGAGGAGTTCTTCGTTTTGTCTCGCCTTCCAAGACCGGAGGATCTGCACTGTTCCTGGATCGAGGAGAATCTGATGGGTGTTGCCGGTCTTGCCATATGGTTTCACGACGATCTGATGTCTGACGCAGGTGACGGCCCAGATCAGCTGAGCTATGCCGGCCTTGAAGTCGACGTCATCCCATCGAAGCCCTAGGTTCGCTCTTCGCCGATCTCCGGATGTAGCGGTGAACGCCCAGGCTGGCCACAGCCGATGGTTCGGGCCCTGGTCGATCGTGAACGAGTGCTCGGCCTCGACCACCCCGACACACTCAACAGCCGGGCCAGTCTCGCAACCTCGTACCGACAGGCCGGCGGCGCTGGCGGTAGTGGTCGAGGCCGGTGAGGGGACTAGGTGCGGATGGGAGCCAGCCTGTGGGCCATAGTCAACGATTTCGGACGACTGTCAGTGACCGCAACCGCCGCTGACACAACAGGAATCAGCGGTCTAAGACCTACCACGACCTGTACCTCCCTGCCTGCTAAGGAGGTGTCCTCGCAAGGGGACCGGCTGGAGCGGTCCCTTCGGTGAAGTGTTCAGATCATCGCGCTGCTGGTCAAGCGCAACGTCTGCAGATCACGCACGTGTCATGCGACGACTTCTGAGCAGTAGCTAGGTCGCTATTGGCGGAGCCTACACGGAACTGCGGAACGCCGTCTATTCTCTCAGCCTGGTAGCCCGACTCCTCTCCACTGCTCCGATCAGTTTGATCGCACGGCTCTCGGCCTTCTCAAATTGCTTGCGCCCTTCCACAGAAACCCACATGAAGGAGATAATGAACCCATTTGCGAAACCAAGTAAGACCATCCCCACGGCCGCCGAAGGGGACACGTCAAGACTTTCTCCGACAATGAACGCCGACAACGTTCCGAGCCTTTCGGGTAGCGAGGCCAATTGAACCAGACCAGCACCAAGCAAAATCTTGGTCAGCCAATCTGATACATCTGCAAGGTTGTTGTTGGCCACAAAGGCACTAACTAGTTCCTGCTGTTGAGGGTCGTCCTGTCCAGCCCTGAAGGTCTCGTCAGTAAGCAACGTATGCCCTTCCTCGCTCAGCTCCTGGGCTACCTGCGCATCGGCTACTTCCGCCAAAGCCGAGGTCGAGCGAGATTTCGGTATTCCGAAGATAAACCCGATTATCGAACCAACCGCTGCTGCACCCCCGAAGGCTGCAGCAAGCGTGCCAATCACCTCCCAAACCTCAGAAGAGCCGAGACTCCCAGCGGGCGATCCAAGTATGCCTAGCAACGCGAATATCAGAATTCCGTTTCCGAGAACCGATACCCAATGCCTGCCAAGTGGCAACCGGTCTCCCGCTTCGTTGATAGCACTATCCGGCACAACATTCCCCCAATGTCCAGATTTGCCGAAATGTTAGTTCACCTATTGGTCGCCGTCGCAGAGAATTCTGAAATCTGACGAACAGTGGACTCCGAGCCGAAGCTCTCCGGGGCAACCGAAATGTACTGGAGTCGAACTAGGGCGAGCGATCCTAAGCGAGTGTGAGAATCACTTGCTGTGTTGGCACTGTGGCGCTCCGGCGGTTCGGCACCTTGACGTCGAGTCTCCAGAGCTGCGACAGAAAGGAGCGAAAGCAACGATTCGAACCAGAACGCAGCAGATATTTCTGAACATTGGCTCCTAATGAACTGAATGTGATGCTCGACTACACTCCGAGATGGGGAGGGGCTAATAACGATGCAGCATTGGCCAAGGAGATTGGTTGGCGACTATCAGAATCGGCCAGTTGGGTCGATCCTTCTGTATGCGGGCTGGGTCCTAGGCCTACTGGGTTTGGTAATGGTGGCTTATCGCGTGTTGTTCCCGGAGGGCCTGTCATGTCTCGGCGGGGCCATTCAGCTGCAGCTATCGGCTCTCGACCAGGCGCCAGTTGATCGTTTCACCGAAAGTTGCGATATCGACGATGTTAGTGCGGCTCTGTGGCCCGACTTGATGTTGGCGGCCATCTATCTGGTGGGCCTCGGGGTCTTTCTCTCCGCCTGGTGGGCTAACAGCTGGGACGTCAGGATCGATCAGAACCGAACCGTTGGACGGTTATTCCTTTGGGTGGCGGTCGCGGCGCTCGCTGCTGCCGCGGCCGCCAACATCCTGACTATCAATCAACTCGACATCTTTGCACAGCGATACTGGTACGGTTCGGCCGCCACGGTATCGACCTTGGCTTGGACCCGTTGGCTGCTCACCTCGATCCTGGTCGTGGCCTTCGGTGCGACGGTGGTGTCGTGGATGACCCGATCCGGCCGTCTTTCCTTGGTGCTCTTTGCCGTAGATGATGACTCACCGCTGCCTTCGATCATTTGGCCGCCACTCGACTACCAGCGTCCACAGTTCGGGATCTCCCTATCCGGTGGCGGCATCCGCTCGGCGGCGTTTAGCCTCGGAGCACTCTCAACTCTCGAGGAGACAACGGTGGTTTCGGGGCCTAGCGTAAACCCTTCAGCTGGCCTCCTTGGACAGGCGGACCTGATCTCAAGCGTCTCGGGAGGTGGCTATGCAGCTGCGGCCTGGCGTATAGCCGTTGGTTACGGCGAGGGGCACCACACCGAGCCAATAATCGGTAACCCGGACGACTACCAGAACGACGACCAAGTCAACCGGCCCAAGCGGTCCATTTTAGACAGCAGTCCGGATGAGGCGACCGAGAAGCTCTTTCCTCGGATCATGGCCCGCCGCCGTTATCTGAGCCAGGGGCGAGGTGGACTACAAGCGACCGCGGTGTGGACGATAGTGCTATTGGCATGGCACTTTAGTCTGCTACTGCTACTCATCGGTCTTGTGGCTTGGCCAATCGGGCGGATGATCCGCTCGCCAGTAGTCACTTCAGCCGATGGCAGTGTGGGGTTCGGGCAGCTCGCCGGACCCGGTTTGCTCGTGCTGCTGATCGCCTGTGCGGTGCTGGCCACTCGGTCGTTTACCAAGCCGGGACCATGGCGCCAGCGGGCGAACTATGCGACGGTTGGGCTGCTGGTATTGGCCGGTGGGTTGCTGACAGCGCTGGTGCTTCTTCCATGGCTGGTAACGGCACTGATTCCGGCACTCGGTGAGCTGGTGCCTGGCGGGTCCGGCAGCAGATCGACGGCCGCCACCATGCTGATGGTCGGAATCGTCGCCACAGTATGGCGGGTTGTCCAGGCTCCATTGAAGACCAGCGCTGCCTATCTGGGAGGAACGCTGCTAGTCATAGGCTTAGTGCTATTCGGTGGTTTGGTCTCGCTACATGCCGCCTCCGACAATCGGTTGCTGACCAGCAGTTGGCGGACATGGTTGGTCATCGCGGCTGCGTATCTTCTACTCATGGTGGTCGCTAATCCCGACCTTTGGTCAATGCATCCGGTGTACCGCCGAAGGCTGGCAGCAACCTTCGCCAATTATCACTCGGAGGAGGGTTGGACCGAACTCGCCGGCTCTGCCCACCAACCACCTCTATCGGACTACGTGGGCGCCCCTGGCCCGAAGCCGTTGATCTGCGCTGCGGCGGCCAGGACGGGCCGAGTTAATACCGGCGTGCCGGTCATCTCGATGACCTTTGAACCAGACTATGTGACCGTGCATCCGGGAGCCGAAGTCGATTCCGTGGCCATCGAGACCTTGGCCTACGAACGCCACCTGGGAGGAAGGGTCCGGAGTCGCTGGATGCAGAGTGTGATTGGGCTTGCGGCCATATCCGCCGCAGCGGTCGCGCCTTCATTAGGACGGATGAGCCTCGGCTCCACCAACGCCCTGATCGCTGCCCTCAACCTCAGGCTTGGAGTATGGATGCCCAACCCGCTTTACCGCTTGCGCGGGCGCTCCCGGCCACATATGTCGGCAATGTTCAAGGAAATGATAGGAAACTTCACGCTCGAGGATTCAAACCTTTATGTGACCGACGGCGGCCACTGGGAGAACCTTGGCCTGGTCGAATTGATCAGGAGGCGGGCCGAAGTGATCATTGCGGTCGATGCTGCGGCCGACCCACCCCATAGCTTCAAGGATCTGAGAGAAGCGATCGAGCTGGCCCTGCTGGAGTGCCGAGCGGTTATCGATTTCGAGCCCGGTGAGTTCGAGGCCATGGAGCCGCATGGAAGGCCCCGACCACGTAGAGCATGGGCCAAGGGCACCATCAGATACGACAACGGCGAGGAGGGGCGGCTGCTGTACTTAAAATCGCAGTCCTATGTTGGCATGGACCTACAGACCCACCGGTACTCGAAAGAAGACCTGAATTTTCCCCATTATTCTACCGCCAACCAGTTTCT
The DNA here is from genome assembly GCA_050633745.1 of Acidimicrobiales bacterium. GTDB lineage: Bacteria > Actinomycetota > Acidimicrobiia > Acidimicrobiales > SZUA-35 > JAHELU01. The sequence goes on from JBOEHD010000164.1 coordinate 5,704, forward strand.
AGCCGAGCCGGAGTTCGCCAACCTGGCTAGCCTCGGACGTGCCGCGATGATCAGGGCACTGGAAGAGCACATGGAATGGCTCTTCGAACCCACCGAACCGCCGGACGTGCCCGAAGAAGTGGTGGCACCGATTCAACCGACCCTGCGACCGTTGCCCAAAGAGGGACCAGCGGTCCCCGAACTCACCTGATCGCCGTTCTCAGCCAGCGGCCGAGTCGAGGACGTGGGATACAGGAGCGCTTACGCCGAATGGTCGTCGGCCGGTGGTCTAGTCCGTGATCTGGTCCGTGATCTGGTCCGTGATCTGGTCCGTCGACCGGGGAGTCTAACCTGGTCTTCCATGTGACCCAATGAGTGCCAATGCGCTCGACCGGGACCGAGCGAACCTGTCCGGGCTAGGGCTTTTGAGTCGGCGTCGGGCAATCACAGGCTGGCGGACCAGCTCGACGAAGCGCTTCGGCTCCATCTCAATCTGTAGGGCCAGCCTTACGTCGCTTACCTCTTGTCGGATGACCTTGGAGGCTCGGTCGCCGGAATATCGACGCATGCTACGAGCGCCAGTTGTCGAATGTCGATTCCGTGGTTTCTATCTCAACTGGGGCGAGCCTTTCTCAAGCGGCTAGATCGAGGGGGATCGGGTCGCTTTCGGCGTGTGGAGTTAAGGTATATGTCGCCCCTCCGACACACTACGCAGAGTGACATATGTGTTGCTCGCTTCCATTCCCTGCCGCCTCTTGCTGTTGGCTGCCGCTCGGATTCGCCTGGGTTTCACGGAACGTGAAGTGTCGGAGGCGTGACACGCGCCCCTGCGTCCTCGTCTTGAAGGTCGAGTTTTGCCTGTGTTGATCGCCTTCTGCGCGTAAGGGGTGTCGCTTTGCTAACGGCTTGCTAACGAGCGATCTGATGTGGTCGATCTCTGTGGTCATGTGTGGGCTGGTTGGCGGTGAATCGGGACCGAGTGGGTAGTTGTGAGCACTGTGCTGGGTCCGGGCCGGGGGTCATGTCGCCGGGCGCGCTCTGGTGAGGTGTCTTTCCGTGAGATCATGTGAGTACTGATCGAGGGGGGATGGGTGACAAACGCAAGCTTGAAAGAGGATTTGCACGGCTACTTGCGTGGAGCGAGAGAGACGCTGCTCTGGAAGCTGGAAGGCCTAAGCGAGTACGACGTCCGCCGACCCATGACACCCACCGGGACGAACTTGCTCGGTCTGGTCAAACACAGCACGGCGACACACGTCAGCTATTTCGGCGAGGTGTTCGATCGTCCCTGCCAGACATCCGGCGCATTGTTCTCCGACGGAGTTGGTCCTGCGGCGGAGTTCTGGGCCACGCCTGATGAGTCCAGAGCAGACATCGTCGACAACTACCGACGTGCCTGGGACTTCTCGGATGCGACGATCGCCGCACTATCGTTGGACACTGTCGGGAGCGTGTCTTGGTGGGGCGAAGCTCAGGTCACACTGCACCACGTGATGGTTCATGTCACCGCTGATACCCAGCGCCACGCCGGGCACGCAGACATCGTTAGGGAGTTGATCGACGGTTCCGTTGGGTTGCTCAAAGGCGCCGACAATCTCCACTTTCGAGACCCCGCCGACCGGCGGCTCTTCTACGGCCGGTTGCAGGCCGCAGCAGCGAGGTTCGGTGACGTGGCCCGCAATGGCTAGTCACCGTCACCACCTCGGCCAGTTGATGCGACGACGGTCAAGACCTCCAAGCCAATGCCTCACCCTGGTCACTAACGCCATCGTTTGCTGGAACACCGTCTACGTCGATGCCGCCCTCGCCCATCTCGCCAACAACGGTGACCCCATCGCGGACGAGGTGGTCCGACGAATCGCTTCGAACAGACACGAGCACATCAACTTTCTGGGCCGCCAGGACCTGAACCCGTCAACGTCACCGGCCGCCGGCGAACTGCGCCCACTACAGATCTGAAACCGCCGTGGAGTTTGTCCACACCGCCGAACGAACTCAGGCTGCTTACGGCACGCTCGTCAACCGGCGATGCGTAACCGAGCGCTTCTGCCGATCGGAATCACGACTGGCCCGAGCAGCTCGTGGTGGGTCTGAGACTGGCATCGCCGAGCACTGCCGTGGTGCCGCTACCGGGTGGTCCGATGTGTGTCGGTCGACCGACGTTTCCGAGCCTGGACTGGCATCATAGGTCGGTTGTAAATCGTGTGCAGGAAGAGCGATTGCTTTCGATGGTGCTTGACGGACTCGATGACCTCTATGACCAGAGATTCGGGGCGCCCGTCGGCGGCATTCGTGATACTCGGGCCGAGATGTGGCTTCTGCGACTGCTGATTGCGGTCGCTGCTGCCCTTCTCGGTTCACAGTGGGAGGAGCAGCTGCTCGACGTCGCTGCCGAGCTACAGAGTCTCTTCCGAAGTGGCCTCGCCGGGACCGAGTTGACTGATGCAGCACTTGCGGCGACGGCCGACCTGCGGCACGCGATCGCCTCTACCTATTAGTCCTGCTGTGCTCGCTGTCGTGCTTGATGAGCGGACCAGCGCCGCTGGAGTGAAGACTCATAAGACGTCCGGCCTCTGAACATTTAACGTCGCTGCAGTCGTGAGAATATCGGGTGGCCCACTCAGACAGGAAGGCTTCCTCGCCGTCGACATGAAGGACCCATTCCGCAACGTCGATGCCGTCTGGCGTCTTCAAGAGCAGGACCTGCCGGATCAGTTGATAGCGCTGTTCCCACTCGTCCCACATCTCATCCATCGAGTCCAGGAACGAAAGCTCCTCCTCGAACAGGGACTCGTACGGCTGGAAGGACAATGTCGGGTGCCAGGCCCCGAAGAACCAGGGTTGATCCGGTTTCGCCCGTCGAATCTCACCGCCTAGGTCAGCGCCGGCCCAAGGTGTCCACGTAGCCACGGCGGCATTGTAGGCAAGCGGCAAGGTGGCGAACCTCTGACTATGGCGATCGCTCTAGTTCATGCGCTACAAGCATCCGAGATGCCCGGGAATGACGACCATGCGGTCTAGCTCGGCAATGTGAACATTTGTATGCGCTCGGCAAGTGAGGGACTGTTGTAGGAACTCTGAGCGGGATCACTTCTCTTTCCGGTGGCTCCTTGATGCCGATAGGGGTAGGTGCGCGAGATAGTTCACGACAGCGAGGAGAGACGCGTCGACTGGGCCACCATCTGGCTGAACCTTCTCGCAGCGGCAACCTGTGTCTACGCACTCTTGGTCGCGGCGAGCGCTTCTCTTGCATCCAAGTTCACCGTTCTCGCCCCGCCCCAGGGACAGCGGGAGTGGTTCATCGAAGACCAGCAAGCAGCGGTCGCAGTATGGGCGTTGTCGACAGCTGTGGCCGTGGTGGTCCTCAGGTTTGGTCCGCAGCTGGCGCCTTTGGCCGTTGGCGTGTGGGGTGTTGTTCTAGTCAGGGCGGCTCCTTGGGGTTGGCCTAACTCACCACCGGTAGGTTCCCGATACGAGGCGACGATCTGGCGTGATCATTGGTTCTCGCTCGGGGTCTTGTTACTGATGTCAGTTGTGTTCGGGTGTACGGTCGGTTGGCGAGGTAACAATTGGGCTCGATACTTTGCGGCAACGGTGGCGGGCTCAGTGGGACTTTTGCTCGCTGTCTCTGCATTCCTGGTACTCAGTGCTCAGGCGGAAGAACAGAGCTTCTCGAACGGGTTTGGGCATCTCACTCCTGGTCCTTTGCCCATTGCCAACTCGGCTGTTTAGGCAGGCGACCGTCGCCAAGGTTCTCACGCTTCAGCCATGAACAAACCGGCGTGAGCAAGCGCTGGCCGAATCGGAAATCACGACTAGGTCGAGGCTCTCTGGTTTCGTCGATGGTTGAACACTTTCGAGCTGTGAGTCTGGGTGTTGCCGGGTGACTGCTCCGGGCTTGATTGTGGTCACGTCAGCGATCCTCGCCACTACGAGGTGGACGCTGCAGGAGAACTCACTGTCTCGGGCAGGAGCGACAACGTTGGCAGCTTCGCTCCTGGGTCGTGGATCGAAGTTCGTAGTGTCGGAGTACCGCTTCTGAGCTCTGGCCCGATCCCCGGCTGGATCTAGTGATGTCGAATGTCTATGGCCTGCTGATTCGCCGGTACGGGGGTTGGGTCCATGGCCTTGATAAGGATCGGCTTTCGGACTGGCGGCTGAATGCGATCGGCCGCGGTGTTACCGATCACTGCAGCTGTGCCGTTTTCCGGATGGTCCGATCTCAGTAGCCTGATTGGGCTGAGGTGCGCCCGATCTAGAGACGATTGTTGGCGTAGTTTGGAGTGATGTCTACTGCTGACGTTACACCTGGCTCCCCGGATGATCTCGCTGAGTTTGCTAGAGCCTTTGCGCAGCTCGCCTCGGATGCACACGCGCTAGTTCCAGCGAGCTCAGAGATCGCAGATCTCGTCAGCGGTCACCTTGGTGTTGATCCTTCGAGCGTTCCGGCGGTAGGCCAGCTCCTAGCGGCTGTCGAGCGTCCCAACTTGCAGCTTGCGTTGAACGAGCTTGTGGCTGATCAGCCGGACGCCATTGTTGTTGGCCTGTCACCGGAGCTTGGCCATTATGGCGGATTTTCGCTCTCTGCTTTGTTAGCTGGCCGTTTCAGAGGACCTGGAGATCCGGTCCCGCCTGTCTACGATGAGTTGCCCGTTGGAGTGGATCGTACGATCCGTTGTGTCGTCGCTGGCCTCTGGCTTGTTCGACATGATGGCGCTCCGGTAGTCGTCGGGCTCGCTCCCGGAGAACGGCATGGGCCACCGACAGAGCGTCAGCCTCGACTGGAGGTCTTTGCTGCAGAGCCGGCGATCGCCCAGGCGGTTCTGAACCGGCTCTCCGAGTTACGCAACACGCACAATGTCTACAGGGGCAAGGTGTTGTCGTTCTCGCATGGTGAACACGGCGACTTTGGTATCAAGTTCATGCCAAGGCCCGAGCGCACGGCGTCGGATGTGATTCTGCCAGCGGAAGACTTGTCGTCGATAGTCCGTCACACGATTGGGGTTGGCGAGCGGGCTGAGCAGCTGTTGACTGCTGGTCGGCATCTTAAGCGGGGGTTGTTGTTATTCGGACCGCCGGGGACAGGCAAGACGCACACGATTGGCTATCTGATGGCGTCAATGCCTGAACGAACCACCGTTGTTCTTCAAGGCCCGAGCGTAGGGGCGTTGGGCTACGCCGCAGCGATCGTCAGGAACCTCACGCCATCGATGCTCGTCATAGAGGACATCGATTTGATTGCGACAGAACGGGGTATGCCTGGGATGGGTCCAGCTGACCCGCTTCTCTTTCAGCTTCTCAATGAGATGGACGGGTTGACGGCGACTGATGACGTGTTGTTTGTCCTCACCACTAACCGGGTCGACGTCCTCGAACCCGCCCTGGTAGCGCGTCCAGGGCGAGTGGATCATGCCGTCGAAATCGGTCCTCCTGATGAGGCTGGACGGAAACGATTACTGGAGCTCTATCTAAATGAGAATGACGATTTAGACGGCTTGGAGGCGGTTGTCGAGCGGACCGAGGGTGTTACAGCTTCGTTCATGAAGGAACTTGTCAGGCGAGCGACCTTGGTGGCTCTGGACGATACCGGTAACAGCGTTGTCGGAAACGGCCATCTTGAATCCGCACTCGATGAGCTGCTCGAAGGATCTGTCCCAATCGTTAGGGCCATGCTTGGCGCTGGCCAACACGGCGACGATCCGCCTCCATCGATGGATACAAGCGATTACGAACGTTGAAACGTGGGTCCAACTCGCGGGTCGATCACTGATAAGACTGTGGATACCGAGTGCCATCAATAATTGGAGATCCACGACCAGCTCGACGCTCTTTGGATGCGTCGATGTAGTGAACACTTCCGAGCGGGTCCGTGGTGCCGTCCTGGTGCGGCCTGTGAGCGGTCGGGCGCGAGATTCTCGGGTGGTCTGCCTGCAGGCAGCAACGTCGGCCCAAGAACCGTTGGGCATGTATCGGATCGCGGCCCGATCCGAGCCGGGATCACTTCCAACTGGGTCGGCGGTGTGCCGCTGGAGTTCGACCTTTGTGAGTTCAGCGCTTGACATGAACTACGATATCGTATTAGATACTACGATATCGTAGTTAATCGAACAGGGAGTGGTCTTGTGATCATGGGAACTCTGGTTGTGCTCATAGCGAAACCCGCACGACGCACGATCGGTGCTCGCAAGACCGACTCGCCATTAGGTAGGCGTCATCGACCATCGGACCACATCGACGCAGGCGCACGTCAATGAGCAACCCGCCGACCACGCCTAACACCGCTGACATGCTCGACCCGGGCCTTGGCAACGTTCTGTTTGATACCTGGCTGGTATCGCGAGCCGTTCATTCGCTCATTGATGACGTGATCAAACCAGCGGGTCTGGACGCCGATGAGTTTGCGATCTATTCCATCCTTTCGAGAGGCGGCGGTATGACCCCGTCTGAGCTTTCCAGTTGGATGTCGGCTCCGATGACGACGGTGTCGAGCTATGTCAAGCGGTTCGAAAAGCGGGGCCATATCGATCGGGTTCCAAGTGTCGAGGATCGCCGTTCCTACCGTCTCATTCTGACGACTGAAGGCCGAGCGGCACATCGCACTGCTGGCGAGTTGTTTCAACCAACGTTGGCTGAGGTCGATGAAGCGCTCGGCAAGCACGGGCCGAACGTGCACCTCCAGCTGCTCGAGCTTCGCCGAGTCATCGACGCGATCGCTGCTAGGTGATCGTGGGATGCGTCAACCACATTCATCCTCGACGTACTCGCCACGAACGAACGCCCAATGACCCGACAGAACTACCGAACAAAGGACGAATGACCAATGAAAACTGAACCCTCAACAACACGAATCGGCGGGCATGACCTCCGCGACACCATGTCTGTCTTTGTGCAGACCAAGGGTGCTCAACTGGCGGTCCGGGATTCCGGAGGCGACGGTGAGCCGATCGTCTTCTTGTCAGGAGGCCCGGGGATGCCGGACTACCTTGAAGAGATCGCCAAACTCGTTCCAGGACGGCGGGTCGTGACTTACGACCAGCGGGGTACGGGCGGCTCCGCAGTTACCGACGGGGACTACAGCACCGAGGCCCACGTAGCGGACCTCGAGCAGCTGCGTGAGTATCTGGGCGCTGAGCGCCTTCACATATTTGGGCATTCGTGGGGCGGTATGCTCGCGCAACTTTATGCAACCGCCCATGTCGGGTCCGTTGCGAGCCTCTTCTTGTGCAGTCCGACGCCTGGCGTAGGTGCTGATTGGGTGGCGATGGAACGAGACGTCATGGCCTACAGCAAGACGCGGTCCAGCTCGGCGGCGTACGCGATGATGGGCCTGCGTTCGCTGCTCGGCCGCATTCCCCGCCTCGGTCAACGAAGCCTGGAGAAGATGTACGGGCAGGTGTGGCTCAACTACCAGAACCCCGACAGCGCGCTTCCCGCAGATAGGTCGTTGCTCGAGGGGATCGGGCAGCAGACGACGTTCGCGACTCGGGCCTCCGCGGTGTCACTGCCAACCGACTACCTCGACTCGGTTCTTCCCCAGGCCACTTTTCCGTTCTTTGTCATGTTCGGTGAGAACGACATCTACGGGAACCACACGCAGCTCGTGGTCGAGCGCTACCCCAACGCGACGGTCGAGCTCTGGCCAGAGTGCGGTCACCTTCCCTGGCTCGACGCTCCGGCCCGTTTCGAGAACCAGCTCAAATCGTTCTACGACGCACCGAACGCCGGTCCACAAGGAACTGGGCACCCACCCACCTCAATACGAACTTCAACGAAAGGAACAAACCAATGACCACCCCAACGGACGCACTTAGCTCAATCGATCAAGCGGTAGACGAACGAGAGGAAGCGGCCCGACGATACGTCCACCAGCTCCGTGCGTTCTACGTCCACGCCGCTGTGTTCGTCGGCAGTATGGCCATCAACATCGCCGTAAATCTCTTCGTCAACCTCTCCGCCGGAATCGCAGATGAATGGTCGGCATGGTGGTCGATCTGGGCGCTCATCGGATGGGGCGCCGGGATCGCTGTTCACGGACTCGTCGTCCGGTTGAATCGACCATCGTTTGCTGCATCGACATGGGAGCAGCGACAGATCGATCAGATACTCGGGAGCTGACCCCCTGACCTCGCTGATGCCGCGTCATGCCGCCACAGGTCCCTCGCCATGGGCGGGGGATCTTGTCGTTGGGGTATTAACGCGCGGAAACGGGGCTCTGCGTGAGGTCTGAGAATCTGTGCGATTTCGTGCCCAACGTCGAAGTCGTAAACCTGGACTGCGGCCACTTGATCCAGCAGGGAGAAGCCGGGAGAAACCACCGAAGCGATTCTGAACTGGTTGGCACGGCAGGACGCCAAATTCCTCGATTAGCTCGATTGTGTCTTTCGGACGGTGTGGGCGAGCTTCGTGATCAGCCTGAACGCTCGGCTCGGGTTGTCGAGTTGATTGAGGGTGCCGACGATATGGCAGCTCAGCTCGGGAGCGTAGAACGTGAACGAGTTCGTGGCCCCGGAGTGACCGACGAGCTCGGGGGTTCGTCTGAAGCCGGTCATCGCCCTTGGGAGCCGATACCGCATTAGTCCGTAGCCATAGTCGACTGGGAAGAAGATCCTGTTCCAGCGACGCGTCTCCGCGCTGTGGTGCGGATCGAACAGCCGGCCCTGGTGAAAGGCTGCCGAGAACCGGAGCTGATCATCGAGCGTCGAGACCACGCCGCCGGCGCCACGCTCCGAGGCGAGCGCTTGGGGCAGATCGAGCACCTGCCCCTTGTGATACAGCGGTAGGGGAGGACGTCCCTCAGGCATCGGTTCGTGCCTAGTGACGTACGTGCTCTCAAGACCGAGGGGTACGGCGATTCGTTCGTTAACGGTCTCGCCGTACGTCGCTCCAGTGGCGGCCTCGATGATGGCGGTGAGCAGCTGGTAGTTGGTGTCCGAGTACGCCGATCGACGGCCATCTCGGTCGCCGGGCGGGAAGTTGGCCTCGCTCGTCCGGGCGATATCGACGATGTCCTCGACGGCGTAGCGCCGGTCTCGGTTGTGCTTGAAGTCCTCTTCTAGTCCGCCAGCGAAGTAGTCAGCCAGACCCGAGGTCTGGTGGAGGAGATGGTCGACCTCGATGTTGGTTGTGTGGTCGATGCCGTTGAAGCGGTGGAGGCCGGTGAGGTCTAGGTGAGCGAGAAGCTCCACTACCCGGTCGTCTAAGCGCAGACGCTTCTCATCGATGAGCTGCATGACGATGGTGGCCGTGAACATCTTGGTGATGCTGGCGATGAAGTACGGGTCTTGTTGACTGGCTGCACCAGCGGCAGCTCTGACGCTGATCGCTCCGTCGTCGGTTTCGACGCCCAACACCAGCGAGTTGATGTGGCGTGATCTTGCGGTGTGGTTCGCAAGGCTCTGGATTCGTTGCTCAAGGTCGATGTGGGTTGTGTTGTTGGCTACGCGTTTCATGCTGGTACCTCTTGCGGATCGAGAGAGGCAGTCGTCTCCAGGATGGCGGAGTTGGGTTGCGCAAGTGCGGCGGCATCACCAGGGGACCTGGCGGCGAGTTCGCGCCACCGGCGGATCCACAACGACGCTCCCCGGTCCGCGGGCATGAGGGCCATGTGCTCGAGNNGGGCTGGGTCCGTCGCCGAGAGCTTCGAAGATGGCGCGGTCTTGGCGTTGAAAGAGTTTGAAGTCGACAAACATCGCAAGCCATGCCTCCAGCCAACGAATCCCCGGGATTCGAGCGGTGTAGGACGGGTGGTAGTTGGCAGCGACCCATGTTCGCTCGTTGTCCACGGGCGTTCCGACGGCGACGAAGGCGGTTGACCCGATCGTGACCTTGAGCGAGCAAGGCATAACGACCTCGCCAGCCACGGCGAGGGAGCGACCCCTGTCGTTCGTGAGTGCGGCAGCCATTCCCAGCCGGGTTCCCCGGTCGTCGAGTTCGACGTCGGTGAGCTGCTGCCCAGCGCCGGGCGTGTAGCGGCCGTGGACGAAGGGCACGTGATGGAAGTCGAGGGCTGACTCCATGAACCGAGAGTAGTGGACGTCCCAGACCTGGTCGGCGCCCACGATCACGGACGGTTCCTCGTCATCGAACCACTGGGGCCCGGCGGTCGGCTCGGCGTCTCCGTGCCAGATCCAGACGTACCCGTGGGCCTCGACGGTGGGAATCGTCCGCAGGTTGGCCTTGGTCGGTATGCGCGACTCGATGCCCTGGGCGGGGCGATGGGTGGCGGTGCCATCCGGGGCGAATTGCATGCCGTGATAGGGACATGTCAGACAACCGTTGCGGACCGCTCCATCGCCGAGGTTGGCACCGCGATGCGGGCACTGGGCTGGCGCTGCATGCGCGCCTTCGTCGGAGCGCCAGAGCACCAAGCGACTCCCGAGGCGTTCGACTGTGCGGGGTTTGCGTTTGAGATTGGTGCTGCGTTCGACGGGGTACCAGGTGTTGGTGATGAGGTCTTTCATGGTGCTGTAGTTCATGACGCTGTCCTTTCGGGGTGTGCTGGTGCCGGGGTGGGGAAGGTTGTGGTGGTTGGTCGTTTGGTGAAAAGCAGCGCTGCGATCAACGCAGTGATGCCGAGAACGGCGAGGCCGTCGATGCCTGGGGCGAAGACCCACGGAATGGATTCGTTCTGGACGAGGACGTTTTCGTCGAGGAACCCGGCGGCGATGGCGTTGCTGGCGGCATGCATGACCACGGCGGGCCAGATGGTGCCGGTGCGCAGCCGGATCTCGCCGTAGATAACTGCGGCGGCGGTGGTGCCAAGCACGACTCTGGGGGCCAAGGTCCAGAGCGATTCGTCGGTGAAGTCCCAGAACAGCGTCATGTATGGCAGGTGCCAGGCACCCCAGATCACGCCGACGATGAGATGGTTGGTCAGCCGTCCGGCACCGGCGGCGTCGAGGCGGGGTGTGAGATAGCCGCGCCAACCGAACTCTTCAGCAATGGCGGTGAAGGTGAACGGCACCAGCGCAACGAGGGCGATGGCGGCGAACCGCAACGGCGCCCAGTCGTCCTGGAGATCCCAATGGTCAGCGGCCAGGCCCCCGGCTGCGGCGGTGAGCATCACGATCGGGTAGAAGGTGCTCGAGAACTCGGACCAGCGACGGTTCTGCCGGTACCGGGGAGAGAGGCCGGCGTCGGCGAACCCGTCGCCACCCTTCCACCGCAAGAGTGTTGCGGCTCCGATCGGAAGCAGGATCCAGATGAGCTGGCCGGGACCCTCCCCCAATCCGTGACCTGCGATGTGATCGACGAGTGGGCCGAGCCACCCCAGCCCGAGCACCGCAGCGGCGAAGACAGCGATGCGGGCGGGGGAGGGAGCTGGGATGACTCGAGGGTTCAATGTTTCGGCTGGTGAGCGGAGTAGCTGTTTCATACATCGATCATGAACAGGTCGACAAGCTGGTCTCCAGGGCCAACCATTGACGATTCCTGCCAGCATTTGACTGCCGGTCGGGTTGGCAGGAATCGTCAACGAGTCGGCGTTGACGCCCGCGGTTCTCGCGTCAACGATGGGTAAATGCGTCACCGTTCCGTAGTCATCGTCGCCTTCGAAGACGTGCAAGGCCTCGATGTGTTCGGCCCGGCTGATGTCTTCTACTTCGCCAACTACCTGGCTGAGGTCGCCGGGGCGGATCAAGCGCCGTACACGGTGCATGTCGCCGGCCCAAGTCCGGGGCCCATTCGCACCGCGGCGGGCCCGATGATCCATGCCGATGTCGCGGTCTCGGACCCACGATTGCGGCCCGACGTCTTGTTGATCGCTGGCGGCCTCGCCGTGGGAGTCGCCGCCAGCGACGAGCAGTTCGTCGCCGACCTCGCCGATCTCGCCGACCGAAGCGAAGAGGTCGGATCGATCTGCAGCGGCGCGCTTCTGCTGGCCGAGACTGGCCTACTCGATGGTCGACGAGCAACCACACACTGGGCCAGCGCCGCGAAACTGGCCGAAGCACACCCCGATGTGAAGGTCGCAGCCGACTCCATCTATGTACACGATGGGGTGTGGAGTTCGGCCGGGGTCACCGCCGGCATCGATCTGGCACTCCAACTGCTCCGGACCCACCACGGCGCGGCGATGGCAGCCGATGCCGCCCGCAACATGGTCGTGTACGTCAAGCGCGCCGGAGGCCAACAGCAGTTCAGTGCCCAGTTGGCTGCCCAGTCATCGACACACCCGACGATCGAGGACGTCTGCGCCTACATCGTTGACAACCCGAGCGCCGATCTCTCCGTATCAGCCCTGGCCGAGCGAGTGGCGATGAGCGAGCGCAGCTTCCAGCGACTGTTCTCGAGAGAGGTCGGCAGCAGCCCGGGCAAATTCGTGGAACGATGCCGCATCGACGCCGGTCGACGGCTCCTCGAATCCACCACCGACGGCCTGTCGGCCATCGCACGACGGTGTGGGTTCACCAGCCCAGAGACCTTCCTTCGAGCCTTCAAACGACTCGTCGGCGTGAGTCCCACCGAGTACCGCCAACGCTTCTCCGCCTGAGGTTCGGCTGGCCCAAAGCTTCGAGCTCGGCCTGAATCTAACCACGGCGCTCGGGACTGTTTTGCCGAGGGGTGTCGTTTTGCTAACGGATTGCTAACGGCCACGCCGAGGTTCATGACCTGGGCGGCTTCATAGGGATGGCCAGTTGGGGGCGAGCTCGTCGAGGAATTCGTTCACTAGTTCGGAGTAGGCGGCGGGATCGGCGCGGTACGAGCCCACGTGGTCGTTGCCCCAGTCGGTGATGGTCAGGCGTGTCGTTGTGGGGTCGGCGCTGTCGTAGATCTCCTGGCTGTGCGTCCATTCGTTGGTCGTATCGTCGAGGGGGTGGATCAGCAGTAGTGGCGTGTCGGTCTGTGCTGCAGCATTCTTGGGCGACGAATCTTCTGGGGCGAAGCCGCCACGCCAGCCGGCGAGCCATACGGCGCCGGGAACGAACGGCACGGCAGCGGGTGAGAAGTCGCGGGCAGCGTGTTCGGAGACTGCTGCAGAGATGCTGGAGTATGAGGAGTCGGCGATGACGAAGGCCAGGTCGTCGACGACCGTGGTCGTCACCAGTGCGGTGCCCGCTCCGTAACTGGCCCCGAAGAGGCCGATGTCTGAGGAGGTAAGCCCGGTTCGGTCTGCGACCCATTCAATGACCGCAGCGGTGTCGAGACGGTCGAGCGCTCCGAAACTCTGGACGTCGCCTCCACTGTCGCCTCGGCTCCGAAGGTCGTAGACGATGGCGTGGCAGCCACGGTCCCAGAAGAGAGGGACGTAGTCGATGAGTTCGGTCCGTTGGCCGCCACGGCCGTGGAGAAAGAGAACGGCACAGCCCGTCTCGGCGGGGTTCTCATAGAACGACCCAGCGATCGGCACACCTGAGGATTCGACGGTGAAGTGCTCGGGATCGTCGATTGAGTCCAGCTCGAGCGCTGCGATCTCGCGAGCTTCTCGCTCCTCGCTGTACTCGCCGCCGCTGTTGTAGAGGATCATCCCGGAGAAGGTCCAGGAAACGATTCCGTAGAACACGCATAGCACGACCGCAACGAAGACGAGCGCCCTGCGCCGCCTTGACCAGCGCCGCCCTGCGTCGGTGGATCGTTCGGCTGTGACGTCCACGCCTGGATGGTCGCTGGTCTCAGTCGTCGAGGCCGAGGTGCTGTTCTGGTCCATGACGGTAAAAGTACCGTTCGAGTCGGATTGGCGAATCTGCCAGATGACCAAAGCTGATCACGCCCGCCCGGCCGAACGACACATGACGAATGGCTCGGATGCCCGAGCGCTGAGCGGTCGAGGGCTGTGACGACGAGCAGTTGCTCGACTAATACACCTGCGATCCAGTCACGCTGTTCGTGGTTCGATGTTTGCGTCCGCCCTCTCAGTGACCGGGCGTCCTGTGGTGCACCGTGCCGATCGGCAGGGGTCGCGATGGCAAGTTGGTGCCACTTGGCACTTCCCGACCGTTGCCAGCGCCGCGACGAGCGGACCGAATCGAAGGAGCTCTCTTGCGTCACCCCCTCAACCTCGTTGCCGCCCTGTTGGCCGCTGCGCTGCTTGCGGCAGCGTGCTCGTCAGATACAACGACTGCGGATGCCGTTGACACTTCTGGGATCACCATTGGCACGAGCTCGTCGACTGAACTGATCTGGGGAACCGACCTTGAGTCAGACAACACGGTGGTCGCCCGCTTCACTGTCGGCGCATGAACGGGCCTTGCTGGCGACCTGACTGAGACACGGACAGAATGCTGGGCCCGGGGCTTAGGCGCAGCTTTCCTCTAGCTCAACCTCTACGGACACAGTCTTTGACGAGTCGACGCTGGTGTAGAAACCACCCCACCAGCAGAACTCATCATCGGGGAATTCGGCTTCGACACCGATCGTCTCTTGGGCGATCTCGTTTGGAATGTCGATCGTCCCCGTTGCGTCGAGAAACCCCACGATGATCGTCTCAGAACCGGAAGCAGATCGAACTTCGAACGTGCTCAGATCGCCGCCGTAGACCTCGGCGATTACATCCTCGGGACTGAAGGTGAACGTGAACCGTCTGAATCCCTCAGGGGGTTGGTCGTCGGTCGTGGGCTCCTCTGTGGTTGCGCCGTCTTCCACTGCCTGCTCGTCCGCGACGTTGTCATCGCCGGACACCTCGGATTTGTCCGAACCGCACGCCGTCGCGAACAACGCGAGTACGAACGCAATCGCTACTGTCTTCCCAAATGCTCTCATGGTGTCCATACCTACTACGACGACCATGGGCCCCGTCTGGTTCCCGCCCACCCAACTGTGTCGTGGCCAGGAACGCACTCAGGCCAAGAACACCACGGTCTGGCGGCAGTAGGCCAGGTCGGTTCCATCCTCGCTGGTGAAGACGGCGTCGGTGGTCGACCATTGGCGGCCCTTTTTTTGCCAAGCCTCAGTCCAGCGTCCGGCCACCACTACTTTCTGTCCGGCCCGGATGGGGGCCAGGTGCTGCACTCGGCCAGTGGCGTGGACACCGATGCCGAATCGGTAGGAGTGGCGGATGAGGGGCGTCATCTGACCGGGGACCCAGGACGGGTGTACCGCTGGCCTGTCGCCGTCGACGTATCGGGGGTCGGAATCGGCCAGCCGAGTGGTCGCCCAATCGACCGCGAGCTCTCTGGTGAGGTCGACTTCCATTGGCGGGTAGTCCTCGAAGGTCGGGACTTTGGTGGGATCGAGCGGTGGTGGGCGATCGATAGCCGGTTCTGGTTTCCGCCGGCTCGGCAGATTGAAATCCTCGAACCACGGGGCCCGGCCTAGACCGCAGGTTCCGGTGACCGTTGACGTGCCTGTTCCATTGGTCTGGTCGATGGTCCAGACACCGGGGCTCTCGGGCTCGACCGACGTGGTGAGCTCGTCATCGACGTAGACCCCGGCCCGGTAAAAGGTTTCCGACCACCCATTGGTCAACCAGCGGTCGCTGAGTTCGGCGATGATGGCTTGGGCAGCCCAGCCGTAGGTGGAAATGCCGGCCACAATGGCACCCTCATAGCCAAACTTGGCTCCAGCGTCGCCGTGAATGGGGTTGGCTTTCTGGATCTCGGGCGGGTCGGCAATGGCGGTGAACGTCGAAGTGGCCATGGTCAGACGCTAGACGATCAGGTGGGCGCGGTCAGAGTTGATTGCTGAGACCATGTGTGGCGATCGTCTCCCACTGGTCAGGGTCATGCCCGAAGATGAGTGTCGCTCCGGCGCGTTGCTCGTCGGCCATACGACGGACGGCTGCGAGCTGACGAGTTCGATCGACTCCGAAAGGCGGCAGATGTTCGTCAATGAGCGTGCGACGGAGGTAGCAACAATCCCCGCAGATGACAAAGATGCCCGCTTCGGTGTGGACCCGCACCGATTGGTGACCGGCCGTGTGGCCATCGGTGAGTAGGCAGACAACCGTGCCGTCGCCGAACACGTCATAGTCGCCGTCGACCTGGCTGACCTCATGTCCGTGGTCAGTGTCGGCAGGGTTGTAGGCGCCGCTGTTGACCATACGCTCATCATTTCGAGTCGCCCATTCCCGGGCCTGCACCAGGACTTGAGCGTTCGGCAGCTCGACGAGGCCGCCGACGTGGTCGAAGTGCAGGTGCGTGACGATCACCGTGTCGACTAGGGCCGGGTCGAAGCCGGCTCTGCGGAACTGGGCGCCGACGGTGGAACTTCCGTCCGCTGCGAGATGAGCTTGGAACGGGCCGTCTAGTGGGCCGAGTCGAGCGTTGCTGGTGGCGAGCGCAGGGTGAAGCCCTGCGTCGACCGCTACCAGCCCGTTCGGGTGTTCGATGAGGAACACTGGCACTGGGTAGGTCAACTCGCCGGTCTCGCCTTCCAGGAAACCACCCATCGCCGAGGTCATCTGGCCAGTCGAGAACATGTGCATGCGGACCTTTGGAGCCATAGCAGCAGGCTAGGCCAGAACCACCGGCGGTTTTGTTGTCCGACTCGTCAAGCCCGGCCGGGGGAGCGAGCCGACCGTGAGGAGGAGGGACGATTTCAACTGTGGCCTCGGCGTACTCCCCACAGACTCAAGCCGACGGCGCCAAGACCGGCCGTCGCCGAGACTCCGAACGTAAGCCGAAAGGCGTCGATGAAGACCCAGCCGGCCGCCTCCAGTTGGCCGAAGAGTAGGGCGGCGGCATTCACGCCGACGACGATTCCGAGGGTTCTCATCATCAACGTCAGCCCTCCGGCGGTTCCTCTCCGATCCAGTGGCATGGCGTTCATCACCAGGGCCATGTTGGGAACGCTGAACAGACCGAGTCCGAACCCGACCACCACCAGTGCGACCGTCACCGCAGCCGGGCCCATCGGTCTCTCACCGGCTGCCACGACCGCCAGCAACACCAATCCCGCTGTGCTGATGGCAACACCGCTGACCGCGACCGAGCTGTCGCCCCAGCGGTCCACCCACCGACCGGCCCTGGCCGATGCCACCGCGGTGGCCAGTGGCGACGCGGCCAACACCAGGCCACCGGCAACGGCCGAGAGGCCGAACTGGTCGAGCAGCAACGTCGGCACCAGTAGCCAGGTGACGAAGACGACTCCGTTGACGATGGCAGTCAATGCGTTGGCCACAACGAAGGTCCGGCGTGACGGCGGGTCACCAACCACCACCGGCGAGGCCGGAATCGGCCCCAAGGTTGGTGGATTGTCAGAAGAGCGACGCGAAGCTCGCTTTACCGCGGCCCCTAGAACGACCAGCGCAGCCGCGATCGGTACACGGAACCAGAACACGGCTCTCCAGCCTCCGAGGGCCACCAGCGGACCACCCACCAGTGGGCCGATTGCCAGTCCGGCCCCGGCTGCGGCCTGGAAAATCGATGCGGCCCGTGCCGTTCCGGCGCCCGCTGTGGACAACAACGCCGGAGCGCCGGCCATCACCAGCGCCGTGGCCAAGCCCTGGGCTACTCGGGCTCCGAGGAGGACCTCGTAGGACGAGGCTGCGGCGCAGGCCGTCAGCGCCACGGCCGAGGCCGTTCCACCGACCATCAGCACCCGGCGGTGGTCAAACCGGTCACCGAGACGGCCTGCCACCACCAGCAAAGATCCGTACGACAGCACGAAACAGACCACGACCCAACGCAGATCGGCCACCGAGAGGCTCAGGTCGTCAACCAGGTCGGGAAAGGCGATGTTCAGGGCGGAGTCCAGCGAACCAAAGGCCCCGGCCAGCACCGCCAACGCCATGGTGCCACGCCTACCGCTACTGGGGTCATCGGGGTCCATTGTCAGACGAGCCTAACGATTGCCGGTATCGGACGGCCGCTGCGCCGCCCAGGGATCGAGCTCGCTGAAACTTGCTGGCATTTGCCTGAATTCCGATACGAGGTAAGGATCGTTCGAGCTGACGCCCCGACAGATTGCTACCAGAAGGAGCTACCGATGAGCGACGACGTTGTT
>JBOEHD010000165.1:0-12252 GCA_050633745.1 Acidimicrobiales bacterium
CTCCCCCACAGAGACACGAAGGCTGCGGCCTGAGCTCGAAGCATCGATTCATAGTCGAAGCCTTGACGGGTTAACCCGTACGATCGGCCCCGCATCACGTCGACCACCAGCGGCTTGCCAAGATGGCCGTGGGTCGAGTTGATCAGGTAGGCCATCGGGTTTGCGGTGCGCTGGGTCAGCGCCCACTTCGGATCGGCCCGCAGATAGAGCTTGACCACATGAGGGTCGCCGTTGATGGTGATGTGTAGTTCGGGATTGACCCGGACCTGCAGTTCGTCGGCCAACCAGATCCCTCGGCGAGGCTTGTCGATCCATTGGATCTTCTTACGGCCAATGAATCGACGGTAGTTAGCGACCGCGGTGTGGTAATGATCTTTGCGATCGGGGTGGGCCAGCTCGACCGCAGTGGCCAAGGCGTCGAGCCCGGGGCCAGGCAGGAACTGATGGTGTGCTGCGACCTGCAGCCGCAGTAATCGCCAGTAGTCGACCGCAGGGGTGTAGAGCCCCTGCGTACGTTTTATGGCCATCAGTTCGCTGCGTTTCGCCATGGAGTCGGCCAGGACGAACGGGTAAAACTGATTGAGGGAGATAGGTGATTCCGGGTAGGAGGTGGCGGGCGTGGGCATGGTGGGTCCCCCTTGATATCGGTGATGTTGCTGTGTGGTGGTACCAACCATTATCCCGATGCCCTGTGACATTTTCGGAGGGGATCCACCGACGGGCGCGACAAATGTGATACAGCCCGCCGAACGCCATCAACCCACTGCTAACCCCGCTACTAATCCCCCACCGCTAATCAGCTGGCAAAGCACTGCGGGAACGAGTTAGGGAATCACGCCCGCTGTCTTGAGCGCATCGATCTGCTCCCAATCCATACCGGTCTCCATCAACACCAACTCGGTGTGCTGGCCGAGCTCCGGTGTCGGTTCTCGCACGAACCACCGCGAGGTTCCGAAGTCGACCGGAGTCGCAACCATGTCGACTGTTTCGCCGTCGGCGGTCGGCGTCTCCACATAGCAGCCGGCCAGCCTGGCCTGAGGATCGTTTAGCATTTCCATGGTGGTCTGGACCTTGGCCCACCACACCTCGTGCTCATCGAACGTGACCGCCCACTCGTCGCGCGACTTCAAGGCCAACGCTTCGTCCATCAACGTCACGAGCTCGGCGGAGTTGTCCCGTCGCTGTTCGATCGAGTTGAACCGAGGATCGTCTTCCCATTCAGGATGCCCGAGGGCGGCGACGACGCCCGGCCAGTGACGGTCGGCTTCCATACCGAGTAGCCAGACCCAGCGACCATCGCCACACCGATAGCCGTTGATCAGCGGGTTGGGCGGACAGCGCCTGCTCTGAGGTTCAGTCTCCACTTCGAGCCTGGCGGTGACATTGTGATCCCAGCCATGCATATAGGCACCGAGACGCAGCAGCGACGTAGTCACCAGCTGACCCTCGCCGCTCTTTGTGCGGTGATAGAGCGCAGCGGCGACACCACCGGCTGCGGCCAGCCCGGTCATGTGGTCGCCCATGCCTCCCCGTGGGTATGGGATGTCGTTGCCCTCGGGAGTGATGGCCGACGCAATACCGCCGCGGCTGTAGAACGCGCCGACATCGTAGGCCGCCCGATTGGCCTCCTCGCCTTCGCGCCCGTAGCCGGTCACGTGGGCATAGATAAGGTTCGGGTATCGCTCGGCTAGAGCGTCGTAGCCCAACCCGGCCCGGTCGAGACCGGCGGAACGGTAGTTGGTGAGAAACACATCAGCATCGGCCAGCAGTTCGTGGACCACGGCGATGCCGGCCTCATTGCGGATGTCCAATGCAATGCTGCGCTTGCCGCGGTTGTCGAGTTCGAACGGTGGGTTGGCACTCCCGGGGAACAACCAGTCGAGTGAACGGAACGGATCGCCGACCAACGGTTCGATCTTGATGACGTCGGCGCCCCAGTCAGCCAGAATGCCGCCGCAGCTCGGCCCAGCGATCCACAGCCCGACTTCTACAACTTTGACGCCGTCCATGGGACCCATCGCGTCAGCGTAGAACGAGCGCTTTGCGTTCAAGAAATTTGCAACTGTCGCCGATACAGAATTCAACGCTGCGCCGGGAACGTCGACCACCATCGGTCGGATGCTCCGGAACCCTCACCGGGCTTAGCGACGAGCCGGCGCAGCGTCCCCTCGCTGGCCTACGAGACAAGTGGCCCGGGACAAGCGGTCAGGGAGAAGCGGGTGGGCGACCAGGCAGCGCCGTTGATCCGCTCTACTATCTGTTTTAATGGCTGAGCTCTCCGCCCACCTGGGCGACATCACCACGTTGGCCGCGGGGGCCATCGTCAATGCTGCGAACTCTTCGCTCATGGGTGGCGGTGGCGTCGACGGAGCGATTCACCGGGCCGGCGGACCATCGATTCTCGAAGACTGTCGGGCGATCATCGCAGCCCAGGGGCCGTGCCATCCGGGGCAGGCCGTGGTGACCAGAGCAGGAGAACTACCGGCAGGGCTGGTGATCCACACCGTCGGTCCGATTTGGACCGACGACAACGCAGCCCAACACGACGAGACGCTGGGGTCCTGCTACGAGCAGTCGCTGCACCTGGCGGCGAAGCACGGCGTGCGCGACGTTGCCTTCCCCAACATCAGCACCGGGGTGTACCAATTCCCCAAAGCTCGTGCCGCCAACGTGGCTATCAACGCCACCATCGATTGGCTCGAGCACAACCCCGATCACTCGCTGAAGGGCATCACCTTCGTCTGCTTCGACCAGGAGAACTTCGATCTCTACCGTGCTTTGATCGGCTAACGCCGNNACGCCGGTGCTTTGATCGGCTAGCGCGTGCGCTCTCTAGCTAGCGCCGGGCTGGAAGCGGCGGCGGCGGTACGACAAGATAGGGCATGTCGCCATTTGTTGCTGCAACCAAACCGATGCACGAAACCCACCGGGTCGCCGTCGATGGAGCGGTCGATGCCGATGGGCATATTCTTGAACCGCCGAACCTCTGGGAAGAATACATAGACCCTGAGTTCCGCGACCGAGCGCTGCGAATCGTGGTCGACGAGAACGGCCTTGAGGAGTTGGAGATCGGTGGTCAGCGATCAAAGATGTCTCGCAGGGGTTTCCCATCGACGCTCGGGGCGATGGGTTACCCAGACCTGGCAGCGTTACAGAAGGACCCGGAACGGACCTACCTAGCCGAGGCTCCGTACGGCACCATGCACGCCGGCGAGCGACTGGAAGTGCTCGACGCCGAGAACATCGATACCGCCATTCTCTACACGACGGTTGGGCTGCTGTGGGAGGCCGAGGTTGAAGACCCGGCCCTTTCGCAGGCTTACACCAAGGCATACAACCGATGGATCACCGAGTTCTGCGCCGACTCGCCCCGCCTAGTGCCGACCGCCCATATTTCGCTGAGCGACCCCGTTGCCGCAGCGGCGGAAATGGAGCGAGCGGTATCGGAGGGAGCGAAGGGTGCCTATGTGTGCCCATTCACCCACGACGCCAAGCCGCTGGGCCACCCGGACCACGATCCGGTGTTCGCCGCGGCTCAAGACCTCGACATCCCGTTCGCCATCCACCCGACCTTCGAACCCCAGTGGACCAAGGGCGCTCGCATGGGCGACTGGCAGAACGTGAAACAGTTGCGGCTCCTTGCTTCGGTGCAGGCCTCCGATGGGGTCCGGCACCAGTTCACCACACTGTTCGATTACGGCGTGTTCGATAAGTTCCCGCAACTCAAGGTGCTGGTGCTCGAATCGGGTGGCGGCTGGATCGGCTACTGGCTCGATCGTATCGATGCGGTGTACGGCCATACCTTCATCGGTGGGCGGGTCCCGCTGAAGGAGAAGCCGAGCGACTACTTCCGAGAGCGGATCTGGATCAGCTGCGATCCTGACGAGCGCACCATTCCGGCGCTGGCCGAACGATTCGGAGTCGACCGGTTCCTCTGGGCCTCAGACTTCCCTCACGCCGACCACACCCCTGAGTACGTTCATGACCTGAACCAGCTTGTTGCAGCATTTCCCGAAAAGGACCAGCGAGCCTTCATCGGAGATAACGCCCGAGCGCTCTTCAAGCTGTAGCCGTAAAAAGAGAGAGACCCTGTGGGAGCGGCCCTCGTTGCGGTCGAGGCTGCTCCCACAGGGGCGGCGGCGACAGCCAGATTCTGACTGCTGCGAGAGCGGGAGGGACGTCGGCGGAAACATCCCTCCCGCATCTGTATTTCTACTAAATAGGTCGCGCCACTTCAAGCACCATTGCACAATTGACAACAAATTCCACCAACGCTAATCATGCTAATTCTTCAACTTCATTGCTGTGTATTGAACATAAATGCTGATGAACGGCGTTCAGTGCTCCTGATTCGACAACAATCGCTGAACCCAAGATCGGCTCCGCGGTCGGTGGCTGGCAGAATGAAGCGATGATCGACCTTCGCTCGGACACCGTCAGCCGACCCAGCCCAGCCATGCGAGCCGTCATGGCCGAAGCGGAAGTCGGCGATGACGTATGGGGAGACGACCCGACGGTCGCCCAGCTGGAGACCTCAACCGCCGAGCTGCTTGGCAAAGAGGCCGCCATGTTCGTGCCCTCCGGCACCCAGAGCAATCTCTGCGCATTGCTGGCCCACTGCCAGAGGGGCGACGAGTACATCGTGGGGGCAAACGCTCACACCTACCGCTATGAGGCGGGTGGCTCTGCGGTGCTTGGCGGCATCCAGCCGCAGACCGTTGCCATCCAGCCGGACGGCACCCTCGATCTCGACGAGGTAGCTGCCGCTATCAAGCCACTCGATGATCACTTCGCGCAAGCGAAGTTGCTGAGCATCGAGAACACTCACGATGGCAAGGTGCTGCCGTTGTCGTTTCAGCGGGCAGCGGCCGAGTTAGCCAACTCGAGGGGGCTTTCGATGCACCTCGATGGAGCTCGGCTGTGGAACGCCTCGGTCGCTCTTGGCGTGACGCCGAACGTCGTAGCTGAGCCGTTTGACACCGTGTCGGTCTGCCTTTCGAAGGGGCTGGGCGCTCCGGTCGGATCGGTGCTGGTCGGATCGGGCGACCTGATCCGGCAGGGCCGCAAGTGGCGCAAGATGCTGGGCGGCGGCATGCGCCAGTCTGGGATTTTGGCTGCGGCCGGGCTCTATGCGATCGAGAACAACTTGGCCCGCATGGCCGACGATCATACAAATGCAGCTCGTCTAGCCGAAGGGCTCGGGGCGCTCGATGGGGTCACCGTCAAGGGCTGCGATACCAACATGGCGTTCGTCAGCTTCGAAGCCAACCCGACGGCGCTGACCGAAGCGTTAGCCGCTGATGACATCTTGATCCTCGGGGGTCCATCGACCCGCCTGGTGACCCACATCGACGTGTCGGCTGAAGACATCGAGACCACGATCGAAGCGGTCGGAAAGTACTTGGCTCAACAGTGATTCCCGATTCAGCGGCCCTACAACGCATCCTCGACCAGAGCTACACCGAAACCGATGATGGCACGGCCACTCCCCGCGCCGCGGTAGCTTCGGTGTTCCGAAAAAGCGACGACGGGAAGGGCACGGAGCTGCTGTTCATTCAGCGGGCCACCAAACCGACCGATCCGTGGTCGGGGCAGATGGCGTTCCCCGGTGGACGCAAGGAAGCCCATGACCCGTCGCCTCAGGCCACTGCAGCCCGCGAAACCAGCGAAGAGGTCAGCCTCGGACTCGACCCGGAAAGCTCCGTCGGGTCGCTGAGCGAACTCGACGGAGGCCGGGCCAACAATCGCCGCATCATCGTCTCGGCCCACGCGTTCTGGCTGCCCGGGCCCCGACCCGAGCTTGAACCAAACCACGAGGTAGCTGAGACCGTATGGGTACCGCTACGAGATCTCGGCGACCCGGATCGCTACATCGACTACCGGTATCCGCTGACCGACACGGTGTTTCCCGGTATTCAGCTCGACCGGGAAGACCAGGTCATCTGGGGTTTGACACTACGACTGCTAAGCGACCTGTTCGACAGGATGAAGCACCCGTTCATCATCGACTACCAGGGCTGAGCTAGCGCTTACGATTTACCGCCAGCGGACTTCGACTTCTTGTTGCGGTTCTTCGGGCGAGGCTTTCCAGTTCGCTTCGAGGGCCCTTTTGCATCGGCGCCCTTTTGGCCCGCCGCTTTGCCTGCGAATTTGCGTCCCGGCTTACCGCTCGACTTGCCTCCGGAACCACCAGCTGGTTTGCGGCTCCCAGGCTTAGACCCGGAAGCTGACCTATCGTCGAAACTCGACGACTTTGGCCGACTGGACCGCTTGCCATCCGATTTCTTTGACGTTGGCCGACTGCCGGGCTCAAAATCAGGTTCGAATCGTTCCGGCCGCGCAGACCTTTCGGACCGTGCAGGACGTTCGGACCGCTCTGACCGTTCACCTCGAGGCTTGGTCGACCGCTTGCTGTCGAACCGTTTGCTGTCCGAACGCTTGCTGTCCGAGCGTTTGCTGTCTGAACGCTTGCTGTCTGAGCGTGCTGGCCGTTTGCTGTCGGAGCGCGAGCTATCCGAACGTTCTGACCGTGAGTTCTCTGATCGCTCCGATCGGGGACGGTCGGAGTAGGACTTGCCGGACCTTGCGCCACCGGAGCGTGACTCGGCGTCACCCGAGCGTGTCTTGGAACCTCCGGCTTTGGGGCCTCCGGACTTGCCGCCCGGCTTGGTGGCCCGTTTCGGCTTCTTGTTCTCGCCGGTGTTGCGCTTGCGCTTCGGAGCGTCGTTGTCGCGATCGTCTATCTTTGCCGGGCGCGATGAGCGAGGCTTGCGGGTTGGGACCGGCTCGATCTCGCTGTCGATCCCGAGCTTGCGCTGCATCTTCTCGGCATCTTTGACCTGCGGGCCATCGAGGAAGGAGACAACCGTTCCCTGGGCGCCGGCGCGGGCGGTACGGCCCGAGCGGTGGACGTAGTCTTTGATGTCGGCCGGTGGGTCGTAGTGGATAACGCAAGCCACCCCATCGACGTGAATGCCTCGGGCGGCGACGTCGGTGGCCACGAGGGCGTCGACCTTGCCGTCGATAAAGACCTTGAGCGCCCGGTCCCGCTGCGACTGACTGCGACCACCGTGGATGTGACCAGCCTTAATGCCTTCGTTCTTCAACTGCCTGGCTAGGCGATCAACGCCGTGACGGGTTCGCACGAAGATGACCGTTGGGCCAGCGTCGTCGACAACATCGGCTGCCAGCCAAGTCCGTTCGGTCTTCTTGACCTTGATGAAGCGATGCTCCATCAAGCTGAGGTCGGGCTCTACTTCACCGACCTCGTGGATGATCGGGTCGTTCTGGTATCGGTCGATTAGAACCTTGACGTCATTGTCGAGGGTGGCGGAGAACAGCAGCGTCTGGCGACGGTCGTTTGTTTGGTCGAGCAGGCGACGCACGTCGGGGAGGAACCCCATGTCGGCCATTCGGTCGGCCTCATCGACTACCACGATGTCGACGTCGTCGAGCCGGACGGCTCGCTGGTTTATGAGGTCAAGCAGGCGACCGGGACAGGCAACCAACACATCGACACCGGCTCGCAGAGCCTTGATCTGACGGTCGAGTCCGACACCGCCGTAGACCGCCATAACGCTGCGATCCATGACTGCGGCTAGAGGCTCCAGCTCGCGGCAAATCTGGTCGGCCAACTCACGGGTTGGCGACAGTATCAGCGCACGAGGAGCCTTCTTGGTGCCGCGTTCCAGCCTGGCCAACATTGGCAGGCCGAAGGCCATCGTCTTACCGGACCCGGTTGGGGCCCGGCCTAAAATGTCGAGGCCCTCAAGGGCATCGGGGATGGTGAGGCTCTGGATCTCAAACGGCTCGGTGATGAGCTTTCGGTTAAGCGCCTCGACCAATTCGCTCGGTAAGCCAAGATCGGCGAACGTTACTTGCGACACGATTCATACTCCAATATCTGCCCCAGACGGTTCGGGTAGAACGGAGCAACCACTTATAAGGTTACCGTCGGCCCGACTCGAAGCGGGACGACCGCGCCCCCGCCCCTCCCTACCGTGCCCACCGTCACTACGAGCGCAGTGAACGGTCCCGTCCGGTTTATAGATCTTCAAGCTGCGATCGGGCAACAGTTTGATCGACCACTCCCCTTCATGTACGTCGCTCACTTCGTTCGCTTCCAAGTTCGGCGGAGCCGAACTTGCGTATTGAGGCGGAGCCGAACGGCGTGGTCCCATTCTCGGATGTGGTGGGCTTGGCACCAGCTGATCGGTGCCAAGCAACCATGCCATGCACAACCGGTATGAAACGCTTTGATCGCCGCCCACTGAGCGTCGGTAGCGGTCCGGTACTTTCGACCAACGTTGATCGGCACCCCGACCTGATCGAGCGTGACCCGACGGATCACCGCATCGCAGCACAGTCGCGAGATCGATTCAGCAGCCAGATCGTGCCCGCCCTCGGTTTCTCGAACCGAGTGTTCGTGGGCGCCGTGGACCACGGTGTCGTGATCGACCACCACCAAGACCGAAGCCACCTGCCGCCCGCTGGCGCCGCCGCCGGTGACCAAGTCGACTATCGCCTGAGCGGCCAGGTTCTTGTCCCTGGTTACGCCATCGCCCTCAGAGGCCGCGGCGACAGAAGACACCCGCCGGTCGATGGCGTTGACCAACATCTCGTAGCGTTCCGGATCGAGCCATCCGGAGAATCGCCCCATGCCCGAGTCTTGATCGACCCAGTGCCGAAACTCCGATGCGGCCTGCTTCGCCTTTGTATCGCCCAGCCCGTGATCGGTCCGCGCCGCGTCGACCTGGCGTCTTACATGCCGGTCGAACGATCCACCGACCAAACATCAACATCAAGACCGACGTCAACGCCATCACAACCACTGCCAAGATCAACGTCGTCAGAAGCTGACACAGCCAACCACCCCAAATCAGACTCACGAAGAGCCAGCACAGAATCCAGATCAACAACAGACCGGATCTATCGAATTTCAGGGGAGGCCTAACGCCTCGAGGACTGCAGAGACCAAACTACAAAGCCCGCTCGCAGGTCTTCTCACTATATAGAACGAGTGTTCGATATGCAATCCGCCTTGCGGTTTTGATCAGCCAGCTTCCAAGGTTGTTATGAGGCCGGTCTCGACGTCATACACATGGCCCGAGACCGTGACCCGGTCCGGTACCGCCGTCGATTTTCGCACCCTCGCAACGTCTGCGGCGAGGGTGACGGAGGGGTCGATGACCGCATGCCCCGCCGCCTCGGCATCGTCGAACGCTAGACCATCACCGTCGAGTCGGTCTCCGAGTTTGGCTCTGAAGTCGCTGTCGGCCAGGAGACCCGTTCCGCAGCCGGTGTGATGGATCACCGCCACCTCGAAGGGCGGCGCCTCGTCGCCGAACATGTGCTCGGTAACGGTGGCGACGAAGGCGATCTCCTGCAGCGCGTCGTCGGTGACCCGTCCGCCACCGTTTCGGTACACCAAGACATCGCCGAGCTCAGCCCCAAGGATATGGGCCGGATCGACCCTCCCATCCATGCAGGTGATGACGAGCACCTGGTGCCGAGGGATGGGCGTGAGACCGGTGTGGGTTCCGGTGGCCGCAAAGTGTTCGTTGCGGTCGAGTAGTGGCTGTAGGTCTGTTGACATGTGTTCGTTCCTTTGAGGTTTACTATAAAAACTAAAGTGAAACTAAGGTGAATTGCATTGAACCACGAGTGCTTTAGTTTTTCAAGTAGAATCTCGCCATGGCCCGGAAGCGTCCCTACGACCTGTTGTGTCCGATCGCCCGAGCGCTCGACATGCTGGGGGATCGCTGGACGCTGCTCATCCTTCGGGATCTGCATGCCGGGCCCGCTCGATTCGGCGACCTAGAACGCGGCCTCGGCATGGCCCCGAATCTGTTGACCCAACGACTCGGTGAGCTGACCGACGGAGGCTTGATCGAACGAATCGAAGTCGACCGGCGGGCCAGCTATCAGCTGACCGAGCTTGGAGGTCGAACCGACCTGGTGCTGTGGGAACTTTCGCGGTTCGGAGCTGCCCTGCCCCCAAATCCTGAGCCTCGGCCAGCCGGCAATCTCCGCACGGTTGTGCTGCCGTTGAGGATGTTGTTTTCGTCGGTCGAGGGCCACCCGGCGATTTCAGTGCGACTACTCATCGATGACGAGATCGTCTCGGTTCGTGGAGACGTCGACGAGGTCACGGTTTCCTACGGCCCGACGGTCGAAGACCCCGACTTGGTGATCGCCACCGACTACCCGTCATTGCTGGCGGTTGGCGAGGGGCGGATGGATGCCGCAGCATTCGTGGCCAACAACCTGGAGGTCATCGCCGGGGAGCAACACCTGGCGGTATTCCTCGCCTGGTTCGCATCCGGGGTCGACCGGTTGGGCTAGCCGGTTGGCCTAGAGCCCGAGCTTCGCTTCGAGATCCAGCACCGTCGAAAGACGGTCGTGCTCGACGACCGCATGTTGGTTTTCCGGGTCGATCAGCAGGGCCCGCATCCCGAGTTCTCGAGGTCCGACGTAGTCAGCCTCATAGCTATCACCTATGAACAACGAGCGCTCGGCACTGCAATCCAGACTCGTTAACGCCTCCTGGTAGATCGAGGCGTGCGGCTTCTGCCAGCCGTGGTCGACCGACAACACAACAACCGACACGAGGTCGGCGACGCCTAGCCCGGCCAGCATGTTGGGCACCATGGCCGAGTCGTGGGTGTTGGAGACCACAGCGATCGAACAACTCCGAGCCAATCGTTGGAGCATCTCAGCAAGCCCATCGATCGCCGTTATGTGCTGCGCCCACTCCCCGACGAAGCAGTCGCCCAGCCTGGCCGCCGAACTCTCAGCCAGCCGAAGACCAGCGGCGTCAGCAAACGCCCTCGCCGCATCGGCCATCGAGAACTCACGAAGCGTCTCCCGGGCCGTGGCTTCCAGTCGGTGCGAGGCCGAGTCCCACGTCCCGACAAACGACTCGTAGTCGGCGGCGAACCCCTCAGAAACCGCCAACTCATAGCTCGCCGGATAGCCCAGCTGCGAGCGATCGGGCTGATAGGTCACCAGGGTCCCAAAGAAGTCGAACAGCAGGGCGTCGATGTCGGTAGGCACAGACCGGCTAGACCGTGTCCTCCAGCCGACAGTTCACCGAGATCTCGGGAACAGAAGCGCTGTTTGGCATGGCTAGGGCGGTGTTAACCAGCTCAGCGATGTCGTCGGGGTGAGCCACCGGTTCTTCGCCGGTGTCGACAGCGGCGATCATGTCGGTGCCGACGTACGAGGGGCAGATGGCCACCGCTCGAATGCCGTCGGCCCAGCCGTGCTGGCGGGTCGCGTGGGTCAGGGCCATCACCGCATGTTTTGTCATGGCGTAGCCGGGTGAGAACCCGCCTCGCACCCGCTTGCCGGATAGCGAAGCGAGGTTGACCACTCGCCCGTGCCCGCACACCTGCAGATGGGGCAGCACCAGGTGGGTCAGCATCGTCGGCGATGCCACGTTGATCCGCCACATACGATCGAAGGCGTCCTCGTCGTAGTCGTCGAGGCCGAAGCCTTCCAAAATCCCAGCGTTGTTGATCAGCACATCGATGCCACCGTGATAGGCCGCGGTAGCCTCAACCCACTGCCGAGCAGAGTCGGAATCGAGCGCATCAAAATGGTGAGCTGTAACCGGGGGACCCGACTGGTCCCAATCGGCGATCATCGCTTCGATCGCCGAACGGTCTCGGCCACCGAGGCTCAGTGTGAACCCTGCCGCTCGCAGCCGTTCCGCTATCGATCGGCCGATGCCTCGCACCGGACCGGAAATCATGACCACCCTGCCGTCGGCTTCGATCATGGTCGACCGCCGTGCCTGCGCATCGGCGGCACGGTCGTCGGGGGTTGCTTGCGTGGCGGCAGCTCGGCCAACAGTTGCGTCGTGGCGGCGGCGATACTGGCCACCGCGGCTTCGAACACCTCGGTGGTGGCCGCAGACGGTTCACGGATGCCGCTGATCTTGCGGACGTACTGGCGGGCTCCGGCCTCGATCTCGGCATCGGTGGCCGACGGTTCAAGTCCACGAAGAATGGTGATGTTCCTGCACATGAATGCCAGTGTGGCCCACCTGACGCCATGCGGCCAGCGACAACCGATTCAGAGGTTCTCGATTACGCTGCGATCACCTGGCAATCACTTCGCATTCAGCTGGTAATCAGCTGGTGCTCAGGAGCGGGCGTCGATCTTGGCGAAGGCTTCCCTTGTGGCCCGCATGCCCTCAACCGCCCGAGGGAAACCCCCGTAAACGGTGAGCTGGACCATGATCTCCTC
>JBOEHD010000166.1:0-22339 GCA_050633745.1 Acidimicrobiales bacterium
AGATCAGCTACTGCATTGCCGAAGATGAAGCAAACACGCAATGGTTATCGCTCGCTCAGGACAGGGGCATTCCTGGTGATGTGTCCGCTGTCACTGTGATGTCCGCCGGCGGTCCGCGTCAATTGATGAATGAATGGACCACCGATCCGGCAGAAATTCTTGACACCTTCGTTGCCGAGATCAAAGCTTGCATGCGTCACTATTCGATATGGCCAGGTAATTACGCGATTGTGTTGCCGCCGCAACTACGTTCGCATTTCGAAGCTGCCGGCTGGAGCAAACGCCAGGTACGAGAGTATGTCGCGGAACATGCGTGGATTAACCGCGGTGAATGGGCACAGTGTGGCAAAGGCAGCTTGGTTGGCGATCGCGCAGACAAACGCTACTACGCATTTCCCGATGCGGGTCACGTCCTGGTCATTGCTGCCGGCGGCCCTGCGGGTGGTTTTGGCGCAGTTATCCCTCCCTGGTTTGGCACAAAGAGCCGGGCCGTAACAATGGCAGTAGGTGCGTGTATTGATTGCGAACCATTGCCGTCAGCAAGGATCTGAATAGTGACCTTACAAGTACTGGACCCCACTCACGAGAGCGACTTCGAACCGTTTGTTCCGCCGGACAGGCTGAATAAATTGGATGGCAAGCGTATCGCTATGATCTCCAACGGCAAGCACGGTACGGGCCGGTTTTTTGATGAACTCGCAGCCGGGTTTGAAGCACGCGGTGCCAGCGTATTGCGCTTGAGCAAACGCAACTACAGCGCGCCGGCAGAAGACGAAGTGATGGCGCAAGCCGTTCAGTGCGACGCTGTCGTCGCAGGGATTGGCGATTGAGGCAGTTGCTCTTCGTGCAGTTTGCACGATGCGATCATGGGTGAGCAGCTTGGCATTCCCGCCGCCGCGGTCATGACCAGCCAATTCGTCAGCGCCGCAGAGTTGATGGCTCAGGTGCTTGGTGCCGAAGGCTACGGGTTTGTGGTGATCGACCACCCCATCGCCAGTGCTACAAAGGCCGGTCTAGCCGAGAGCGCGGCGGTTGCTGCAGCAGACTGCTTGGCCCTTCTGACCTAAACCTTGATAGCTGGACCTGACACATACCTTATATAGGCACGTGTAGAGGTAGGAGTAGGGGTAGGAGTAAGAGGAAGACGTAGAGGTACGAGGTATGTGAAGTGGGTCACTTCTTCGCTGGGACTACTTCTTTGCCTCGTCGGCCATTCGCTTCTTTGTTGCCGCCCAACTGCAGATCGGGCATAGGGCCAGATCGTGACCGCGGGCCGGGCAGTACTCGCGGCCAAAGAAGATGATCTGCAGATGGCGCCGATTCCAGGTGTCCTCGGGAAAGACCGCCTTCAGGTCGCGTTCGGTCTTCTCGACCGTGGTCTCATTGGACAGCCCCCAACGAGCGGCTAGCCGATGGATGTGGGTGTCGACCGGAAACGAAGGTACGTCAAACGACTGGGCCATAACCACGCTTGCCGTCTTGTGCCCAACCCCGGCTAGAGACTCCAGAAACTTCCAATCGGGCCGGATGTCACCACCATCTTCGAGGATCTGGTGGGCCATGGTCGAAAGGTTCTTGGCCTTCGTCGGCGCCAGCCCGAGCTGCTTGATGTAGCCGAGAATCTCATCCGGCGAGAGCTCGGACATCTTTTCCGGCGTGTCGGCGACGGCGAACAGCGCGGGGGTCACCTCGTTTACTTTCTTATCCGTGGTCTGGGCCGACAGCGCGACCGCGACCAGCAATGTGTACGGGTCGGTGTGGTCGAGAGGGATTGGTGGCTTCGGGTAGAGGTCGTCGAGGATTTCACCGATTCGTGCAGCCTTCTCGATCCGCTTCATAAACGTCGATCTCCAATTGGTGGCGGTGTTGAGATTTGATGGTGGGGGAGTTGGTGATAGGGGCGGCGCGACTGGCCGGGGTATCGACGCCGCGTGCCGCTCAGCACAAATCGTATCGGTTCCGCCGATGGCCCGACCGCCTATCGGAACTGGCGTCGGGAAGCTAGGGTTTTGTGTAGTGACCACCGCCGATGGCTCTCAGCCCGTTGCCCGCCCCGGTTTCTTTCCCCATCTGTCCCGCTACTTCTCGCCGCTCTTCGTGCCGGTAGTGTTGGCTGCTTTTGTCCTGGTCGCCGGGGCTTGCGGCGACAGCGATGAGGGTTCCGCTGCCGACGAGCCACCGGCCGGCGCAGGCGTTTCCGGAGACGGCGCCGATCAAGACACTGAAAGTGGCGATCAAACTACTGAGACGGGCGCTGGCAGTGAGAGCGAGACCGCCGGTTCAGTTGCCGCAGACGGCGCCGAAGAAACAGTTGCGGAACCGGAAACGATTGAGCAGCTCGAAGCATCCTGGCGAGCAGCCAGGACCGAAGTAGTCGATTCGATCCGTCAGGCCGGATACGGCGTCGGCGCCGACAACATTTTGAGAGGCCCGGACGGGTTCCAGGTCGATCTCAACGATTGTCCAGCCGGGTGGGACGATCGGGCTGGCACCGACGGAGCGGTCAGGATCGCCCAAACGTCACCGCAGACCGGCGAGCTGTGGGCCTATGGACTAATAGCGGACGGTCTGGGAATCTACTTCGACTACGTGAACCGAGACGGTGGCATCGACGGTCAACAACTCGAGCTGTTGGTGCTCGACGACGGTTACGACCGCTCCCGAACCGTCGAGGTCGTCGAGGATCTTGTCGCAGCGGAGCAGCCATTTGCCATCACCACCTTCGGCGGGCCGACTTCGTTCGCGGTGACCGAGCAGCTGAATGACGAGTGCATCCCGCAGCCCTTCGTCATCTCGAATCATCCGGCGTGGGGCAACCCGGCGAACCGTCCGTGGACGACCGGCATGCAACTGTCCTACAGCACCGAGGCGATGCTGTGGGGAACCTGGATCGAGCAGAACCTCGAGGATCGCCTGCCGGTCACCGTCGCGGCGTTGGTTGTCGACAGTGCGTTTGGCTCCATATATGAGGAGTCGTTTTCTCGGTGGGCAGAACAGAACCCGGACGTGATCGCCGAATTTGTGCCGGTCCGTCACGCCGAGCGCACGCAATCGGTGTCGGCCGAAATGCAACAAATCGCGGCCGCCGACCCTGACGTCTTCATCGCTATGACTAACGAGAGCCCGTGCCTGCTCGCGGTGGTAGCTGCAGGAGAGGTCGGGCTGGTCGGCGCCGACACTGAACTGTTCACCTCTTCGGTTTGTCGAAACGCCGGCCTCTATATGGCGCCTGCCGGATCAGCAGCCGATGGCTTTCGCACACTTGGTGGTGGTTGGAAGGTCCCCAACGATCCAGCCCACGCTGATGATCTGTTCATGGGCTGGGTCAACACGACGTTGGCTGAGGCCCAGGCCGACACGGCGATCGGCTTCTTCGGCTCGGGCTTTGCTTACTACGGCTGGGCTTATGTCGAGGCCCTGCGCATCGCGGCCGAACTGGACGGAGGTCTGACGCGTTCGAACCTGCTGCTGGCACAGCGGGCCATGACACTGGAGCACCCAGCTCTGCTTTCCGGCATCGAATTTTCGATGAGCGGTTCCGGCGACGGTTACTTCGTCGAAGGATCCAACGTCGACGTGTTCGACGCCGAGCTCGGCGCCTGGAAACCGGCGGGCCCGGTACTGGACCTGAACGGGCTTACCCCGAGCTGCTCCTGGGATGGATCGACCTGTAGCTGAGGAGTAGCCCTTGACCATTCACACTTGGGGCTCGCCAGTCAATCCGAAAATGCGAATGAAACCCGCATTCACCGAATCGTAACGGTGCCGTAGGCCATTTTGATCCCTAACGCGAGGTACGGCTAGGGTTCTCCGGAGCCCGCGGCAGGAAGCTAGGGCGCGAAGACAAATTCCGGTCAAACGGCAGTACTACAAAGGGGACCGTTACGTATGTCAATGCTCTCAGTCGACAACATCACGGTGCGCTTCGGCGGCATCGTGGCGCTCGATGGGCTTTCATTCACTATCGATGAAGGACAGATCTGCGGACTGATCGGCCCTAACGGCGCCGGTAAGACCACACTGTTCAACGTCGTCAGTCGGATCTACGACCCGACCGAAGGAAGCGTTACCTTCAACGGCGAAAACCTGCTTGGCCTGGCGCCGCACGAAATCAGCCAGCGAGGCGTTTATCGGACCTTCCAGAACCTTGCGCTGTGGAAAGGCCTGACCGTTCTTGAGAACGTTATGGTCGGCGCCCACGCAAACACCCAGTCCGGTTTCTTCCGGTCGATGTTCAAGTTGGGTGTTGCTGAGGAGGAGAACGACCTCAAGGAGCGTGCATACGCAGCTCTCACCGAGCTTGGCCTTGAGCAGCACGCATTCCATCCGGCCGAAGGTCTTCCCTTCGGCACCTTGAAGCGCATCGAGCTTGCCCGAGCCCTTATCGGCGACCCGAAGCTTCTGATGCTGGACGAACCCGCCAGCGGTTTGACCCACAGCGAGGTCGACGAGTTGGCCGACGTGATCGGGATGGTGCGGGATCGCTACAACCTGACCGTGCTACTCGTGGAGCACCATATGCGGATGGTGATGGCCATCTCGGAGAAGATCGTCGTCATGAACTTCGGCAAGAAGATCGCCGAGGGTGACCCGGACACGGTCCGCAGCAACCCAGAGGTTGTCGAGGCGTACCTTGGGACTCAGAAGGTGGGACAGTGAGCGACTCAAGCAACGGAAGCGCAAGTTCCGCAGGCAAAGACCTCATGCTCAAGCTCGATGGGGTCAACGCCAACTATGGCGCCGTCGAAGTGCTGCGTAACATCAGCCTTGAGGTTCCTGCCGGCGAGGTCGTCGTTGTGCTCGGCGCAAACGGCGCAGGCAAGACCACAACGCTGCGGGCCATCTGCAATATGGTCAGCGGCAGCGGCTCGGTGGTTGTCGATGGCACCGAGGTGTCGAAGTCTGACACCGCAGACATCGTAAACATGGGCGTTGCTCACGTGCCTCAGGGCCGGGGCACCTTCCCCGAACTGTCGGTGCGTGACAACCTCGAAGTTGGGGCCTATACCCGCAAAGACAACGAGGTCGAGTCAGACATCGATCGCTGGTTCACCCAGTACCCGGTTCTGGGTCAGCGGCACGACCAGCTAGCTGGTTCCTTAAGCGGTGGCGAGCAGCAGATGCTCGCAGTGTCGCGTGCTTTGATGTCACGGCCAAAGTTGCTGCTACTTGACGAACCATCCCTTGGTTTGGCGCCGATCATCATCGAGGATCTGTTCAAGACCTTCGCTGAGATCAACGCCCAAGAGGGGACCACGATGCTAGTGGTCGAACAGAACGCAAACATTGCCCTCGATATCGCGACGAAGGGCTACGTGCTTGAGGCCGGGCAGATCGTGCTTGAAGGCCCAGCGAAGGATCTACAAAACGATCCCGCAGTGCAGGAGGCGTACCTTGGCGCTTGATCGGTTCACCCAACTAGTTCAGAAGACCCGGAGGTAGAGCGGTATGGAACTCTTTGTACAACGTGTTTTTGACGGTTTTTCAAACGGGGCAATCTACGCAGCTGTTGCCGTAGCTCTCGTTTTGATCTTTAAGGCTACGACGTTGATCAACTTCGCCCAGGGCGAGTTGGCCATGTTCGGAACCTTCTTCGCCTACATTTTTGCGGTCCAGACGGATCTCTTGAGTTTCCTCGGCGACGGATACATGCGGGTTTGGGTATCAGCGGTGATCGCCATGATCTTTGCTGCAGCTCTCGGAGCTTTCCTTGAACGAACGCTCATCAGACCGTTCGACCCTGCTGACCATCTTCCGGTTGTGCTGATCACCCTCGGTTTGTTCCTGATTATCAATGCCATTGCCGGCGTTGTGTGGAACTACGAGCCGCGGATTCTTCCCAACCTGTTCCCCAACGACCGCTTCTTCGAGTTCTTCGAGAGCGAGACCAACAAGGTTGGTGCTCGTCTCTGGTATGACTCGCTCGGTGTCATCCTGTCGCTGGGTGTGATGTTGATCGTTCTGTTCCTCATCCTCAACAAGACAAAGATGGGGCTTGCCTTCCGGGCGGTCTCGTCCAACACCGAGTCGGCCCGGCTGGTCGGCGTCCGGACCGGTCGAGTACTCATGTTCGGCTGGGCCCTGGCCGCAGCGTTCGGCGCCCTCGGCGGAATCCTGGTTGCGCCTCGGCTGAACCTGTCACCAAACATGATGGCTCCGGTTCTTATCTACGCCTTCGCCGCAGCGGCGATCGGCGGTCTCGACTCCCTTGGCGGAGCGGCGATCGGCGGAATTATCGTCGGTCTTATCGGCAGCCTCGTTAACGGCTACCTCTCGGACATCGAGATGTTCGAGTTCCTGCGGGCTACACCGCTGCTTATTCCATTGATCGCTCTGCTGGCGGTCCTGTGGTTCAAGCCATCTGGCATGTTCGGTACCAGTCGCGTCGAGCGAGTTTAAGGAGCGAGTGTTGTTTCCAATTACAGTTGATCAAGGAAGCTCGCAGCACAAGCTGCACCAGATGCTGGCGTGGGGAATCTTCGCCGTCATACTCGTCATACTCCCGTTTATCATCCCCGAGTTCCAGGTCAGTCGCGTAAACCGCGTGATGTTCCTGGCAATCGCAGTCCTAGGCCTCAACCTTGTACTCGGCTACGGCGGCCTCTTGGCCCTCGGCCATAGTGCCTTCATCGGCCTCGGTGCGTTCTTAACCACCTGGCTGGTGCAAGATCAAGGTTGGGACTATTGGATGACCATCCCGGTCGCCATGTTCGCCTGCTTCTTGTTCGGAGGTTTGCTTGCCCTACCGGCGATTAGAATCCGAGGGCTATATCTAGCGCTGATCACGATCGCCTTAGCAACGGTGTTTCCGTCGTTAGCCAAGATCGATGCCTTGGGCATCGCCGAGGCAACCGGTGGCGCCAACGGTCGGGAGATCGACGAGAAGGTTCTGCCGACCGGTTGGGCCCAGAGCCTGGGCTTTAGTGTCGACGAGCCGAGCCGCTATCGCTACTTCCTCATTCTGATCGTGACGGTCATTACCTTCTGGGCGGTCAGCAACCTGCTGAAGAGCCGACCCGGTCGTGCGGTTATCGCTATCCGAGACAACGAAACCGGAGCTGCGGTTAGCGGTGTCAACCTGGTCCGCTGGAAGCTGCTCAACTTTGCTATTAGCGCATCGCTCGGTGGTTTGGCCGGCGTGATGTGGGCTATGGACCGGGCGTTCGTCGCCGAGCAGGGCTTCGGTTTCCTGCTGGCCGTCGACCTTTTGGTGGCTCTGGTTATCGGCGGCGTGGCAACGGTGCCTGGTGCTGTGGTCGGAGCAATAGTCGTGGTGTTCGTTCGTGAGTTCACCAAGGGCCTGCAGATCCCGCTTGGTTTCACAACCATCGACGGTGAAGGCCCGCTTTCGCAGGCCATCTTCGGCGGCATTCTTATCATCGCAACATTCTTTGCTCCTGGTGGTTTGGTCTGGCTGTTTAGATTGCTCAGATCAAAGGTCTACCGGGTCACCCCGAAGCCTCCTGTACTGAGCAAGCCAGTGATTCCACTGGGCGAAGTCAGGGAAACGGTCGGGGCATAACAAGCTCTCAACTGGGTGCCGGCCCTGGCTTCTTTAAGCCAGGCCGGTAGCCGCAGGGAGAAATCCCCGAAACCGCAACACAGTCGGAATCGGGAGTCCAGGGAAATGGCGGTTGGCGAGACGATTTGTTACGTTCGCCGCCAAGCTAAAGCTAGTGACGGCAAAATCGCCGTAGCTCAGGTAAGACTGAGTAGGAAAGTAAGCCAACGAATTTTGTTCCGCACCGGGACAACGAAGGGGAGAGAGACAAAATGAGAAAGACAGCATGGTATCGCATGCTTGCACTCCTGTTTGGGTTCGCACTTGTCGCTGTTGCTTGCGGCAGCGATGGTGAAACCGACGCAGGGTCAAGCGAAGACGGCGCAGCGGCTGAAGAAGATGCTGCGATGGAAGAAGAAGGCGACGGTGAGACTGGCGGCGCAGCCGACCAGGACGCAACCGACGAGGCAATGGAAGAAGCGGCGTCCGGTGATGGTGAAGACGACGCAATGGTCGATCGTCCAACCTCGCTCGATGAGTGGCAGACGCTATGGGCCTCCGAACGGCAGGCAATCGTCGACGCAATCGTTGACGGCGGCTACGGACTGGGAGACGATGGCGTGCTCACCGGCCCCGGCGACTTCACGCTCGACACCAACGATTGCCCGAGTGACTGGTCGAACACCG
This sequence comes from Acidimicrobiales bacterium, assembly GCA_050633745.1. Lineage (GTDB taxonomy): Bacteria > Actinomycetota > Acidimicrobiia > Acidimicrobiales > SZUA-35 > JAHELU01. Next base: position 8,189 of record JBOEHD010000166.1, read on the forward strand.
AAGGTGTTGAAGATGGCGTAATCAAGATCGCCATGACCACCGCTCAGTCCGGCAACCTCGCCGCCTACGGCAACCTGAACGCTGGTCAGGACATCTACTTCGATTGGCTGAACGCCAATGGCGGAATCGGCCCAGACGGACTCCAGATCGAAACGATCATCAAGGACGACGCTTACGTCGCTGACCTTACGATCGAATTCGTTGCTGAGCTGCTGCAGTCTGACAAGCCGTTCATGATCCAGACCCTCGGTTCGCCGAACACATTCGCCGTGTACAACACCCTCAACGAGGCATGCGTGCCTCAGCCGATGGTATGGACCGGTCACCAGGCCTGGGGCGATCCAGTGGAGCACCCATGGACCACCGGCATGCAGATGTCATACGCAACCGAGTCGCTTCTCTGGGGTTCCTGGATTGACAGCAACTTCGATGAGCCGGTCAAGGTTGCTGCCCTCGTCATGGACAACGACTTCGGTCTTGCCTACGAGCAGGGCTTTGCTGACTACGCAGCGAACAACCCGGACGTAATCTCCGAGGTCGAGTTTGTCCGCCACGACCCAGCGGCGGCCACCCTGACCAACGAAATCACCACCCTGGCCGCTGAAGAGCCAAATGTGTTCATCTCGATGACCGCTGGTAACCCTTGCCTCCTGGCTATCCAGGAAGCGGCACGTGCCGGTCTGACCGAAACTGCTGACGCAGTATTCACCCCGTCGGTCTGCAAGTCAGTGGCTTCCTACATGGGTCCTGCCGGTGACGCAGCCGAAGGCTGGTACATCATCGGTGGCGGCCTCAAGGACACCACCGACCCGCAGTGGGAAGATGACCTGTGGATCTCATTCTCCAATGAGCAGCTTGAAGCTGGCGGCGGCGACGCCGAGATTTCCCTCCAGGGTCAGGGCTTCAGCGAGCGTGGCTGGAGCATGGAGCAGATGCTGCGCATCGCAGCTGATCTGCCAGACGGCCTTACCAGGACCAACCTGATTCTCGCTCAGCGGGGTATGACCAAGATGAGCCACCCGGCGCTGCTTGATGGCATCGGCTTCGGTATGGACGGCAACAACGACGCCTACTTCATCGAAGGCTCCGACATCAGCGTCTTCGACGCTGCCTCACAGAGCTGGAACAAGGAAGGCGATGTCATCGACCTCTCCGGCCTCTCCCCGAACTGCAACTGGGTCCCTGGCTCGGGTTGCTGATTCGTTTCACTAACAACCAATACTGATTGAGATAGTGCTGGTGGGCCTCGGCCTGCCAGCACTATCCATGTCACAACACTGCTTGTATTCACTGCTCGTATTCACTGCTTTGTTATCTACTGTTCGTATTCTGACGCCGCCCTGGTACCGCTGATACTCAATGGAACTTCTGATTCAGCGCCTGTTTGACGGCCTGTTCAACGGAGCGATCTACGCCTCGCTGGCCGTAGCGCTCGTAATGATCTATCGCTCCACCGGGCTGCTCAACCTGGCCCAGGGCGAGCTGGCCACGTTCGGCGCCTATGTGGCGTTCATCTTCGCCGCTCCCGCCTCCGCCAGCCTCGCAGGCAGCGGCCTTGTCACCTGGATGCCCGGCCACCCATACCCGATGTGGGGCGCCGTAGTGCTCGCCGTTGTTGTTTCCATGGTCATGGGGGCAGGGATCGAGCGAACCGTCTTCAGGGGCCTTGAGAACCAGCCAGAACTGGCCCAGGTAAACGTCACCATTGGCCTGCTGATTTTGTTCAGCGGGCTGACCATGAAATTCTGGGGCAACAACGGGCGATTCATCCCGAGCCTGTTCCCGACCGGCTTCGAAGACTACATCGGTCTCGGTGGCGCCCGGCTCCGATACAGCACCATCGGGGCTTGGGCCTCTCTGCTGGTGATCATGCTGCTGCTCAATTTGTTGATTCGCCACACCAAGCTCGGTCTGGCGTTCCGAGCTGTTACCAGTAATCGCGAAGGTGCGGAACTGGTCGGGATCCCGGTGGGGCGAACCTTGATGTTCGGATGGGCAGTGGCCGCCGGCCTAGGCACGATGGCATCGACCCTGGCCGCAGGCGTGGTGATTCTGGAGCCAGGAATCATGCTGAAGCTGCTGATCTACAGTCTGGCCGCAGCGACCCTTGGCGGCCTTGACAGCCCGAAGGGCGCAATCGTTGGTGGCTTTGTCGTCGCCCAGGCTCAAACGCTGGTGCCCGGCTATCTCGGCGTGCCGACAGAGCTGGCCGTCGTCCCCGCGGTGGTAATCATGTTGCTTATCTTGCTCGTGCGGCCTGAGGGCCTCTTCGGAACCAAGCAGGTGAAGCGAGTATGACAGCGCAGCAATCTGAGCCGACTAGCTATCAATATGAGAACTACTACACCGGCTTGCCGTTTCTGAAGACGATCATCGCCCTGATCCTGCTCGCCGCCCCGTTCGTCACCTCCGACCTCCAGCTGCGCCGATTCTCGCAGGTGCTGGTTTTGGTATTGGCGGTTCTGGGCGTGAACTTCTGCACCGGGTACGCGGGGCTGGTTTCGCTAGGCCACGGTGTCTTCGTCGGCATCGGTGCGTTCGCCATGGCCAACTACCTCGATGAGTTGAGCCTGGGCTTTCTCCCGGCACTGTTGTTGGCGACGATTACCACCGGACTGTTCGGCATTGTGCTTGGGCTGCCGGCTCTGCGGATCAAGGGCATCTACTTAGCGCTGCTGACGTTCGGGTTCGCACTGGTGTTTGGGCCGGTGGCGCGGCGGCTGGGACCGATAACCGGTGGGGTCAACGGTCGTTCGGTTGAGTTCGACGGAGACCCGCCTGCGTGGACCGGTCTTGCGGTCGAGCGGACCCAGCTGTATCGCTACATCTTGTGTGTGCTGGTGGTTCTGGTGTGGTTCGTGCTGAGTCACGGCCTGATCAACAGTCGGATCGGCCGAGCCATTCGAGCGGTCAGGGATGATGAGACGGCCGCCGCCTCCTTCGGTATCGATCTGACTGTGGTCAAGATGGGAGCGTTCGGAATTTCGGCTGCCATGGCCGGGTCGGCTGGCGCATTGCAGACCTTCCTCTTCCCGTTTGTTAGCCACAGCAAGTTTGAGGTTTTCCTGTCGCTCCGCCTCTATGCGGCTGCGGTTATCGGTGGGCTGGGAACGCTGGTTGGCGCGGTCTACGGCGTGGCCTCGTTGCTCCTGGTGCCGGTTGTGGGAAGAATTCTCGGCGCATTTGGAAGCGAAACCATCGTCTTCGGGCTGGCTCTCATATTGCTTACCTACCTCGCCCCGACCGGGATAGCAGGCATAGCCGATCGCCTGGGTGCCTGGATCAGGTCGCTGCGAAAGCGGTAGTCGTCCCGCTGCTGAGGCGCCCATCGAGAGCCACTCGCCTCGTATTGGTTGTTGCGGTTACTGCCCCATAGATCGGTGCTGATGTGACATGCGGCACCAAAATGGATAACAATAATCTCCGACTATCTAGTCAGACGCTGTGTTCCCGCTGGGAACCAGAAGGGGGAGGAGACCCACGATATGAGAAAGACGGCATGGTATCGCATGCTTGCACTTCTGTTCGGGTTCGCGCTGGTCGCGGTCGCTTGCGGTAGTGATGGCAATACAGACGCTGGGGGAAGCGACGGTGAGGGAACTGAGGATTCCTCAGAGGAGTCCTCAGGGGACGCCGCCGCGGACGACGACGGCGAGATCGGCGGCGCAGCCGATCAAGATGAGGTGGACGCAGCCATGGAAGATGCGGCTGATGGCGACGGCGAAGCACCCGCCGTTGAGCGTCCCACCACAATCGATGGTTGGCAGGAACTGTGGGCTTCAGAGCGACAGGCGATCGTCGACAACATCGTGAGCAATGGTTACGGCCTGGGAGAAGACGGGATCCTCAACGGTCCGGCTGGCTTCACCCTTGACACCAACGCCTGCCCTGGCGACTGGTCAAACACCGAAGGCACCGAAGACGGTGTCATCAAGATCGGTCTGACCACCGCACAGTCGGGCGCACTGGCCGCCTACGGAAACCTAACCCGGGGTCAGCAGATCTACTTTGATTGGCTGAACGAGACCGGTGGTATCGGCGACGAGGGGTACCAGATCGAGGTGATCGTCAAGGACGACGGCTACGTCGCCGACCTTACGATCGAGTTCGTGGCCGAGTTGCTCCAGTCTGACCGGCCGTTCATGATCCAGACGCTCGGTTCGCCGAACACCTTCGCGGTATACAACACCCTGAATGAGGCTTGCGTTCCGCAGCCCATGGTGTGGACCGGTCACCAGGCCTGGGGCGATCCCGAGGGGCACCCGTGGACCACCGGCATGCAGATGTCGTACGCCACAGAGTCCCTGCTGTGGGGATCCTGGATCGACCAGAACTTCGATGAGCCGGTGAAGGTTGCCGCTCTCGTTATGGACAACGACTTTGGTCTTGCCTACGAGCAGGGCTTTGCTGACTACGCAGCGAACAACCCGGACGTAATCTCCGAGGTCGAGTTTGTCCGCCACGACCCAGCGGCGGCCACCCTGACCAACGAAATCACCACCCTGGCCGCTGAAGAGCCAAATGTGTTCATCTCGATGACCGCTGGTAACCCCTGCCTCCTGGCTATCCAGGAAGCGGCTCGTGCCGGTCTGATCGAGACTGCCGATGCGGTCTTCACACCTTCGGTCTGCAAGCCGGTGGCGTCCTACATGGCCCCGGCCGGTGACGCAGCTGACGGTTGGTACATCATCGGCGGCGGCGGCAAGGACACCACCGACCCGCAGTGGGACGACGATGTCTGGATCTCGTTCTCCAACGAGAAGATCGAGGAAGCCGGCGGCGACGCCGAGATCTCGCTGCAGGGACAGGGCTTCGCCGAGCGTGGCTGGGCCATGGAGCAGATGCTGCGCATTGCCGCAGAACTGCCGGACGGTCTGACCAGAACCAACCTCATCTTGGCTCAGCGGGGCATGACCAACATGACCCACCCATACTTCCTTGAAGGCATCGACTTTGGCATGAACGGCAACGAGGATGCCTACTTCATCGAGGGCTCCGACATCAGCGTCTTCGACGCCTCGACGCAGAGCTGGAACAAGGAAGGAGATGTCATCGACCTCTCCGGCCTGTCTCCAAACTGCGCCTGGGTCCCTGGCTCGGGTTGCTGATTCGCTTAACTGACAACCAACTGACAACAACCAACTGACAACTGAGTGATGATTGAGATGGTGCTGGTGGGCTTCGGCCCACCAGCACCGTGCATTTCGCCCTATGGGCCGCTGTTGTCGGTGGTCTGTGCCCTGGTTGGCTCGGTCTATGGCGTGACCTTGTTGCTCCTGGTGCCGGTCGTGGGAAGAATTCTCGGCCCGTTTGGAAGCGAAACGGTCGTCTTCGGGTTGGTTCTCATATTGCTTACCTATCTCGCCCCGACCGGGCTCGCTGGCATCGCCGAACGTCTTGGCGTACCGATCCGATCCCGATCAGGCATACGGGCGGCTGACAATGCGCCGGGTGTGGCCGATCATCGTGACCGCAGTCGTACTGACCGTCACCGCTTGTAGCTCCTCGGGGGCCTCCGATAGCGCCGACGGTGGTACGGCGCCGACTCAGTCGGTCACGTCGGTTGAGGTCGCCTCCGGCGACGAGACCACGGATCAGTCGGCGACTTCGATCGTGCCTCGTGAGCTGACCGAGAGCGAGCAGCAGGCTCTGGACTCGGCCGTCGACCGATACGTCGAAGATCGTTCCGTCGATTCCGCACGCCAGTTTGTCGAGCTGGTGTCGCAGTCCGGTTCTGTTCGATATGCGCCGTGGTTGGTGGACCTGGCCCAGCTCGGCGTGTCCAACCTGGTCGAGGAGGAGATCATCGACGTTTTGGGGTCGCTCGTCGGCGTGGAAACTACGGGCGACACCTTCGCCGACTTTGGTCGCATGGGGAGCGTCGTCGAAACCCAGGGCATCGATCCTGGGCCTGGCTATCGCAGGTGGAAGCTGGCGCTGCTGGAGCGCCTCGATCCGGAATTCCGGCCGCTGCTCGAGTCGGTCACCGACACCGAACGGTTCAACCGGATCCGTTACGGCGGCGTCCGTCGTGGCGGTATCCCGGAGCTGAACGATCCAGCCCGTATCTCAGCCGCCGAGGCGTTGGAGTGGATCACCGAAGACGAGGTGGTGCTCGGGGTCGACTTGGACGGCGAGGTCGTGGCCTACCCCTTCCGGATCGTCGGCCACCACGAACTGGTGAACGACACGGTGGCCGGGAACCCGGTGTCGTTGGTGTACTGCACGCTGTGTCGGACCGGCCTGCTGTTCAACCGTCGGGTCGACGGCCAGGTACTCGACTTTCAGACCAGTGGTCTGCTGATCAACTCGAACAAGATCATGGTCGACCGCCAAACCGACACCCTCTGGCATCACGCTGCCGGGCTCGGCATCGGCGGCCTACATGAAGGGGTCAGCCTCGAGCAGTTCCCGATGGAAACCACGACCTGGGCCGACTGGTATGCCCGCTACCCAGAGACCGAAGTGTTGGAGATACCGGGCCCCATCTTCTTCGATGAACCGGAGCGGCCGCCGATCAGCTACCCCTACGAGCCCGGTGGCCCTTACAACGCCTACTACGAGAATCCGAACACCTGGTATCCGATCCGGGAAGCGTCAGATGCTCTGGATGTCAAAGCGGAAGTGCTGGGCATCGAGTTCGCAGGTGGGACGCTGGCCGTGGCCGTCGATCAAATCGTGTCTGGGCCGAGCCGTTACCTGAGGATTGGCGATGGTGTCGTAGTCGTCGTGCCGAACGCTCGCGGAGCCCGGGTCTACGCCACCGAAGTCGTGAGCGAGGCTGGCGCATCACTCGATCAAGGTGCTGCGGTGGATACGGCATCGCTCGATACCGACCAGGTTGTGCTGGCCGATGGCTCGGTACTGCAGCGGCTTGCAGTCGACCAGGGTTTCTGGTTCTCGTGGTACGACCGCTTCCCCGACACCGAGGTTTGGCCCCTCTAGAGGGGTGGCCGGTCGCCGCTGAGAAATTTCGGTGGAAACCTGCCGTTCTCTGACACGTTATTGTAAAGTAGTTGGCGATGGGGATGGCGGAACGTGACCCAGAAATGGCTAAAGCCGCGCTACTGGCTAGGAGGGCTACCCTCCGGGCTGATTCAGCGCTGATCGGTGCCCTGGTTGGCAAAGATCGAGCCGAGGCGGTGGCCCAAATTCTCAACGCCCCGATTGACGCTGATCAAGTTGCGTCTACGGAGAAGAGCGATGAGACAGTCACATGGTGGCTGCGTAAGATCGGCGCCCCGGGGAGCGGCCTGCACGAACGCATGACGTTCTTCTGGCACTCGCTCATCCCGACGCACCGTCACTCGGTTGGCTGGCATCAGCTGGTGGCTACGCAGCTCAACATGTTGCGAGCCAACGCGCTCGGCAACTTCCGTGATCTGCTGCAGGCGGTTGTAATCGATGGAGCGATGATCCGGTACCTCGATGCCGATTCATCTTCGGCCAAACGACCGAACGAGAACTTGGCTCGCGAGCTAATGGAGCTGTTCACCACCGGCATCGGCCACTACAACGAAGGCGATGTCCGTGAGGCCGCGTTGGGCATGACGGGCTGGCGTGTCGACAGAGACACCTATGCGGTCTGGTTCGATCCGGAGCGGGCTTACAACGAGCCTGTCACCTTCCTTGGCGAAACCAAGAAGTGGGATGTGGCCTCGATCACCGATCGTTTGTGCGATCATCCCGCCACCGCGGCGAGGGTTGCTTCTCGTTTGTGGTACCACCTCACCGGCAAGGAGATCGAAGGGGCCGCAAAGGCCGAACTGGGTGTGTGGTGGCAGGGCCAGAATCTTGAGATCAAACCGCTGGTCGAACGTATCCTGACCTCGGATGAGTTCTGGGCCGATCACTACGCTCGCCCTCGAAGCGGCTTTGAGTACTACGCCGCAGCGCAGAACATTCTCGGTCTCGATCCAACGAAACTGTGGCAGGCCCGCAACCTCGGGCAGCTGCTCTACGAGCCACCAAACGTCGGTGGCTGGCCAAGAGGGGAGCGTTGGCTCAACCCGGACTCGATGCTCCGCCGGTCGGAGATGATGTTCAACGTCGACTTCCGAGAGGTGTCTGGCGGCGAGACGGCGACGATCGATGAGATCCTCGATGCCTGCGCAATATACGTGGTGAGCGATGAGACAATGGCCGCTCTCAACTCGGCTCCCAATCCGGAGAAGTACGGTCCCGAAGGGGGCGTGCAGCTCCAGTGGCGCATTGCCATGAGTAGCCCGGAGTTCCAGCTGCAATGACCACCTCAGACGACGCTCAGTTCGGATCAAACGACGGTTTCGACGGTTCCCTGGCTCCGCCAGCGGGCGAAGACGCCACCTCGGTCTTTGGCCGCGGTTACGAGGGTTACGCCCAGCCGGGTGCGGGGGATGACGTCGGCGACCACTACTTCACCCATGGCGACAGCTATGACGACGGAGTCGCCGGTCAGCAGTACAGTGCTGAGCAATACAGCGCTGAGCAATACAGCGGTGGGCAGTACGGTGCCCAGCAGAACGACAACTACGGCTACGAAACCGGCGCCTGCGATTGCGACGACCTCAACCACGATCACGGCCAGGACGCCGACTACTACGAAGCTGAGGCCGCGGGGTTAAAGGGCAAGCCGGCGAAACGTAAGCCGGTCACTCGGCGTCGATTCATTCAGGGTCTCGCCGTTGCTGGCACCGTCGGCATAGGCGTGATGCGGGGGGCCAAGCCCGTCGACCGTCAGCTTGTCGAGTCGCAGCTGGCCAACAGGGCCGCCTCTACCGGTGGCTTGGCCAACGTCAACGAGTCGGCCCAGATACAGATCGCGGCGCCGAACGTCGAGGGTGTGCTCGACCAGTTCACCCCCAACCAGGGTGTGTTGCTAAACGCCGCTCCGGTCGATCAGCGAGTGTTAGTTCTGATCGAGTTCCAGGGTGGCAACGACGGCATTTCAATGGTCGTGCCATACGGCTCGAACCGCTACTACGACAGCCGGCCACGGCTTGCAATCCAACCCGATCAGGTTCTGCCGATCGACAGCGACGTTGGCCTTGCCCCGGCGTTGGCTCGGCTCCATCAACGGCAACTGACAACCGTCGAGGGCGTCGGCCCAGTCGACGGCGTGCTCTCGCACTTCGAAATGGTTGAGCGTTGGGAGCTCGGCGACATGCGAGGTCTCGGCGGTCAGCGCGCTGGCTTCCTGGCTCGTCTGGCCGACGCGGTCGATACCGGGGGAGCGGTGACCGGTCTTTCGGTCGCCGGCCATACCCCTCGCCTCGACGCCAGTCAGAGTTCCACCCTGTCGCTGAACGATCTTAATCAGCTGCGGGTGTTGACCAACGACGAGTGGATCTTTCCGCAGTATCGCAACGCGGTTCGCAGCTTCGGCGGCGGCCCGATGTCCACGACGATCACCGACTCATGGCAGAAGCTGTTTAACGTCGGTGACGCCATCAATACCGATATCGACAAGATCGATAGAGATTCGGTGATGATCCGCGAGGGTGCTCAGCTCGGCCGTCAGCTGGCCATGGCCGCGGAGATGATCAAGGCCGACGTTGGCGTCCGGGTGATTCACGCTTCGCTCGGCGGGTTCGACACTCACGAGGGCCACCAGGGCAGGCACAATCAGCTGATGGGCCGGTTCGACGCTGCGGTCGACGGTTTCCTCCAGGAGATCGACAACGCTGGCATGGCCGACCGGGTTCTGGTAGCTACGTCGAGCGAGTTCGGTCGACGGGTGAGCGAGAACGGAAGCGGGCTCGATCACGGCGCCGCCTCGTCGATGCTGCTGGTCGGCCCGGTCCGACCAGGCCGGGCCGGCGACCCGTCCCCTCTTGGCGACCTCGACCGTCAGGGCAATCTGCGGACCACCGTGCCGTTCGACCGGTACCTAGCCACCCTTTCACAGGACTGGCTCGGCGTTGAAGCGGCCAGGATCCTGCCTGAGGCACCCCTGCCGCTCGGGCTCATCTAACCACTCGAGCTCATCCGGTAATGCCGGAAGTCAGTTTAGAGGCCGATGCGATCGGCGTCTGCAGGGCAGAACGCCCGGACGGCTCCGTCGACCGCGACCGCTAGCTCGGCCTGGGTGAGTTCGCTGCTGCTGTCGACGATGGCCTCGTCGCGAGATTCTGTGTACTGCTCGGCGTTGTCGGCGGCGATGGCGAAGATGCAGAAGGTATTGCCGAACTCCACCAGATCAGCATCGCTGATCAGGTCGCCGCTCAGGCCGTTTTGGTCGAGGAAAGCACGGAGTTCGTCGACTCGGGCCTGATCAGCAGGATCGATGGTGACCGGCGGAATGACTGCGGTGGCGACCGTTTCGGTGCTGGCTTCGGTCGCTAGATCGGTGCTTGTGCTGGTGGTCGGCTGGTCCGCCGTGGTGCTGCTGGCATCGTCGCCTGGAACGGTCGTCGAGGCGTCGGTGGTCGAAGGGCTGATCCCAGCTATAGACGTGATCGTCGTCGAGTTCTGGACGTCATCGGTCGATCTGTTTGTCGCTGGCTGGCTTTGATCGTCGATCGTGTCGTTGCTGCCGTTCACCTCCGTTCGTTCGGAGGCATCCTCGGCATCGGAACCCTGAAGCGAAACGACCGCGATAACGATCAGTAGCAGTAGGGCGATCGCAGCCGTGAGCACGACCGGCGGCCTTTTCCACCACTCACGGTCTTCTGGGTGATCTGGCTGCCAGATCCCATCCGCCGCTCCGGGCAATGGTCCGAGATCGCGGCCTTGCGGTGACTCGGTGGGCGGCAAGATGTCTGGACTGCGGCTTTGCCCGCTGAGGACGGTGTCTTGCTCGGCGGGAGCAGCGGCCTCATCGCTCTCAGCTTCGTTACTGGTCTCCTGGAACTCATCGGGGCCGGAGCCGGCGGCCCACCATCGGCCATCTGATCCCTCGTGCCATCCTTCGGGCGGCGGCCATGGGTATGACTGGCCGTTCCAAGCCACGTATGTCGCACGCACCGCTAAAGCCTGGCACATCTTGACCACGGTGAGCGGTCAATCTGGTCGGAAGCCTCGAAATCGGCGTCCGTTGGCTTGGGTCGAACGCTAAGGTGGGAAATGTTATACGCACGGATGCCCGAGCGGCCTAAGGGAGTGGCCTGCAAAGCCATGATTCGCGGGTTCAAATCCCGCTCCGTGCTCTAGTTGATTGGTCTAGCAAACTTGCTAGCCTGGTCAGCCGTACGGGCCATTAGCTCAGTTGGCTAGAGCGCCTCCATGACATGGAGGAAGTCGGGGGTTCAAGTCCCTCATGGCCCACAAGGATTTCCGGGCGACACGGGAATTCGATCCCGTATCCATCCCGCCGAGATTGAGATGAGCAACCCGGACCAACCACCACAGACTAGGGCCGTCAAGGCGAGTCCTGCGATGGGGACACGGTGGTCTACCCATCCAGTCACGGTCAGGCTCGCGGCAGTCGCAGCCGCAGTTACTTTGGTGGCGTTCGGGATGACGCTTCAGGGGCTCCTCTCGTCTGATGCCGTTGACTCTGTGGCGATAGCTGGTGACAGCGATGAGGAAGATCCAGCAACTCCGGCAACCAGTCAAGACACAGACACGACTTCAACAAACTCCAGTCCTACGTCGCAACCGTCAACAACTGAAGCGCCGACGACAACTGAAGCGCCGACGACAACTGAAGCGCCGACGACAACTGAAGCGCCGACGACAACTGAAGCGCCGCCGGCTAGCGTCCATCTCGAAGACTTGTCGTTTGTTGAGATGAAGGCAAACGGAGGTTTTGTAGAGCTGGATCGTGTACTCCGGTTTCAGGGACCTACGACGAATATCGGCCTTCGTGGTATTGATGATCTGCCCGAAACAGCTTGGCTTCGGGTTTTTGACACTGCAGGCCGGGGAACACACTTCAACGAGATCGGCACCGACGTATGGACAAGCCGGGATCTGTCGTCTGTCCAGGTGGTTCTCGCTGGCAAGTACGAAAGGTTTGATGCGACAGTCGGTCTAGCCGACCAGTCGTATTCGCTCGGAGCCCTTCGATTTACGATTACAGATATGGCGACCGGCACGGAGCTTTATCGAGGGGAGTTCAGCTTCGGTGACTTAGACGAGATATCGATCGACGTCACAGGAATACTCCGACTAGAACTCAAAGCCCAAGAAATGCAGGACTCCGTGAGTAACGACGCCGAGTGGCGGTATCTAGCGATGGAAAGCCCGACCTTCCACCGCCAATAGCGGGGGGCTGCCGAATCGTGCGGCCAGTGATCAGCTACAGAACCTGTCAAACCCGCTCGGAGCTTGCGGGCCAGTATCTTCTCTCTGTCAGGGCAATAGCGTTCCGATCGGCAGCGGTAGACGCGTGGGCATAAAGTTTCAGGACCAGTCGGGGATCTGAATGGCCTAAACGGAACTGCACCGTTCGCGGGTCCACCCCGTCTGAGATCCACTGAGTTGCCGCTGAGTGCCGTAGGCCATGAAACGTGAGACCTGGCGTGCCGATTTCCTTGGCAGCCGGAGTTAAGACCCGACTTCCGAAGTTGCTCCGTCGAATCGGACCGCCAGTATTGCTGGCGAACATCAGTTGCTCAGCTGCCTGGATATCGAAACGAAGGCAGTGATCCGCAAGCTCGCGAGCTAGAGGAGCGGGGAGCGAGAGGTTCCGAATACCTGACTGGGTCTTGGGCGGGCCGAAGCTGACTCTGCCTCTCGACTCAGTCAAGGTTCTTCGAATTAGAAGCTGGTCTTCCTCAAGTAGAAGGTCAGAACGATAGAGCCCGGCTGCCTCTCCGAATCGCAGCCCCATGATCCCACCGAGATAGATCAGACAACGCCAGCGCCGTCCAACTGTGTTAGCCAACAGATGTAGCTGAGCAGGAGATATGACAACCTTCTCCCTTGACCAGACCGGTGGACGCCTTATCGCCCGGCAAGGTGAGCGGCCGACCAGGTCAGCATCGACGGCATCAGAGAAGAGGGCCGTCAGTGTGCCCACGTACGTCTGGATACTGGCGGGACTGTACCCTCCGGTCGCTAAATCGTTGACTAGTGCCTGGATCTGGCGAGGTCTGATCGACGAAAGCTCAAAGTGCCCTAGCCGAGGCTTCCAATGAACCCGCAACGCCATCTCGTGCTTCTCCGCAGTTCGAGGCCGCCAGGCATGGGAATTCGAGGTGAACCATTCATCGGCCCACTCTGCGAATGTAACTCGGCCTGCCTGCGGATCGAGCCAGCTACCACGGGCTCGGTCCGCTCGCTCAGTAGCTTGGTACCGCTCAGCCTCCCTTCGGGTGCGGAACGTCTTCGAGTACTCGTTGCCGTCCGGTCGGTAAAGGCGGACGTCGTAGCGGATCTCACCTCGCTTGGTCTTGCGGCGATGGATACTCACGACGCCTCCAGCAGTTCGTTGACGAAGCGCTCCAACGAGACTCGTGGGATAAGGCGGCGGCCGCCGATCTTGACCGAGTGGAGTTTGCCGTTGTTCATGAGCACGTAGACGTTGGTGCGTCCGATGCCGAGTAGGTCGGCTGCTTCGTGAATGGCGAAGAGCAGGGGTGGTTCTGTGGTTGGGTTTGCTTGGTGGTTGGTCATAGTGGCCACCCGAGGGTTCGAACCTCGGTCCCGTCGCTCGTGCACGGGGACACCGGTTGTCGATGGCCGGTTGAAGACTTAGGTCGTTTCGGCTTTGGTCTTGCGGTTCGCCGACGGGGGAGTGTCCGGGGCCGTGGCGGCGGAACCGCCGGCGGATCCGATGCCCATGGTTTTGGCGATCCAGGTTTGGCCGTCTCGGCCTTCCATGTTCCAGCTCTTTGAGGTGACCTTGCCGAAGGTGACTGGGTGTTCAAAGTCGAGGTCTTCGGATGGTTTCTCTGGGAGTGGGACTCGGACGGTGATCAGTCCGGATTCTCGTTCTTCACGGAATAGGACTTGGCAGCGGATCGTGTAGATGGGGTACCCGGTGTCTTCACATCGGGCTTGGTCTTTGTCTTTCTTCTCGGTGTCTTTGTTGAAGGCCCGGTATTCGGATGCTCCGTGGTAGCGGAACTCCAGGCAGCTGGTATCGAGTGGCATGGTTTGTAGTGACATAGCTTGTTAGTCCTCCTGGACTGGTTTGGTTTGGTGGTTTGTGTCGAGCCGCAGCATGGCGAGCGGCCCGTCTTCGGCGATCTCGGCGGTGATGCCAAGCTCGGCGAGAAAGTAGAG
>JBOEHD010000166.1:22380-33993 GCA_050633745.1 Acidimicrobiales bacterium
GAGAAAGTAGAGAGCGTCGAAGCAGTCGCCACCGTCTTCGAACACTCGGATGAAGCGTGCTTTGGATCCGTCACGGCGGTTGATCAGGTCCCGCCATAGGTCACGGTCCACGACCAGGAGCGCTTCGTCGCCGACCTGTTCTTCTTGTGCCAGTTCGAGATCGGTCTTGTCGACATCATCGGTCACGTAGGCTTTGACTTGTTCGCCGGACCACTGGATCGACTTCTTGCGCTTGGATCCAGTGATCCACTCTCGTAGGAGCATGACGTCGGCTTTGTCGCCGTTGCGGGCTGCGTCGTGGGCGATAGCGAACGGATGGCGTTGCCCTTCGGTGCGGCCGATCTTGGAGTCGGCCATGGCCAGCTCGTAGCCGACTTTGGTGCAGTAGATTCCGACCCGGTCAGACTCATCTGGTTTGACTGGATCGAATCGGGTGCCGAACTCTTGCGACACGTTTCGCTTGTGCTTGTTGTGGAACCAGGTGATCCACCGCTGGCGCAGCTGCCGGCGGAATGCTCGGTAGTCGTGTTCTCGGTCGAAGTCGTTCATTGGTTCGTCGATGAAGAACAGCACGTGGATGTGTGGGTGCCAGCCGTTGCCGCCGTGGGTAACTTCCACGGCCTTGATCGAGCCGACCAGTCCGAATTCGGCTTTGAAGTCGACCCATTGGCGGCCTGCGGTCATGTAGGCCCATCCAGCGGAGAGGATCTTCCAGAGCCGGTCGAGTTCGTCGGACCGGTCGTGTGACATGGTGAACGTTGCGAACAGCACCCCGCCGCCGGTGGCGATGTGGGCGGCGACTGCTTGGGCGATGTTGCGGGCGCCTTTGGCCCGGATCTTGTAGCTACAGGACAGGCACGACCAGGGGCTGCCGCAGGTGACGAGCCCTGAGGCGTACACGTAGCCGTCGACGGATCGTCTCATCACGACACCTTGAGCGGAGCGCACCACTCGTCCGCATTGCACGATTCGGTGTGCTGCGTCGAGGTCGGCGCACGTTTGAGCGATCAGCAGTTGGGCGAGATCGGCCGATGATCTGCGTTGTTCACGGGCGTCCGCAGATGCCCCGGGAAGACTTAGGTGCGATATTACCAAGGGCGGTCCTTCGTCGACGCCTTCGGCGTCGCCTCGTCCGTTCGGCTTGCCGCTCCGCTCCCGCCTACCGTCCTCGGCGGGCCTAGGAGACTCGGAGCTGCTGGGTTGTGTCGACGTTGTCCGCCGGCTCGGTTGCGTCCGGCTCGTTCACGACGTGCGACCGTGGCCGCTGCTGCAACGAGCAGACACCAAAGCGCTTCGACTGCGACGAGCCCAAGGATGATCAGCGTCCGGTGTTGATGCTCGGCCAGGATCGTGTGCAACGAGCCGGTGAAGGCGACCAGTACGACAGCGCTCATCACAGTCACAGCGACACTGGCCGGGATTCCTTTCGCTACGAAGGGGAGAGGTGCGCCGCTACTGGGCCATGCGCTGACCTTCCGATCGTGTGCTCGGCGGGGTGGTGTGTGCGTGGAAGGCACCCCATCGACTCCGTCGATGAGCCTAAGGCGGTGTTGGGCGACCTGAGCGTTTGGTTTGTGGGTCGGTGATGATGTCATTCAGTAGGCCTCTTCGATCGGTTCTGCCTCGGGCCCGCCGAACACTGTCCGGTGGTCGAGGGCGAGGTGGGTGGTTGTGGCGACTCTGTGCGCAACGTCGTCGTCAGTGACCAGGTGCGCACGAGCCCGGACGGGTTTGGGTGCGTCGTCGGTGCCGACGATCCAGAGGCCGCCTCGTTCGGATGGGCCGATGCTGTTCGGCGAGATCTGTGAGCCGTAGCCCTGTCCGAGGCAGACGTTGACCTGTTCACCGGAGGAGACTCGGAGCATGATTCGGATTGCCATTTGGGTGCGGATCTGTTGATCGATCACATCCGCTGACGGGTACTGAGTCGCACCGACCATCGTGATCCCACACGCCCTAGCCATACGAGCCAACGACCCGAACAGAGCAGTCAGGACCTGTTGGCCAGATTTACCAGCGGCCAAGGCTTTGCGGCCACCATCGTCGGCATCAATTGCGTCGGCCAGGAGGTTGGCGTCGATCGCCTGGAGTTCGGCCAGCTCGTCAGCCACCAGGAGCACCCAGGGTCCGAACTCGGAGCGCCACATTCGGTAGCCGTGGAGTTCCATGAACCGTGACCGCTGCTCGATCAGATCCCGCACCGCTACCAACAACCGGGCCGCATCGGCGGGCGTCTTAGCCAGGCAGGTGAGGCGTGGTGTCCAGGGTGTTAGTTCGACTCGTTTGAGGTCGATGCCGCAGATCGCTACGCAGGGGAGGCCGGCAGCGGCGCCGATGATGTTGTTGACGACTCCGGATTTGCCTGAGCCGGTTTCGCCGCCGATGAGGATGTGTGGGCATCCGGGCCAGGGGAGTAGGAGTGGTTTGGCGTCGAATCGTCGGCCGATGTCGAGCGTTGAGCCTTTGCGGATTGCTGCCATTCAGGCCACCACCCCATCATCAGAGTCCGGGACGTCTTCGAGGTCGTCGACCAGGCGCAGAGCGGGGCGAGCTGGTTCCCAGTTCCGAACGATGGCCGGTGCGGAGTCGACCCATGTCGGGGCCGATGGGCGTGCGAGCAAGTTGTCGAATGACATGACCAGCCGACCGTGTGAGTCGTTCTCTCGTTCGTACTCAACCGACACATCGGAGACGTGAGAGATGTTCGCCGCCAGAACCACGGCCAGGTCGTCGAGGGCAGCGAGTGATCGGCCTGGAGGAGGGCCAACCCACCACGACACCACCGGCCACTCGACACGAGGAAGCCACGACATCTTCGGATGATCAGCGACTGGGCGCAGGATGGCCGATGCCATTGGTTCTTTCGACGTGCCAACTTCAGCCTGGACTCGTGCGGTCTTGGCAGCGACGGCGGCCCAATCGGCTGGCCAGCGTCGACGGATACGCCACGCTTCACGCCAGGCGATCATCCACGTTCCAGCAGCGAAGTTCGCACGGTGATAGACCTCGACCAACACGAAGAACACTGCGATGGCCAGAGCGATCCAACGGAGTCGGACGTCGAAGAAGTGCCAAACCATGAACCCGTCAACGAGGGCGAGTGAGTGGATCGGGTTGCCGACGATCCAGTGGAGTAGCAGGCGTAGTCGGACCGCTGGTGCGGCGAGTCGTGGGAATCGTTCGGCGAGGAAGCGGACCAGGGGGCGGAGGTCCATNNTCCCCGCCGCAGATGCAGAACTCGCCGACGCCGGAGATGCCGTTGAGCCGTAGCTCAGCGTCGAAGAGGTGAACGCCGCCGAAGGGTTCAAGAGCGAATCGCAGTTGATCGATCTCGGTAGTACGGCCTGCATCGATGCACGCAACGAGAGCGTCGACCAGGTCGATGAGATCGAAATCAGGGGAGCGGACTAACGCTAGTTCGCCGCCGTTGGATGGTTCTGAACAGGTTCGATTTGCCATACCTGCATCCGAACATGGACAAGCAGGTACGAATCGCAGTGTTGAGCACTAGTACAAAAGTGCGGGTCGGTGTCCGAGGCCCATCGTACGATTCAAAGAGACTAGGATTAGCCCTTAGAGGCCGTCAGGAGCGCCACAAATGGACGAGAATCGCCATATCGGTGAACGGATCGCAGTCCACCGAAACAAACGTGGTCTAAGCCAAGCCGTTCTCGCTGGTATGGTTGGCCGTTCCGTCAGTTGGCTCTCCCAGCTCGAGCGAGGCGAGCGGACCGTCGACAAACTCTCCGTTCTACTCCCGATGGCAAGAGCACTACGGGTCGATCTGGCCGAGCTCGTCGGCGAACCAGTCGACTTCACCCCGACGGCAGGGCCAAGCCTCAACGCAATCGACCGCATTCGTTCGGCGATGTCGTACTACCTGCCCGCCGATGACGATGAGCGCCAGGTCGGTCTCGACACGCTGCACTCGGTCTCGGTGGAAATCATGTCGCTCTACCAGGCGGCGAAGTACAACAAAGCCGCCTCGCTGCTCCCGGTGACCATCCGAGAAGCCGACAACGCCGTGGCCAGGAGCGAAGACGAAGAGCAACGCCGCGCACTTCGCATTCAAGCCCTCACCAACCAAGTCGCATCAGCGCTGTTCAACCGGACCGGGCAAACCGAGCTTGGATGGGTCGCCGCCGACCGGGCCATTGGCGCTGGCCGGCAGCTCGGCGATATAGAGCTGGTCACCGCAGGGATCTACCGCCTGGGCCAGGTCATGCTCAGAGCTGGCCGGAGCGAAGAGGCGTACATGCTCGCCGACTCCACCATCTCAACCATCGACGGGAGCGACCGGCCATCAGCAATGTCTCTCCACGGCGCACTATTGCTTACCGCTGCAATCGCCGCAGCCCGTCTCGACAACCGCAAAGAATCCACCAAGTACATCGCCCAGGCGCAAGAGATCGCCGAACGGCTAGGCGGGAACCGCAACGACCACTGGACAGCATTCGGACCGACCAACGTCCGCATTCACGCCACCTCAGCAGCCGTCAGCCTCGGCGACCCATCCGAGGTCATCATCCAGGGCGAGACCGTCGACGCCGGATCGTTGCCCGAGCAGTTGAAAGGCCGGCGCAGTCAGGTCTACATCGACATGGCCTGGGCACACAGCCAACAACAGAACGACACCGCCGCCATACTGTCGCTCATGGAAGCCGAACGCCTCGCACCCGAAGCCGTGCGATTCAACCCCCTAGCCCGAGACCTCATCCAAACCGCCATTCACCGCTCACGCAAAAGCGCTGTACCTGGGCTGGACGGTCTCGCCGCACGGACCGGAGTTGTCGCCTAAATGCCAAGCTTCGGATCCGAAACCGGTAACGTCCTCTACCTCATAGTCTGCGGTGCTCCACCGGCAGCCGACACGGCTCAGTTCGTCAAAGAGAAGCAGGCTGACGGCTGGGACGTGTGTGTCGTCGCTACACCGCATGGGCTTCAATGGTTCGACGTCGAGGAGGTCCAGAGATTGACCGGACACCCCGTGCGTTCTGAGTATCGGAGGCCCAGCGAGGCCGAGTTCCAACCCAGAGGCGACAGTGTCGTTGTTGCTCCTGCCACCTTCAATACCATCAACAAATGGGCGCTAGGGATAAGCGATACTCTCGCACTCGGCCTACTAAACGAGGCGCTGGGTCGCGATGTCCCGACCCAAGTTCACGTTGCTGTAAACGATGCACTAGCTAGTCACCCCGGCTATCGTGCAGCAATCAAAATCCTGTGTGACCGGGACGTCGAGATAGTAGCCAATGGCTGAAGAGGCGTGGAATCTCGACGCATCGATGATATCGGTGCTGCCCGATTGGGTTAAACAAACATCTAGGCTGCCGGCTGCAGACGTCAGGAAAACTCTGTGACATCAACCGAAGAAAAAATCGACTTTGAAATCAGTTCTGACGATGAGTTTGGGAGTGACTACGAAGACCCCGGAGAACTTAGAGCTGAAGACGTTCAAGGAACGGTCGTCTATACGCTCGACTGGACTGTGGGAACGATTGTCGACCAGATCGACTCAGACCCCGATGACCCTGAAACCACCGGGGTTCTTGTCACAGCGCCACCCTTCCAGCGACGTACTGCGTGGAACCGGACTAAGCAGAGCCTTTTTGTCGAGTCGCTGATGCTTGGGCTCCCGGTTCCACCGCTCGTACTTGCCGAGAGTCAAACTCGCCCGGGGCAATTTTACGTGTTAGATGGAAAGCAGAGATTGACGTCTCTGGCTCGGTTCGTCCATGAGGCGCAGATCTATGCAGCTACTGGAGAGCCGATAAACAAAGCGAAGGGTCTGCTGAAGCTTGGTGGTCTTGAGCTACTCAAGGCTGAGTTAGAGGGGAAGAACTATCTACAGATCAATGACTCCCCGACATTGAGGGGTTACAACAAGTCTCTTCTAGCGCAGCCGATACGAACGATCGTCGTTCGCAACTGGGGAACCCCGGCCTTGCTCCACTTGATATTTTCCCGGCTCAATCGCTCAACCGTCCCGCTTGCGTCCCATGAGTTACGACAAGCACTCTACCCGGGCAAATTCACCAACTTCATAGCCAGAGCCAGCGCCGAGAGTAAGGCTCTACTCCGTGCCCGTCGCTTAAAGGAGCCTGATTTTCGTCTTCGGGATGCCGAAACGCTTCTTCGGTTCATTGCGTTCAAGACAAACTTACCTAGGTACCGTGGCGATCTCCGGGACTTTCTCGACAGGGCGATAAAGGGCGGCAACGATAATTTTGATGATGTCGAGTCGGAGCTAGATCATTTGGTTTCATCGATGGATCAGGGAATCGAGGCCGTATTCGAGATATTCGATAGTGCGGCATTCTTGAGATTTGACGGTGAGACCGATCGCTATATGGCCCGTTTCAACGTTGCCGTGTTTGATCTCATGCTGTGGCACATGTGCGATCCGGAGGTAAGAGATCTCGCTGTTGAGAACGGACCGGAGGTGGTCCAGGCATACGAATCGCTTTGCACCACGAGCACTGAATTTGCAAGCTTTCTAACCTCAACCACGAAGACATTTGCAGCGGCCGATGGCAGGATTCGACTGTGGTCAAGTGCATTAGGCAAAGTCATCGGGAAGGATCTCGATGTTGATTCGTCGGTGTGGCCAGTGCTGCCTCTGGCGCCTCGCGCTACTAAGTGAGTGCAGATGCACCTGGGTGATGCCATAGCTCGGCCATGTGCACAGGCGCGAAGAACTGTTGAGCTGACGATCCGTGTTGGTGCACTTGCGGCGGCCCTCGGCGTCGATTCTCGTTTCGTGCCGGCCGCCCAAGCAGACGTTGACCTGCTCCATGCGTATCGGCTCTTGGTGCACGCTGAGATCGAGAATTTCATCGAGAACCTAGCGAGCACGGTAGTGGATACTACTGAGAACCTGTTTAGGAATGGCACACTCACGCATGCTGGTCATCATCTATATGTCGGCTGGTCGATTAGTCGACAGTCTAAGAAGCCGTTCAAGGCGCGCTACCCGATGTTCGACGCCGCCGAGGCAACTGCAGCGCTGGGCTCTGATTATTCACGGCTTGCTCCAGCGCTTGAGCAGCATCGAGGTCGTATTGCAACCAACAACGGAATCAAGGAGGCAAATGTTCGCACCCTGATGATGCCGATTGGGTGCCGAGAAAATTTCTATGCGCCTGGTCTGCTCAGTCAGCTGACGGACTTCGGTACGGATCGTGGAGCTGCCGCACATTCCTCCGGAATCGTGGCGGCGGCCCAGTGGCCCACTGGATCGAGCGAGATTGTAAGGGCACGAACTGTCATCAAAGGGCTCGATCTGCTTGAGCGTTACATCGCTCGTCTACTTACTCCTGTGTCCATCTAAGCCGGGTTGGCAGATAGAGGTAGCCGGGCAGCCGGAATGCACCGCCGTTCCCAAGCGGTGTGGTCGAGCTAAGACGGATTGATGCGTTGCAGGCACATGAACTAGCTGGCCTAGGTGATGGCACAGGAATCATACATTCGTGACACCTCAGCATTGTTCGGGAACGTTCGGGTGGTGACTGAACCGGCTAGTTGAACGAGACTGAACGTCATTGAGTGGTTCGGCGCTTGACGGCTGGAGGAGGTCTGGACTTCAATTCCCCGTAGCTCCACCGTCTCCCGTGGTTAGAGGCTACGAGCGCCTTAAGCCGAGCCCGATCGACCAGTCTAGTCTGCTGTTGAGGGTGACCTAACCACTAGCTGCTAGCAGGCGGACCGCAGTTCTCCGGTGGCTCGAACCCAAGCGGCCACTGGGGTGGGTTGTTGGCGTCCCACCAGACCTCGCCGATTGATACCGTCGCTATCTTGGACGGCGGCAGATCCATGCCGTACTCGTTTGCCCCGCCTCCGAACTTTGCGCCTGAGAGGTTCGCTCCGGTGAGGTCGGCACCAGTCAGGTCCGCACCAGGAAACTGGGCTCGAGTCAGATCGGCTTTGGTCAGATTTGTGCGGACGAGTGTTGCCTTCGTGAAGTTGGCTCCCGAAAGGTCCGCCTGTGCCAAGTCGGCATTGGTGAGATCCGCTTCCCAAAATAGAGCATCGGCCATATCTGCATGCCTGCATATCGAACTAGTGAGATCGGCTTCTCGAAGGTTGGCATTCCTCAGCTCGGACCGGTAGAGGTCCGCACCCGACAGATCTCGGAAACTAAGGACAACTCCCTGCAAGTCCTGGCCGGCGAGCTTGATCTCTCGTAAGTCATCTTTAGTTGCGAGTGCAACGGCCAACAAGTGACGCTGCTGCCTTCGGGCAAGATGATCATCGTGCGCATCTCGTTCGTCTTCCCGTCGCTGCTCGATAATCAACAGGGTCACGCCGATGAGTCCACCAGTCAGCAGGCCGACGGAGATCTGCTGCACCGTCTGCGGCGCGCCAACTTCATCACTAGAAAGGCCTGCGGCGGTCGCTCCCGCCGCCCCTGCAACGGTCATCGAAGCAACGGCAATCAACGGCCACCGTTGGCTCAGCTGTCCCATAGTTGGGACAGACTAGCAGCCAAGCGATAACAGCTCCTGACAGCGAATTGGGTGCTCTTGTCGGCTGGCCCTCTAGAGCGTTCGGCGAGATGGTGACCAACAAGCACGCCACCGAAGACGGACAAGGGCACTTGTCTCACAGCCCGAAAATTCCGTCCGACTGGTTCGGCCTGTGGCACAAAGATGGCACATGCGTTGCCAGTCATTGGTGATCGAGCTTGTGCGGCGGTTGCGTCTGCTACCTCGATGGACTGCCTCTCCATTGATGGCATGGAAGAGGTCGGGTACACCACTAGAAGTTGAAGGCCAGGGCAACCAATGCCAAGGCTGCAAGAAGGACGTGAAGAGCCACCTGGTAGTTGTTGACACTATGCAACCGCCGGGTGGGAGTACTAGTGACTCGGTTCAGTGCGAAGAGTGTCGGCGACATGGCATGC
This sequence comes from Acidimicrobiales bacterium, assembly GCA_050633745.1. Classification (GTDB taxonomy): domain Bacteria; phylum Actinomycetota; class Acidimicrobiia; order Acidimicrobiales; family SZUA-35; genus JAHELU01. The sequence continues at coordinate 31,283 of JBOEHD010000166.1, forward strand.
AAGGTGGCGTGGGAGCGTACCAAGTGTTGTCGTACGTGGTCCCTCGTACGGAAGATGAATGCAACTGCCACTACGTTGGCAGCAAGTATGGCTGTGAATGCGCCAGCCAGGGCCATTGTTTTTGCTGCTTGCTCGCCTTCGACGAGCAGGGCAAGGGCCACAACGCTAGAGGCCACGATGATATTGGTGAACGTCATCCGCTGCTCCTCAAGTCTCCCAACTCGCTGATACTGGTGATCCCAGTATTTGGCGAGCAAATCCGCATCGGCATCCAAATGTGGGAGGTCATTTGGGTCTAGGCCCTCCATACCCCTTTGCATGTACGGGAGTTCGTCTTGGTCAAACCTCATACCCAAGAGAACGCTGTTGTCGTGTTGTTCGTTCCCTGCGTTGACTAATTCGTGCGCCCATCCCGCAACCATCCCGTATCCGAGACCGACCGGGCTCGTCCGGCAGGGTTCAGCCTGTCATCGATCACGATGCCTGAAGCACTACGGATGCCGGTGAACACCTTGATCCATAAATGACATGGAGGAAGTCGGGGGTTCAAGTCCCTCATGGCCCACCGCAAACACCCTGGTCAGAGCATTTCAGCCGCCGAGGCTCCCAGGAGATCTGCTCACTGGTAGCCAAACTGGTAGCCCCAGCACCTGGCGAGGCGAGACCCGATGCGCGTTGTTCCTCTTCGCAGACCGCCACGGTACGTGCGGTTCGGGCTGTTGTTTGCAGTGCTGATCGGTGCGTCGTTCTGGGCGGTGGATCGGCTCGGACCGGGTCGCCGAACCACGTCTGTCGGGGCCGCCTTCTTGTACGACCCCGCAACCTTCGAGGTCATTGTCGACTCCTGCAACGGAGACCCGCAGCTCGTAGACCTGGACGAGTCAACTGACGAGGTCCGCATCCGCGTGGTGTCGTGGCATCCCGGCTACTTCGACGGCGGCGACGACTGTCTCGACCAGCTGGAGGTCACACTCACGGAACCCCTCGGTGATCGGCGTCTGGTGGATGCAAGCTCGGGCGATGAGATCGAGGTCGACGGCCTGGACTAGAAGTCGGGAGGCTGAAGCTCCACGACCTCGCGCAGCTGGTGCCGGTAGTGCTGGTAGATCATCCGCTCGCTGGTGCCTGCCCAGTCGGCGACGGTCGACGCCGAGTGCCCCGCCTCGACTTGGTGTGTGATCGCAGTGTGGCGAAGCTCATAGGGCGTCAGTCCACCGAGGCCGATCCGTTCCGCCAGTTCCTTGATGGATCGGCGGTGGTTGCTCTGGTTGATCGCCGTCCCATAGCGGGTGGCGACCACGAGGTCTCGATCGGTCCAACGCTCTTCCGGCCGCTCGTGCAACTCTTGCTGGGTGACCCGCCACTCGGCGAGCAACGCTAGCGCCTCCGGGTGGAGCCGTATCGTGCGCGTGGACTTCTGAGTCTTGGTATCGGTGAACTCATCGTCGGCGTCGAGCTGCGTGACCACGCTCAACGTCCCCCGGTCGAAGTCGATCTGGCTCCAGCGAACCGCTCGCACCTCTTGTGGCCGCAGACCGTGCCGGCCAGCAAGATCGATGCCGACCTTCACCACACCGTCGGCCAGGTCATAGAGCTTGCGCCACTCGTCGGCCGATAGCGCACGCTTACTCTGCTTGGTGGTAGCCGCTTCAGGTATCACGGCTACCTCGGCCGGGTTCCGGTTCACAAGCCCTCGCCGTAGCTCGTTGCGAAACGCCCCAGCGAGAAAGGCCCGAGCCCGACGGGCGTAGTCCCGGCTTACGGGTCGATCCGAACCAGTGAGCTGGCCATTCACGAAGGCGGCCAGGTATCCGTCGCAGTCCTCGACGGTCACCTTGACCACGCTGCGGTCACCGAAGAATGCTCGCAAGGTGGCGGCGAACAGCTCATCGCGCTCGATCACCTTGCGGGAGCGTCCTGACGGCGCTCGCACCTGCACCAGGTAGTCATCGATCATCTGCCAGACCTTGCGGTCCGTCGACGGAAGCCGGCCGAACTCCTCGATCTCGGCCCGCATCTCTCGGAGCAACCGTTGGGCTTCGGCCTTCGTCCGGGCCCTCCGCTTCCGTCGGTGCCTGCGCCCGTCGGCCCGTCGTGGCAGGTCGACCATGACGACCCAGCGGCCGTCAGCCGCCTGGAAGACCGAGCCCTCACCCGACGATCGACGGATGGCCATCAGGCAACCTTGGCGGCGATGAAGTCTTCGAGGTGTTGACGGGCGATCAGCCGGCGTGAGCCGATCTTGAAGCTGCCGAGCTGGTCGGTGTGAATCAGCTCATAGATCGAGTCCCGCTTGATCGACAGCAGCTCGGCTGCCTCCTCTATCGAGTACGCGAGCTTGGGGTCTGGTGTGTTGTTCATAGTGCCATCCGTGGTGTCGATCCCCGCCCCGACCAGGTGGCCGGGGGACGCCGGTCGATGGCTGCCCGCTGGCCTGGTCAGCTGGAGGCCGTGGCGGCCGGGGCCTTGGCTTTCCCGTTCCCCGCCGACGGGGGCGGGGTAGTGGGCTTGCCGGAGCCGACGAAGCCCATGGACTCAGCGGTCCAGGTCTGGCCGTCTCGGCCTTCCATGTTCCAGGGGCGGGAGTCGACACCACCGAAGGCCACGGGGGCCTCGAACTCGATGTCCTCGGCGGGCGGCTCGGCCAACGGGACTCGGATGGCGATCATTCCGGCCTGCCGGCGGTCTCGGTAGAGGACCTGGCAGCGGAC
>JBOEHD010000167.1:0-1992 GCA_050633745.1 Acidimicrobiales bacterium
TGAAGTGCACCGGATCTTCGGCCCGCAGGCGAGCGAAATAGTCTTGCCAGCGGTTCTCGCGGAACAGGTGGGCGTTTAGCGGATTGATCTCTTCGATTGAGAGTTCAGACGCAGGAGCGACGTTGGCACCGAGTTCGGCCATCTCCTGTTCCGGGCCGCGATCGAACGCCTCGGCAACAGATGGGTCTACGGTCGTATCCGACATTGAGTTAGTGCTCCCTATAGTTCCTGTTCGAGCTATGTTACCGGCCGGTCACCGGGACACCGAACCCGGGACCGAAGTTGGTCCAACCTCGGGGCAGGATGGCGGTTGCTCCAGCGGCCGCTGAATGCGATATCTTCCTCCCGAATGGCTGACGTCACCGAACAGTTGCGAACCGACATTCTCGCTGGGGTGTTCCTGCCAGGCACCCGCCTGGTGGAACTTCAGCTGACCGAGCGGTATCAGGTCGGCCGGGCCGCGATCCGCTCAGCGATCGTCGAACTCAGCGCAGAGGGCCTCGTAGTCCACGAAACGAATAGAGGGGCAACCGTGCGGCGGGTGCCGATCGATGTTGCGGTTGAGATCGCCGAGGCCCGCGCCGTAATCGAAGGGCTCCTGGCCAGGCGGGCCGCCGAACGGGCGACCGAGAACGAGCGTGCAGAACTGACCGAGATTATCGCTGCGATGACCGAGGCCGTCGATGGGCAAAACCAGGACCGCTACACCGAGTTAAATCGATTGCTCCATCGCCGGATCCGAGAGGTCAGCGGTCATTCGATCGCCGCCGAGCTGGCGGCGAATCTACGCAACCGAGGGACCCATCAGGAGTTTCGGCTGGCGTCAATGCCTGGGCGGTCCGGCGTCTCGCTGCCCCAGCACGCGGCGATCGTGGCGGCCATCGTTTCCGGCGACGGCGACGTGGCCGATGCGGCCATGCAGTCACATCTCGGTTCGGTCAAGAGCGCACTGCTCTCCTGGGATGACGACAGCGCCGCCGCACCGGACTGAGTTCAGCGCTCGTCGGATAGGTGCATAGGCTCGCCAAGTCGGCAAGAATCTCGCCATGAGCTCAAGCCTGTCACAAGAGAACCTTCCTGATGAGGCCGCCATCGTCGACGGGACCATCGCACGGGCAGCCGGGTACCTAACCGACCCGCCGCACGGATCGGATCCGGTGATTTCTCTAGCATCGCCGGGCGAGCTGGCGGAAGCCTTCGCCACCACAGTCGGTCTGGCGTTCGAAGTTGATGCGTCGGCTTATGCCGAAGAGTCGGTGTTGGCCGCCGTGGATCAGGTCATCCAATACTCGATGCACACCAGTCACCCACGGTTCGTGAACCAGAACTTTGCCGGCCCGGACCCGATCTCGGTCGTCGGGGACTGGCTCGGCGCGGCCTTGAACACAACCGGAGCGACCTTTGAGGTTGCCCCGGTCTTCACGCTGATGGAAAGTGCAGTGCTCAGCAAGCTGGGCCGTCTTGCCGGATACGTCGCTCCCGACTCCGACGAGCTTCCGGTCTTGCCGCCTGGGCTGTTTTGCGCCGGCGGTTCGATGGGCACGCTCTTAGCCCTGCAGCTGGCCAGGCATCGCCATCAACCCGATGTCGCTACCGCTGGAGCGAACGGCGAACGCCTAGCGCTGTTCGTATCCGATGTCGGTCACTACGCGGCATCGAAGTCGGCGGCTCTACTCGGGATAGGCACCGATGGCGTGGTCAAGGTGGCCAGCGATCACCAGGGCCGCATGGTCCCGGCCGCGCTGGATGAGGCCGTCGCCGCAGCGCTGGCTTCTGGCCAGACACCGTTTGCTGTGATCGCAACCGCAGGCACCACCGTGACGTCGGCCTTCGACGATCTCAATGCCATCGCCGATCTCTGCCAGGCCAGACAGCTCTGGCTGCACGTCGACGCGTGCTACGGCGGCTCAGCGATGTTCTCGCCGACCCAGGCATGGCGGCTAGCGGGAGTTGAGCGTTCGGACTCCTGCGTCTGGAACCTGCACAAGATGA
>JBOEHD010000167.1:2033-24596 GCA_050633745.1 Acidimicrobiales bacterium
TGAAGCTCTGGCTGACCTGGAAGGCCCGAGGCGACGCTGGATTCAGCGATCGCATCGATCACGCTGTCGCCATGGCCGAATATACCCGCCAACGAATCGCCGATAGCGCGGGCACCTTCGTGCCTCTGGTGCAGGGTACGTTCACCAACGTGGTCTTCTGCTGGGTTCCGCCAGCATTGCGTCCGCTGCCGGTCACCGATTCAGGAGCGCTCGACATCTCTTTGTTGCCTGAGGGGGCGCTGGCCGAGCTTCATGGTCATCCACCGCTCATCAAAGCCCGAATGCAGGCCGAAGGCTCGGGCATGATCGGCTTCCAGCCGGTGCACGGCCTCAACAGCTTCCGCATGATCTGTATGAACCCGACGCTACAAGCCGCCGATGTAGACGCACTCTTGGCAGCCATCGATTCCGCAGGGTTAGCAACGCGTAGCTGAAACATGATCGACTAGTCGTTGGGGTGTGGCGGGCTGAGCCCGCCGTTGCTCAATCATCGAGGACCAGTGCAACCGGAACGCCTGTTTCAGTCCACGTGGTGTGCAGGTCTCTGATGCCGGCTTTCGTGGGTCGGCCTGGCCTCCACATCAAGTACTCGCCGTAGCTGAACAAGCCGACAGACTCGCGGTACGACGACAGGAGATCGACGTCGACGGCATCGCCGCCGATCGTTGCGGTCGCAGTACGCCATCCGCCGCGTATGCGAATCGAAGCGGTTGGATTGTCGGTCATGTTTGCCAGCCAACCGACGCCGTGGCCACCGATCGCCACGAGGCATGCACGGTTGCCGCGGTGCACGATTCGTAGACAGCATCGGCGTCGCTGGCCGCTCTTGCGGCCCGTCGTTTCGAGCACGCCGTAGTCCTTCGGTGGGAAGAGCAGGAACCAGGGCAGCTGGGAGGCGGACAGAATGCGACCTCCAAGACTTGAACCGGTGAATGGGTTGCGACGTTTACGAGGGCGGGTTGTGCTGGGCTCGTCTTCTATCGAGTCTTCACTGGCCATGTGGGCATCGTTGTCGACATAGACAACAAAAGCACGCCGTCGCGCTGAGCTGCGGGGGCATGGCTGATCCGATGGGTCAGGTTTCGGTCGAGTTGTCGAGCAGGCCACCGATGTTCAGGCTCGACTCGTACTTGATTTCGGTGACGAGGTACGAGGTCACGGACAACACGCCGTCGATGGCTTGGACCTCATCCTGGAGCACCCGGTTTAAGTGGGGCACGTCGCGACAGAAGACGTCGACGATGAGGTCGTGGTCCCCGGCGACAACGGCGATATAGCCAGTCACCTCCATGGGGATCAGCGCCTCGGCCACATCGGATACCTTGCCTGCCTCGACTCGAAGCAGGAACGTGGCGTTGATACCTAGGCCAGCCCGGTTCGGGTCGAGCCAGACGTTCAGGAAAAGAGCACCACTCTCTCTGAGGTGGGTGAGGCGATTGCGGACCGTTCCGACCGAGACCCCGATCTCTTTCGAAATCTCGCTGTAGGTGGCCCGTGCGTCGCTACTCAGGCAGCGAACGATGGCCTGATCCGTTGCGTCGAGTTGAAGATCTGTCATGAAGTTGCCGCCTGAGGTTCAGAATCTGTAGAGAATTTGACTTTCATTGCATATCTTTCAAGGTTAGGGTGGTCGACTGATGGCCCTGTTGGCAAGTGTGCTGGCTGGTCGCCACATCTTGAAGGGATCAACAAAATGAAGATGCTGCGGATCGTAGCCATTGCTCTGATGCTCATTCTGCTCGCGTCCGCCTGTGGTGGAAGTAGCGACGAGGGGAGTACCGATGAGTCCTCCTCCGATGCGGCAGAATCCGGTGGCAACGGAGATGAAGAGGGCGGCTCAGACGACGCTGGTTCTGATGATGGCGGGTCCGATGATACGGACCAGGTAGCTGCGACCGGCAGCGATCAATTCGTCTACGCCAACCCGTTCCCGATCTTCGACCTCGACCCGGCAAGCGCCTTCTCCTCGGAGAACGTGGTGTTGCAGAACGTCTACGAGACCCTGACGACCTTCAATCCACCGGGATCAGCAGAACTTGTATCAGGCTCGTTAGCCGAATCGTGGACATCGAATGATGACGCCACAGAGTGGACTTTCAAGCTGAGAGAGGGAGTCACGTTCCACGATGGCACCGCTCTGACAGCCGACACCGTTATCAACTCGCTGCAGCGGAATATCGATCTCGATCTCGGCGCGGCATTCATCCTGCTGCCCATCCTTGAGATGTCAGCCCCCGACGACCTCACCGTCACGTTCGTGCTCGAATACCCGGCCCCGCTCGACATCGTTATGTCATCCAACTACGGCGCCTACATCATGAGCGCTGAAGGCCTCTCCCAGGATGCTGACTGGTTCAACGCGGGCAACGAGGCAGGGACCGGCCCGTACACGATTTCTTCTTACACGCCGAACGACAGCGTTGAGCTGACCCAGTACGCCGACTACTGGGGTGGCTGGACCGACGGGCAGTTCGCAGCTGCCGAGATCCGTCTCATCGAAGACCCCGTGCTCGCCGAGCAGCTCGTCAGAAACGGCGATGCCGACTTCACATACAACCTGCCGTTCGACTCCTACGCCAGCCTCGATGGGGTCGATGGACTCTCGGTGGTCCGAGGCGAGTCGATGCAGAATCTGTTTGGACTTCTGAACCATGAACGACTGTCGCCTGAGGTTCGCGAAGCGCTAGTCCTGAGCTTTCCCTATGACGACGTTGTCGGCGCTTTCTATGGCGGCGAGTCCACCCGATCCCAGGGCATCATCCCGCAGGCGGTGTGGGGGTCGTCCAACGACCTCGATCTTCCCGAGACCGACCTCGACGCCGCAGCCAAGATCTTGGCCGACGCAGGGGTCAGCGACCTCTCGGTGACCTACAGCTTCGATGCAGGCACCACAGAACAGCAGCAGTTCGGCGAAGTCTGGAAAGCCAACCTCGCAACCATCGGCGTCGACCTGGTGCTCGATCCGCTTACGTTCGACGCCCGCTGGGAGCTGGCCCAGGCCGATCCGGCCAACGCCCAGGACGTCTTCACCCTGTTCTGGTTCCCGACCTTCGTCACCCCATACGACTTCATGTTCTCGCTGTTCCGCAGCGAAGACGCTCCGTTCTTCAACCTCGGCTACTACAGCAACCCAGAGTTCGATGCGTTGATTGACGAGGCTGATGCCCTTAGCGGCACCGACCGCGACGCGGCGATCGATCTGTTCCAGCAGGCATCACAGATCTTGATAGACGACAATGCAGCGGTGTTCATGGTCGACATTCCCGACATCCAGGTCATCCAGTCCGACATCGACGGTTATGTGTCGAACCCGGCCTACAGCGGTGTCGTACGCTTCTATGACCTGACCCGCAACAACTAGAGCGCCGATAGGGCCAACGATTTGCGCTACATGCTGCGACGACTACTAACCAGTTTGATCGTCGTCCTCGGCGTGGTGACGATCACCTTTGTCGTGGCTCGCATCGTGCCCTCGGACCCTGCTTCTCTGTATGCAGGGCCGAGGGCACGGCCAGCCCAGGTCGAGCAGGTTCGACAGGATCTCAAACTCGATGAGCCACTACACAGCCAGTACCTGAGCTATCTCGGCGATCTCAGCCAGGGAGATCTCGGCATATCGTTTGCCACTAGGCGATCGATCTCGCAAGACCTAACCGACTTCCTACCGGCAACGCTCGAATTGGCGTTGACCGCCACCGTGCTATCGATGGTGATCGGGATCCCGCTTGGGGTCTTCGCTGCGGCCCGCCGTGGCCGTATCGGCGATGGCATAGTGCGGCTCTTCGCCGTCACCAATGTCTCTGTCCCGGTGTTCTGGTCGGCTCTATTGCTGCAGCTGCTCTTCGCCAGCAAACTCGGTTGGCTTCCGCTCTCCGGACGAACGTCCTCGTCGGTCGAGTTCGGTGAGCCGACCGGTCTGTTTCTGATCGATTCAGTGCTGTCGGGAAGCCTCAGCAACTTCTGGGATGTTGTGAGGCACCTCGCGCTGCCGGTCCTTGTGATGGCCGCCTATCCGCTGGGGCTCACGGTCAGACTGATCCGCGGGTCGATGCTTGAGGTGCTTTCCGAGCCCTACATCGAGGCGGCCCGAGTCGCTCAGCTCTCTGAACGCACTATCTACTACCGGTTGGCGCTAAAGAACGCGCTGGCCCCGGCCCTCACCATTTTGGGACTGACGTTCGCATATTCGGTCTCCAGCGCCTTCCTGGTCGAGGCGGTATTCAACTGGCCCGGTCTCGGCAAGTACCTGACCGATGCCATCGTGCGGGTCGACTTCCCGGTGATCACCGCGGCAACGCTGGTGATCACCGTGATCTATGTGCTGGTAAATCTGGCGCTCGATCTCGCCCACGCCAAACTCGACCCCAGGGTGAACCTCAGCTGATGGTCGAGACGACTCCGGGCATACCCGCCGAGAACCCATCCGTAGAGGCGCCGGCGCCAGCGCGACGTTTCCTTGGGCGACTTGCTCCAACGCCGGGGTCTGCGACCTGGTACTACCGCCGCAGCTGGCTAGGCATGGCAGCGGCCATCGTCGTGGCCCTGTTCGTGTTCGGCGCGGTATTCGCCCCCTGGCTGACCCCGTTCGCCGAACAGGGCAGGGGCACGCCCGACCTGCCGAGCAGGCTGCTGGCCCCGAGCTTCACCCATTGGATGGGGACCGACGATCTGGGACGCGACGTGCTGGCACGAGTGCTGTTCGGCGCCCGTACCGCTCTGATGGTCGCCGTCGGTGTGGTGGTGCTAGCGGTCATCGTCGGAGTGCTGGTTGGAGCGATCGCCGGGTACTTCGGCGGATGGGTCGACGAAGTCCTCATGCGGATCACCGATACCTTCCTGGCCTTCCCGCCGCTTCTGCTGGCGGTCATTGTTGCGGCGGCTCTTGGGGCCAGTCTCCGCAACACCATCATCGCCATCGCCGTGTCTTGGTGGCCCTGGTATGCCCGCCAAGTTCGATCCCAGGTGCTCAGCCTTCGCGAGCGACCGTTCATCAGCGCGGTGAAGACGATCGGCGTTCCCAGTCATACGATCTTGCGCCGCCATGTCATCCCCAATGCCATGTCTCCGGTATGGGTACAGGCCACTGCCGACCTGGGGGCCTCGGTGCTCACCGCAGCAGGCCTGAGCTTCGTCGGGCTCGGCCCTCGGCCTCCGACCGCTGACTGGGGTTTGATGATCAGCGACGGTAGGCAACTCGTACTGTCAGGGCAATGGTGGATCGCCGGCTTCGCAGGCGCGGCGATCACCCTGGTCGCCCTCGCCTTTAACTTGATAGGCGACGTTGTTCGAGATGTTGCCGACCCGAAGACCCGAGGCGAGCTGTAATGGCTGCCCTCGTCGAATTGAACGACCTGTGCGTCACGTTCGAGACCCCCGCCGGACCGGTACGAGCGGTTCGCGGGGTGACTCTGCATGTCGATGAGGGAGAGATCCTCGGCGTGGTTGGTGAGTCTGGCTGCGGGAAGTCAGTCACGTTTCGAGCGATGTTGGGATTAAACCCGGCCTCGTCCACCGTCTCCGGGACCGCTTCCTTCGACGGCGAATCGATCGAGACCGACGGAGCGATGTGCGCTCACGCCTCGATGATCTATCAGAACCCTGGTGCCGCCCTGAACCCGGTCTTCACCATCGGCCAACAGCTGCGTCTGGTGGCAGGCACAAACGACCCCGATCAGCTGGCCAAGCTGCTCGAAGACGTAGGGCTCCCCAACCCTCGGGAGGCGCTCGGCGCCTACCCCCACGAGTTCTCCGGCGGCATGCGGCAGCGGGCCGTGGTGGCATACGCACTGGCGCAGAAGCCGAGCCTTCTGATCGCTGACGAGCCAACCACCGCACTCGACGTCACGACCCAAGCCCAAGTACTCGACCTCATCAAGAGCCTTCAGGTCGACCAAGGCCTCAGCGTCGTGCTCATCAGCCACGACCTTGGGGTCATTCGACGGATCTGCGACCGAGTCGCGGTGATCTACGCTGGCCGCGTCGTGGAGGTCGGAGATACAACCGATGTGCTCACCAACCCGGCGCACCCCTACACCCAGGCGCTGCTGGCCTCGATTCCTAGGGCCTCCCACGCTGGTGGCGAGCTGGTTTCCATCGACGGTTCCGTACCGGACGGTCGAACGCTCGTCGAGGGCTGCTCCTATGCTCCCCGGTGCCCGCAGGCCACCGAAGCATGTCTGACCGCCACACCACCGATGGTGAATGTTGCGGGCACTGGCCCGGTAGCCGAAGGTGGACACGGTGCAGCCTGTGTCTTAGTGGACCAGCATGCAGATCGCACCGAGAACTCAGGAACAGCGACGTGACAGTTCTGCTCGATATCCAAGCGCTTGAGGTCGAGTACCGAACCCGTCAGCGGGGAAAGAAGCGGGCCGTTCGAGTTATCGATGGTCTCGACCTGCAGGTCGAAGCCGGGGAGACCCTGGGAGTCGTCGGTGAATCGGGCAGTGGCAAGTCGACGCTAGCTCATTCGATCGTTGGGCTTGTGACCCCGGTTGGCGGGTCGATCCGGTTCGGGGGAACCGAACTGATCGGACTGAAGGGCAGGGCACGCAAGCCGATACAGCAGCGAATGCAGATGGTCTTCCAAAACCCGCTGCTTTCCCTGAGCCCGCGGCTGTCGATCGGAGCCCAGCTTCATGAGCCGCTGCAGGTACATACCGACCTCGGCTCAGCAGGGCGTAACGAACGAATAGCCGAGTGGCTAGACGCACTCGAGCTGAGCGACGGAATCACTTCGCGCTACCCCCACGAACTAAGCGGGGGACAGGCCCAGCGGGTCGTGTTGGCTAGAGCGATGACCCTTGAACCGGACGTGATGGTCTTCGACGAACCGACCAGCGCACTCGACGTATCGGTGCAGGCCGGGGTTCTGAACCTGCTGCAACGGCTGAAGGGCCAGAACGAACTGACTTACCTGTTCATCACCCATGACCTTGCCGTCGCCCGGCACCTGTCCGACCGAATCGCCGTCATGCAGGCCGGACAGATCGTTGAACTACAACCCACCGCCGACCTGTTCGAACGGCCGGAACATCCCTACACCGAAACGCTACTGGCGTCTTCGTTGGCCGTTTGAGGACATGACATGCTGAGAATTGGGCTCGACGTCGGGGGCACGCACACCGACGCAGTGCTGCTCGCTGGTGGTACAGCTGCTGGTGCAGATGGCGATGAAGTACTTGCTTCGACCAAGGCCCTCACCTCGGCCGACGTGCTCACCGGAATACTTGAAGCTCTGGAAACTATCCTTTCGGAGGTTCCAGGCCAGGAAGCAGCCATCGAGGCCGTGATGCTGGGAACCACCCAGTTCACAAACGCGGTGGTCGAGCGGCGAGAGTTGTCCGAGGTAGCTGCGGTGCGCATCGCCGCCCCGTCCGGATGCGGTCTGCCACCAAAGATCGGTTGGCCCGACGACATCTCTCGCTGTCTCGGTGACAACGTCTACTGCCTCGATGGCGGATCGCTCTACGACGGCTGGCCGCTGGCCGACATCGACTACGAGCAGGTCGATCGCCTGGTCGACGACCTCGTGCAGAAAAAGGTCGGCGCCGTTTCCATCGCCGCCGCTTTCTCACCCATGAACCCCGGGCCGGAAATCGAGGTTGGCCAACGTATACGGGCCGCGCTGCCGGATGCCTATGTCACACTGTCCCACAACCTCGGCCGCTTAGGACTGCTGGAGCGGGAGAACGCAGCCCTACTCAACACCAGCCTGCTCGGTTTCGCCGATCGGGTGGTGAACTCGTTCGTCGATGCGGTTAGACAACGCGGTCTTACCTGTCCGTTCTTTGTCAGCCAGAACGACGGCACCCTGATGCACGCCGAGTTCGCCCGCTCGTTCCCCGCGCTCACCTTTGCCTCAGGTCCAACCAACTCGCTTCGAGGTGCGAGCAAACTAACCGGGCTGAACGACGCCATCGTGGTGGACATTGGCGGCACCACTTCCGACATCGGGATCCTGCAGAGCGGCTTCCCTCGCGAGTCGAACGTGGTCATCGAGGTCGGAGGGGTCCGCACCAACTTCCGGATGCCTGACCTGCTGGCCATCGGGCTTGGCGGCGGCAGCCTGGTAACCGATAACGGCGCCACAATCGGGCCTCGCTCTCTCGGCCATCGGCTGGTCAGCGATGGTCTCGTGTTCGGCGGCGACGCCCTCACCACCACCGATGTTGTCGTCGCCCAGAGCGGGCTTGAGGTCGGCGATCCCCAGCTCGTGGCCGACCTCGACCCGACCATGCTCGCCACCGCTACCAGCCGGATCACCGAGATTCTCGACCTAGGGATCGAAAAGATGAAACCCAGTGGCGATCCGCTCCCAGTTGTCTTGGTTGGCGGCGGAGCGGTTCTGGTGACGGAGAAGCTGGCGGCATCGACTGAGGTACTGCGCCCCGAACACGGCGATGTGGCGAACGCCATCGGGGCTGCAATCGCCCAGATCGGTGGCGAGACCGAACGGCTGGTGGCCTACGACAAGACACCCCGAGACGAGGCGCTGGCTGCGGTCACCGCGGACGCGGTGGAGGTGGCGGTCGCCGCCGGCGCTGAAAGAGCAACGATTCGGGTCGCTGACGTAGAGGAAATCGCAATGTCCTACATGGCCGACTCGACGACTCGGCTGCGAGTCAAAGTGGTTGGCGAAATCGCCGCCCTCACCCCAACAGGATCGGAAGGGCAGACCCGATGAGGCTGGGCGTGGAATCATTGGCCGATCTGTCGGCCGGGGCGGCGTTCCTTGCCACGGGAGGTGGCGGCGACCCCCATGTCTCGTTCCTGGCTGCCCGAGTGGCTCTCGAAGAGAGCGGGCCGGTCGAGTTGATTTCCGCTGCCGACCTGGATGACTCGGCATACGTAGTCGCCCTCGGAGGCGTCGGTGCGCCTTCGGTGAGCCTTGAGCTGCTGCCATCGGTCGACGACCCGGCGAAGGCGGTCGTGGCCTTCGAGAACCACGTCGGCCGCAAGGTTGATGCGCTTGTCTCATTCGAGATCGGCGGAGGCAACTCGCTTATCCCGCTCATCGCCGGCTCGCAGCTAGGTATCCCGGTCGTCGACGGTGACGGCATGGGCCGGGCTCTGCCGGAAGCTCAGATGATGACCTACCCCATCGCTGGGGTCGCCCCCACGCCTGCGCTCGCGCTCGACTACATGGGCAACACCGTTACGTTCGAGACCGACAGTACCGGCACCTACGAACGTCACGTCCGCTCTATGGCCATCGCCATGGGAGGCATGATTATTACGGTCGAGCACCCGATGACCGGTCTGCAGCTGAAGTCGTCGATAGTGGCAGACACCGTGAGCTTCTCGATAATGCTCGGAGCGATCCTGCGCCAGAACCGGGGGAGTGCCCAGCGGATTCAGGGGCCGCTGGCCGAGGGGTTCTCCGATTCCCTTTACGGCGAGGTGTCGCATATCTACACCGGCAAGGTGGTCGACTACACGAGCTCGGTGGTTGGCGGTTACGACGTAGGGACGGCGCAGATCGAATCGTTCGACGGCCAAGCGTCTCCACTAACAATCGATATCAAGAACGAGTATCTCGTTGCCCGCGTCGCCGATCGGGTCGTCGCTTCGGTACCGGACTTGATCACCGTTCTGGACTACGAGACGTCCGCCCCAATCAATGCTGAACGGCTGCGTTTTGGGCAACGAGTTTCGGTCTACGGAGTCGGTTGTCCGAAGTTCTACCGACAGCCGAAGGCCCTTGAGGTCGTGGCGCCCCGCTGCTTTGGCTTCGACTTTGACTTCACGCCAATCGAAGCGCTGACGGGCCATCACCAGCAACTAGACCTCTGAATGGCGCGATGCCACTTTGAGCTACGGGTTGAAGCCTTGTCCCTGGTGAACGACGGTGCCGCCGACGACAGTCAGCAGGACCCGTGTTTCGTCAATCTGGTCTGGTTCTAGCTCGAATAGGTTCCGGTCAATAATGACGTAGTCGGCGAATTTTCCCACCTCGATGGAGCCGGTGACGTCGTCGTGCCCGAGGGCGTACGCCGCGTCGATGGTGTGCATCGAGAGCGCCGTCTCCAAGTCGGGCACTGCGTTGGCTTCGCGAGTGAGCGCCCGTTCGATGGTGCCGAGCGGCGGCAGCGGTCCGGCATCCCAATCACTGGAGAGGATCACGGTCGCACCGGCATCGAGCACGCGGCTGGTGGGGATGAGATCGAAGGCTCGGTCACCGATGAAGTCGGCCAAATACTCGTGGTAGTCGGTAGCGACGGCATCGTCTGATTGCTGAAAGTCGACGATCATCCCGATCTCGGCGAACCGGGCGAGATCGTCGGGGTGCACAAGGTAGGTGTGGGTTACGCGGTGCCGTCGCTCGGCGATTGTCGCCGGGTCGTCTTGGATCGCCTCGACGGCGTCCAGGGCATCGTTCACCGCCCGGTCGCCGATCACGTGGAAGTTGATGCGATAGCCGATGGCATGCAGCTCGTTCACGTAGGTGGTGAGCTGATCGGAGGTGAAGTAGTTGAACCCCGATGGGTAGTTGTCGTCGATCGGGCGGTCGTAGGGCTCGATGAGCGACGCGGTCCCCAGGTCGAGAATGCCGTCGATGTATACCTTGGCGGTGTCGAACCGCAACATGTGCGAATGGTTGGAGAAGCGGCGTTCGAACTCAGCCAGTTGCCACTCGATCGTACGGTCGGGGTACACATAGAGGCTGTTCGCCGCTCGCACGGTTAGCGCCTCCTCGGTCGCAGCTCGTTGCCACGCCGCGGGGTGATTCTGGCCCCAATATCCGCCTGCGTCGCTAACGGTGGTGACGCCGCTGGCCGCCAACTCCTCCAGGGCAACGAGCAGGCCTTCGTAGTTGGACTCATCATCTGGCGACGCTGCATTGCGTACGAGTTGTTGAGCGTCCTCAAGTAGTAGGCCGGTCAGCTCACCGGCGCTGTTTCGATGAAAGACCCCGCCTTGAGGGTCGAGATCATCGGGACCGATCCCTGCCGCTTCAAGCCCGAGGCTGTTGGTCCAAACGGCGTGGCCGAGGTTGTCCAAGACGATCGCCGGGCGGTCGGGCACGGCCCGGTCAAGCGCGGCGAGCGGCGACTCATCGGTGGCCCGGAGATCAAACAGTGATGCCCCCGCAGCACGGACCCACGTCGAGCCGGCCTGTTCATCGGCGCAGTCGACGGTCAGAGCCACGTAGTCATCAAGCGTGAGCCCGTCAGGAAAGAAACAGACATCGAGGTTGAGCCCCGCCTCTGGCACGTGGACGTGGGCGTCTTGGAACCCGGGAAGGGCCATGTTCCCGCCAGCGTCGATCACTCTCGCGTCCTCGCCCGCTACTTCCCGGACATCGGCTTCGTCGCCAACGGCCAAGATCACGCCGTTGTCGTCGTAGGCGAACGCTTCGACAAAGCGGCCGTCCTCATCGACGGTATAAACCACCGCGTTCACCACCACCGTTGTGCCCAAAAAGGCGTCGTTGGTGGCGCTCTCGGTGCACGCAGCAGCAATCAACGCCAGGCCGATCGCCAGCAGCAACGTTCCCGATCGTAAAGACACGCGCCGAGTGTATGGCCGGTTCAGAGCGTCATCGAGTGCAACGACGAGCGCCCGAACAGCAGAGCGACGTTCAACGACGACTGCGCAACTATCGCTAGCCAACTGTTGATCGTGATCGGGGACCGAAACGTGGTAGCTCCAGCCACCGCAGACTACTGGCTCCGTTTTGCGTATTCCGCCGGCGGGGTCCCTATGGCGTCTGTGAAGTCGCGAACCAGGTGAGCCTGGTCGTAGTAGCCGAGGTCGGCAGCAACCGCAGCCCAGTCGGTGATCTGCCCGCTCAGGGCGGCGCTCGCCGCTTCCTGCAATCGATAGCGGCGGATCACAGCCTTTGGGGTCATGCCGACGTACCTGGCAAAGAGCCGCTGTACTCGTCGAGGATGAATCTCAATGACCCTACGCAACGAGGCCAAGTTGGTGATCGACCTGTCCGACGCGATGCTCTCGACAATACGGTTCACCTCATCGACCGACGGATCAATAGGAAGCTTGGGTTCGTCCAGCAAAGACTCCAGCAGCCCCATGGCCACGTCGAGATCTTCCTGGCTGCCGATTCGTTTAATAAGGTTTCGAACGTTCGGTTGACCGTCGAGTCTCAGGACCGCCTCTGCCGGTACCACGGCATCGACCAGTTCCGAAACCGGCGAGTTCAGAAACGGTTGCAGCCCAGCCGGGTGGAAACGGATAGCGATCACCCGGCCGATTCCGCTAAGGGTTCGGGTAAACCGGCGAGTGGTCGGCCCGTGGACCATGGCCGAACCGTTCTCGATCACCAGATGGGCCGATGGGTGAGGCAGCGTGGACTGTACGTGATCATTATGGTTGGAAAGGTCCCACTCGACCGCCCACAGCCAGGCGACGAGCGAATGCAGGTTCGACGATGGCTCCCGACGGTGCAGGGCCCAGGTGCCCGGCGGTGGCGTGGCCAGCACACCGGCTAGACCGTCAGATCTGACTTCGTGCGACCGCTCGGCGGCAGCGCAGGCATTGGCGGCCTTCGGGGTCAGACTCGATTCTGCCGGACTAGGTTCCACCACTCCAGTGTGTCGCAGAATTCCAATGGACCGCCGCCCGGATGCAATAGGTTCTCCTTGAGTAACCGATTCGGTGAGGAGCAGACCTGCACATGGCAATCGCCACAGGAACATTCGAGGTGAACATGGAACCGATGGGTGGTTCGGCAGCCGAAGGAGGCGACGCGGTAACCCGGTTTGCGCTCGACAAAACCTATGCCGGCGACCTGATCGGCTCTGCCGCCGGCCAAATGCTGGCTTCAACGACAGCAGTCGACGGTTCGGCCGGGTACGTAGCCATCGAGCGGATCGTCGGCTCGTTGGGCGATGCGAGCGGCAGCTTCGTCATCCAACACTTCGGGCTTATGAACCGGGGCGATCCCAGCCTCGACATTGCGATCATTCCCGACTCCGGCACCGAAGGTCTCACCGGCATCAGCGGCCAGATGAGTATCGACGTCGATGCCGAAGGGAACCACGTTTACCAGTTGGATTACCAGCTTCCATAGTGACCGGTGTGACACAATTTGTATCTCCTGGCGAGTTACGTGCTCTATGTAGGTAACCACTGTGAGGGAGGGCCATGGTCACCAAACGTTTACCTGCGCTCAAATACGGCGATACCGGAGATGCGGTGTTGCTGCTTCAACATGCCATGAAGGTTCAGGGCTTCTTCGAAAAGGGCTCACCGAGAGGTAACTTTCTGGAGCTGACCCAGGAGGCGGTCCGGTACTTTCAGATGACACACCTCGGTCCAGACGGCACCAATCTGGAGGTCACCGGCGAGGCCGACGACGACACTTGGTGGGCGCTGATCCACCCGAGCGGCCGCGAACAACGCAGCGGCATCAAGGGGCGGGGTCCAAAGAGCCTGACTACGGAACGCCGCAAGCTGCTGGCCATCGCCCGTAAGGAACACAGCGCCGGAACTAAGGAGATACCCGATGGTTCCAACAGTGGCGACGGTGTAACCAAGATCGTGCCCCGGGGCACCAAGCCACCGTGGTGTTGTTTCTTCGTGTCGTGGTGCTGGCATCAACTGACCGGCGAGTGGCCGTTAGGAGCTCGCCATGGCCACGTACTCACGTTCTGGCGTGAGGCGGACAAGAAGAACACGGCCCACAAGAAGGGCGACTACGCTCCACGCCCCGGCGATGCGTTCGTGATGCTCTATCGCAAGAACGGCAGACTAAACGGCCGAGGCCACATCGGTTGGGTCTACAGCGTGGCTCCCGACGGGAAGTCGTTCAACACGCTTGAGGGGAACTGTGGCAACCGAGTGAAGCTCGGGGTTCGCAAAGTTTCTCAGGGCACGCTTGTCGGCTTCGTGAACCTGTTCGGAGACGAGGCCGTTGCCGACGAATCGGAACGAAAACTACTGACCGCCGCCGACGTGGCCGGCGAAGGGACGAGATAGGGCATACCTATGGCAAAGAAAAAGGGCAACGAAAAGCCGGAGGCCACAAAGGAGACCCGGCTCCACCCTCGGCTGAGGACGATGCTCAACATCCACACCGGGCCGTTGACCCTGCTCGCCGAGGCCCAAGCCACCGTGCGCATTCCCGAGGAGGTGATCGACGATCAGCAACTCGATGAGCTCTACCCAAAGGCTAGAACATTTACCGATCCGCGCTCTGGCGAAAAGCAGTGCGTCAACATGGTGACCGAAAGCGAACTGAGCACCCTCGAAGCCGAGACCGCAAAAGCAGCACGGGCGGCAAAGGCCGCGCAAGTGTCAAAGACGAAGCAGGCATCGAAGGCCTCGACCGCGGCGAAGAAACAGCCGAATGGCGAGATTGACCAAAAGAAGAAGCTCAGCGACACACCAAAAATGCGCGACACCCTGCCATCGGCCGAGTTCAGCGTGTTTGTCCGGGTTGACCCATCGGCCCCGCCGCTGACCGCTGGCGATGCCAGCGATGAATCGGCAGGTGGATCGTCCGACCTTGACCCGGAACTGCTCAAGCAGGTTGCCGACCAGTCGGCCAACACCTCGTGGATGGCTCGCCGTTCCGATCTGTTCTCCATGTCGGTCACCGCTGAAGGTTTGGTCCAGCTGGCCGGAATGGCCGGTGTCTCGGCGGTCGAGTCAGGCGAGACGGTACGCAAACTGCCGGTCACCATGAGTGCGTCGACCAAGGCGCCGGCCAAGCCAACCGTTACCCAGAGCCGAACACATCATTACGGCACCGACGTGATAATCGGCATTATCGACGTCGAGGGGTTCGACTTCGCCCACGAGGATTTTCGTGACCGCGAGACCGGCGGAACCCGGTTCCTGTCCATCTGGGATCAGGCCGGTTCGGCCTCAGCAGGGTTCCGAGACTCGCCGCGGGCCATACGAACCTCGCCGTTCCGCATGGACTACGGCTCGGAGCTGACAAAAAGCCACATGGATGCAGCCATCACCGGTGCTGAAACGCTCGGCGTGCCAGCGACGATGCTTGAGCCACAGACCGCGATGATCCCCGGCTCGCACGCAACCCATGTCGCTTCGATCGCCGCCGGGAACAGCGGGGTGTGCTCAAAGGCCGGCATCGTCGGGGTCAGCCTGGCCCTTGCCGATGGAGACAACGACCGGCGACGCTCGTTCTACGACACCAGCCGACTAGCTCACGCCGTCGACTACATCGTCGACTTCGCCGACCAGCGAGCGCAGGAGGCAGGCAAACCGATACCGGTTTCGATCAACATCAGCCTCGGCACAAACGGTCACTCGCACGATGGTTCGGCCGCCATCAGCCGCTGGATCGACTACGCCCTAGCCCGACCTGGGCGGGCGGTCACCGTTGCCGCAGGCAACGCGGGGATGACCGAGCGAAAACCCACTGGCGGCATCGGGCACCTGTTTGGCCGCATCCACGCCGAAGGGCAGATCACCGCCCGCGAACTAAGCCAGGAGCTCGAGTGGGAGGTGTTCGGCAACGGGTTGGCTGATGTCTCGGTAAACGAGATGGAGATCTGGTACCCCGCACAGGATCGTATCTCGGTGAAGCTCACCGCTCCCGATGGTCAGGTTCTACCAACGGTTGCCGCAGGCCAACAGATACGCAACCACGAACGCAGCGACAAAACCCGGGTCGCGGTCTACAACGACCGCTACCACCCGGTCAACGGCTTCAATCGCATCTCGATCTATCTGCAGCCGTTCATGGCGACCGACAACGACGGCATGACCGCGGTAGTTGGCATCCCGGCAGGCACCTGGACGGTGCAGCTCATCGGCGACGAAATCCGCGATGGGAAGTGGCACGCCTGGATTGAGCGCGACGACCCCGTGGTGATCGGCGACATGGGCGGCACATTCGCCGCCAACTTCCCGTCCGCCTTCGCCGACGGAACCTTCGACGCCAACATGCAGGTATCTACGCTGGCCTGTGGCACCTACGTCAACGCTGTGGCCAACCTCGACGAACAGCAGCGGTCGATCCACAGCTCGTCGAGCCGTGGGCCGACCCGAACTGGCGAGGCAAAACCGGATATCGCCGCGGCGGGCACCGACGTGGTGGCGGCGAGCGGATTCACCGCCCACAAGTGGATGGCCATGACCGGCACCAGCATGGCCGCACCGCGGATTGCAGGCATCGTCGGTTTGATGTTGGCCGTCGATCCGGGCCTGACCGCAGCTCAGATCACCAGCATCCTTAGACGGACCGCCGCACCGCTTCCCGGCTACACCTTCGAGTGGCAACCCGACGCAGGCTATGGCGTTGTCGACGCCGATCGGGCTCTTGAGGAAACCGTGCAGTTCGCCCGAGCAAGAGAAAAAGAACAGGACCGCCTCAAGCCCGCTGGGAGCCAGACGTGAAACTCACAATCTTTGACGCAGGCGATGGAGACTGCGTGCTACTCAAGGGCAATGACTCCGAAACGGTTCTGTTCGACGGCGGCCGCAAAGGCAGCTTCCGAGCCAACACCGCCCCGGCCCTCGCCGACATTCCTCGCCTCGACCTGGTCTGCGTTTCCCACATCGACAACGACCACATCCAGGGTGTTCTAGACCTCGTCGACCAGCGCATGGAACAGATCCGGGCCGATTTCCATAGCGATCACCCGACCGGCGAGGGCAATGCAAACATCAAGGGGCCGAAGCATCGTCCACCGGAGATCGGGCAGTTCTGGTACAACTCGTTCCCTGCCCTGACCGGGGGCGAGTCGTCACCGGTTGGCACCGCGCTCGCAGCGCAGCGGCAAATTCTCGCATCGGTGTACGACGACGATGGTCAGCCCCTGCCCGGCCACACCGCGGCGGCGAAGGGCTTAAAGTTCAGCGCCGCCGATATAAGCCGCAACGCCAATCTGGCTACCGGCTTCTTCACCGGGATCGAACTGGAAAAGAAGCTAGCCAGCGGGGTGATAGCCGAGTCGGTAAACGAGGGCTTCCCGAACAGCTTGATTCAGCGAACCGGACGAGAGGACGAGGTGCCTAGCGCCAATATTGGCGGTCTGGCTCTTCAGGTACTTGGCCCGAGCAAGGCTGAACTCACCAAATTCAAGAAGGATTGGAAGGAATGGGTCGAGGAAAACCCGGGCCGGATTGCCTCGCTTGAGGGCGAAATAGGGGAGTGGCTCCTCACTTCGTCGACCCCAAGAATCGTCGAAAGCGCTCGCCGCTCAAGCCTCACCCCGGCCAATCTGGTATCGATCATCATCCTGGCCGAGCAGGACGGCCAAACTGCGCTGTTCACCGGCGATGCCCACCAGAAGGACATCCTCGACGGCCTTGAAGCCGCGGGCCGGCTTGACCAGGGACCCGACGACAGCGACAAAGCAGGCCATCTGAACGTCGTGAAGATTCAACACCACGGCAGCCCAAACAATCTCGACCGTGACTTCGCAGTACGGGTCACCGCCGATCATTATCTGTTCTGTGGCAACGGAAGCCATCGGAACCCGTCAGCTCAGGTGCTCGATCACATCATCGACTCGCGGGTCGCGGCCCAAGGCTCAACGAAACGAGCGACGACCGAGCAAACCGATGACCGATTCCACCTCTGGTTTACCGGCCACCCCGATCGGGTGAACAGCGCCTCTCGCAAGGAACACCTGGGGGGTCTGCTCGAACATGTAAAGAGCAGGATCGATGAGCATCCCGAACGATTTGGCGCCACGGTGCTGCGCGGAGCTGACTCGGCAGAGCTCGATCCTTCGAAGCGCATTCAAGTCGGCTCAATCCGCGAGCTATAAACCCGACGCCCGAAATGGAACATGCCCTGCGGCATGTCTACATTCTGTGCATGGATTCTCTTTCGCTCGCCCGCAGCATGCGAGGCTCGATCGGCATGCTCGCCATGCACTGGCTTATGGCCCCTGTAACAAACGAAAAGGCGGTCGCCGCCGGTATGCCCGAAGGCATCCCCGGTTACGCCGTAGGTCGCCTTGGAGTGCTTGGCGACTGCCCCGTCGACAATGTGGTCGGGGCGGCGTTCTTCTGGGAACCGGAGTACATGGCCGCCCAGGTGCGAGCTGGCCGAGCGGAGATGAGCCCGCACGAGGGTGCAGGGATCTTCGCCCGGCTCTGTCAAGAGTGGGGCGAGACCCATCTCGACGGCTTCGACGGCACAGAGCGCCTCGGGGAGCTGGCCCAGCGAGTGGTCGACGCGGCCAGTCCTATGAATGCTCCTACCTTCGTCGGGTGGCGAGACCAGGAACTGCCCGAACCGGGACCTGCTCGCACGATGCAGTTGGCCCAGACCATGCGTGAGCTTGGGTTTGCCCGTTTCTGCACCGCAGTGCAGGCCAGCGGCATGAGCCCGCTGGACGCCATCATGAGCGGGCCGACCGGGGCCTGGAACGCCAAGTTCTTCGGCTGGCCTGAGCCGTACCCCGACGGAGCCCCAAACGTCGACGCTCGGAACGAGATCGAGGGCATGGCTAACCGGCTCCATGCTCCAGACTTCGACGTCCTAAGCGACGATGAGCGAGATGAGTTCAAAGCGTTAGCGAAGGCGGCCCGCGATCATGCCGGCTCGAAGATGAGTGCCGATTCCGGCGCTGCCCTACCAAAGGACTAACCATGACCAGTGACGCGAATCCCGTAGCTAGCGATATTGACATCGCCTCGGTCGACAAAGCTCTGATGACCACCAGGGCGGTACGGCGTCGCTTAGATCTCGAGCGCCCTGTCGACCGAGAGATCCTGCTCGACTGCATCGACGTTGCCGAACAGGCGCCATCTGGTGGTAACCAGGGCAGTCGCCGTTGGGTGATCGTGACCGATCAGAAGACCAAAGACCGTATGGCCGAGATCTACATGGAGTCGGCTGGTCAGTGGATGATCCAGGCCCACGACAAGATCGCCGGTACGGGACATGCACAGGAACGGGTGATGGCCTCGGCCGCCCACCTGGCCCAGCATCTGTCTGAGGTGCCAGCCATCGTCATTCCGACGATCATCGGCAACCATGATGGCAGCGGACGCCCGGGTCTGTTCGACTCGGTGATCCAGTCGGTCTGGAGTTTCTGTGTGGCACTACGGGCCCGCGGCCTCGGCACCGCCTGGACCACCGCCATCCTGTCCCGTGAGGAAGACCTCGCCGAGTTGTTGGATATCCCAGCAGAAATGACCCAGATCGCCATGATTCCGGTGGCCTGGTTCACCGGGACCGACTTCAAGATCGCCCCGAGGTACCCAGCTCGCGAGATCACCTACTTCGACGGCTTCGCTCGCACTTGGGAGCGCGGCCCAAGCGAGCCTCCAGTTCACGCTGATGGACCGGGAACCATCGCCGAGATCGATATCAAGGCACCGGCGCACGTCGTGTGGCCCTTCGCCAGCGACATCAACTTTGGAGCTCAGTTCAGCGAGGAGTTCGTTGGCGCTCGTTGGGCCGACGGGTTCGATGGTCCAGCGTTGGGCGCTAAGTTCATCGGCTCCAATACCCACAAGGCCATCGGTGAGTGGGACGTAGAGTGCTTCGTCGACCAGTACGAACCGCAGCGACGCTTCGGATGGATCACGTCTGATACCGAGAACCCGGGTGCCCAGTGGCGTTTCGAACTCGACTCGATCGCCGGTGCAACCCGACTCCGCTACCGCTTGGTGCTGGGCCCCGGCCCATCGGGCATCACCGCGGCCATCACAAACATGCCGGACAAGGAAGCCAAGATTCTGGACCGTCGTGTTGCGGAGCACCGAGCCAACATGCAGACCGTAGTCGAAGGCATCAAGGCCGCGGCCGAAGCGGCCAAACCTGCACCAGCGGAGAACAAGACGAAGCCACCACTTTCCTAGGCCAGCTGGCCACTCGTAGGACTGGGAGTGCCTTAGGGGCACGGTAGGATTGTTGACAATCCGTCTGTGGTAGCAGTCAATCGCTCACCACCGATCAAAGAGCTGTCAAGAGTTTGACGCCCGTCGAGTAGGAACGCAGGAGCAAGTCGAATGACCAACGTGGTACTGGCCGGTGCAGGCGCTTTTGGTAAGAAACATCTGGATGGCATCCGGAACATCGATGGCGTTGAGGTGACCGCGGTGGTCGGCCGGCTCCTTGAGCCGACCCAGGCCGTGGCCAAAGAGTACGGAATCCCCCATGCGATGACCGACCTCGATGATGCACTCGCCCTCGGCAACATCGACGCGGTGATACTGGCCACGCCGACACAGATGCACGCCGCTCAGTCCATCCAGTGCATGGATGCCGGTGTTCATGTTCAGGTGGAGATCCCGCTGGCCGACAACTGGGCCGACGCCGAAGCGGTCATGGCAAAACAGCAGGAGACCGGGCTGATCTGTATGGTCGGCCACACCCGGCGCTTCAATCCATCGCATCAGTGGGTCCACAAAAAGATCAACGCCGGTGAACTAGCCATTCAGCAGCTCGACGTTCAGACCTACTTCTTCCGCCGAACCAACACCAACGCCGCAGGCGAAGCCCGGTCCTGGACCGACCACCTGCTCTGGCATCACGCGGCCCACACCGTGGACCTCTTCGCATACCAGACCGGCGAGGAGGTCGTCGCCGCGAACGTGCTCGAAGGGCCGACCCATCCGGACCTCGGCATCGCCATGGACATGTCGATCCAGATGAAGACGATCGGCGGATCGCTGCTCACCTTGTCCCTGTCGTTCAACAACGACGGGCCGCTCGGAACGTTCTTCCGCTATATCGGCGACACCGGGACCTACATCGCCCGCTACGACGATCTGATCACCGGTCGGGACGAGGTGATCGACGTGTCGAACGTCGCCGTCTCGATGAACGGCATCGAGCTCCAGGATCGCGAGTTCATCTCGGCCATAGCGGAAGGCCGAGAACCGAACTCATCGGTGGGTCAGGTGATGGGTTGCTACCGCACGCTCGCCGCTTTGGAACGCCAGCTGAACGCAAACTGATCCCCGCCGATCGTTTCGATCGAGGGGGACCAACGGCCGCCGGGCTTCTAGGCCCGACGGCCGGACTGCATCAGCGACGGATGACATCGATGGAGCCGACGTCGAGGTCGAGGTCGAGGGCGATGTCCGCATCGTCGTTCTGGCGGATGACGGTGTTGTCGAACCCGTCGTCGGAGTCACCGAAGACCGTGACGTCGCCCAGGTCGCTGGCGGCATCGACCGAAACGTCGAGATCCTCGGGGACGATGACGGTGATCGATCCGAAGTCTGCCCGGATGTCGAGCTCGACCGGCTGGTCGGCGGCCTGAAGCTCAGCGACATCGAGTTCGGTCAGATCGACCTTGATCTCTCCGTTCTCCTCGATGATCGAGGCGGGCAGCTCGGCGACCGTCGCGGGGGTGAGGTCGATGTCGACGCGGTCGGTGTTGACCTCGATGTCGCCAGAGGCGATACCGGCCACCACTGCAGCACCGAGGGCCAGCAGGCCCATCACCACGAGCAGTATGGCTGCCATCGCTGCGGCGGCGAGGCCGAAGAAGATGGTCCATCCGCTCGTTCGACGCTGCACCGGCTGGGGGCCGGGCGCCGCGACGGGGATGGGAGGGAGGGTGGCCGTCGTTCCGGTCTGAGCGCCGGTGTCGGTGGCCGAGGGTTCTGGAGAGTTCGCTGTGTTGGTCATGTCTCCATCCTCATGGGAGAGGACCGGTTGCGGTATCGGGCACAACCCGGATCGCTCCCTGGGTACCCCTGACCTCCCGCGGAACCACCTCAGGGTTGGGCTCAGGGTCGCCAATTTCGTCATAGCGCGCCATTGCCTCAAATAGGAATATGACGCAACGAGTCATTCGATAAATACAAGAAACATCGGTGAAATGTATTACATTGACCCGCCCCCAATTTCGCTCTTATCGTGAGTGCACGGTGAGTGTTGAGGGACATCTCACCGAACTGCGAAATCGCAGTTGTACGAGACCGAGATCATGACGGTCGTGCGCGCAGGGGGCCACCGAACCATCGGTGGTGCTTTGCGTACCCGCTCGGCCCAACCTGGAGATAAGCCAATGCTGACCGGAGCCCCAGACTGTATTGTTTCGCCTTCCCCGGAGCTTGAGGAGCGGATCCTCAACACCCGTGAGCAGATTCTGGCGGGCAAGGCCCCGCCCGCAAAAGGTACGAAGAAGCTCGTCGATGCCGTGTCCTATGGGCTGATCGTCGGTCGCCCGTCCGGGACCCGAGCCCACACCCTGGTCTCGCCGACCAAGGACTTCGCGCCGGTGACCGGCACCCGCCAAGCCGTGGTGCTCCTCATCGACTTCGAGGATGAACCGGCCACTCAAACCCAAGACCATTTCGAACAAATGCTGTTCTCGGTCGGGTCATATCCGGGTGGAAGTATGCGGGACTTCTACCTTGAAGCCTCATACGGCCAGCTCGACGTCACCGGTGAGGTCTACGGATCGGGCGGCCCGACCGCCGGCTGGTTCCGGGCCCCGAGGCCGAAGTCCTACTACACCGATGGCAACTACGGCTTCAACGGCTATCCGAAGAACGCCCAGAAGCTCGTCGAGGATGTGCTCGCAACGGCGAACCCGTCGGTCAACTTCTCGGCGTTCGACAACGGCACCGGTGCTGTGGAAGCGCTGATCGTGATCTGTGCAGGCGAGGGCGGCGAGGAGACCGGCGACACCGGCGACTTCTGGT
>JBOEHD010000168.1:0-27496 GCA_050633745.1 Acidimicrobiales bacterium
CGTTCTGAGCTTCCTCGCCCTTGCGGCCGGGAGCGACGTCGAACTCGACTGTCTGACCCTCGTCGAGAGACTTGTAGCCGTCACCTGCGATGTTTGAGTAGTGAACGAATACATCGTCGCCACCCTCACGTGAGATGAAGCCGAAGCCTTTTTCGCTATTAAAAAACTTTACTGTGCCTTGCATAATTTCAACCTTTTCGATTGGGGCCCAACCCTTTGGCATGGCCCTACCCGTAACGCTATGACCAAGTCGCGCCAAGTCCTCCATCTGTCGATAAACAACAAGATTGTTCATTCTGATTTTTTGGCCCGTTTCGGTGGTTCCCCAGTGTTGAAGATGCGCTAGCTTCGGTTGGCAATCCGAGCTGCCGGGGCTTTTCACTATGGAATTTGCAGAACGATTGACCGAGGCCCGTACTGCGGTCGACTATCTGACCGGGGTAAACCCCGATCAGATGGACCATCCTGTGCCCAATTGTCCAGGCTGGACGGTGTACAACACTGCGGTCCACGTTGGTCGGGTAGCCGTTGCCTGGGAACAAATGATGCGATCCGAGCCCGGTGAGACCGATGCTCGTGAACGGGCCTACGAGATCAGCGGACGTCGCCCTGTTGGAGCAGACCCCTTCGATTTGGCGGCCTGGGCCCATTCAGCCATCGATTTTATGGCCGACAATCCGAGCCGAGAGTGTTTCTTCTCGATGACCGGAGGGCACGGCACGATCGAACTGTGGGCCTGGCATGCGGCTTCGGAGATTGGAGTCCATCGACTCGATGTTGAGCAAGCGCTCGGTCACGAGCATGCGATTTCGGATCGGGCGGCTCTTGATTCGGTCGACTATGCCTGCCGGTTCTTTCTTCCCGCCATGCGTCGAGTCACCGGGGAGAACCCCGGCGGTCTTAGTGCAGAGCTCTTGGGTTCGCATGGGGCTCCACTCGGCACGGTGGCTATCGAGCCCGAATCCGACTCAGCAGAGCAGGACTTGGCCGACGTGCCTATAACCGAGGTGCCTACAACCGGCCTGTCTATAAGAGGTCCAGTGGTTCAGGTTCTTATGGCCCTCTGGGGCCGACCCTACGAAGACGTCGAGGTCACCGCCGGTGACGGCGCGGCGCTTGCCGCCTGGCGGACGTTGCCAAGCAAGGCATTTCAGTTCGGAACCTGGGAATAGCAGGACGCTGTGTACCCGTCGCCGCTTAGGCGGCGATGAGCTGTTCTACTCGTTCGCTGAGTTCGCTCTGTTGGGCCACGCCCCAGGAGATGAACTCAGAGGAGCCGTCCTGGTTGACGAATAGGAACACCGAACGACCGGTAGTACCGAACTGCTCGTAGAGATCGCCGCTGGTATCTTCCAGCTGAGTGAATCCGTCGGTGCCGGTTCCGCTGACAAAGCCAGCGAAGTTTGCACCAACATCGGCCTGCCCGCCGATGCCGACAAACGTCACCTGATCACCGTATTGCGCTTCGACCGCTGCGACCGCAGGGCCTTCATTCACGCACGAGCTTCACCACGGGGCCCAGAACCAGACCACGAGGTCTTTGTCGGCCAGGGTGCCAAGATCGAAGCTTTCGCCGCTGATGGTGGTGGCGGTGCCGCTGAAAACCGAAGCATCGATCACTTCGCCGGAACCGGCCGCCGCTTCGACCGAGCTATCGGCATCGGTTCCCCCGCAGCCCGCGGCCACCAGGGACAGAGCGGCGATGGCTGCTGCTGCGACGATTCGTCTCATAGATCTTGAGTCTGGCATGACTTGACGCCAATCCCGTCGCGCGATCCTTCGATTTAATGACTCGTTCACCGGTCGGCCGCTGGTTCGCCACAGGTTCACCACGGACGAAGAGCCGCCTTGCAGCGGCCCCGAAGTGCACCGTATAGCTAGCGTCGGAATCGACGCCGTTCAACGACAGACGGTTAAATGGGGCAAAGGGGAGGAACGATGACCGACACCCAACTCGATCGTGAAGCCTGGCTGGCTCGCAAGCCGGTGCGAAACCCAGAGATGGAGCAGGCGATATTCGGCGGAGAGGTTGGTGAGGCCGCGGACCCTGCGCTCGACGAGATCAACCCTTTGAACCCGCACCTGTTTCGCGAGCACCGCTGGCACGAACACTTTGCCCGGCTCCGACGCGAAGACCCGGTGCATTTCAACGAACTCGGATCTGCGGGGCGCTACTGGTCAGTCACGCGTTACGACGATGTGCGGGCCGTCGACGGCGACTGGAAGACCTATTCCTCGGCCAGCGGAATCACGATCGGCCCGCCGGTCGGCACACCGATACCCGAGTCGATCGGCAGCTCCGCTTCCTCCTTCATCGCCATGGATCCGCCGGATCAGACCACCCAGCGCAAGACGGTCCGTGAGATCTCTGCCCCGAGCAGCCTCCGGAATCTCGACGACCTGATCCGAGACCGCACCATCGCCGTCCTCGACACCCTGCCGGAAGGCGAGACGTTCGACTGGGTTGAGACGGTGTCCATCGAGCTGACCACCTTGCTGCTGGCGACCCTCTTCGACTTCCCGCTCGAAGACCGGCACAAACTCACCCGCTGGTCCGATGTCGTCACCTCCATTCCCCAGCCCGGCACATCCATTGAATCTGGGGCCCAACAGCGGGCCGAGATCCAGGAGTGCCTCGAGTACTTCGAACAGCTATGGATCGAACGGGAAGCGAAGCCCGGCTTCGACCTCGTCTCGATGCTCGTGCACGGCGAAGCGACGAAGGGCATGCCTGCAGCGGCTCACCTTGGCAACCTGTTCCTTCTGATCGTCGGTGGCAACGACACGACCCGCAACTCGATGTCGGGCAGCGTCTACGGACTGAATCGATACCCAGACGAGTACAGCAAGCTCATCGCCGACCCGTCGCTGGTCGAGAATCTCGTTCCCGAGATCATTCGCTGGCAGACGCCACTGTCGTACATGCGACGCACCGCGACCTGCGACACCGAACTCGGTGGCAAGCAGATCCGTAAGGACGATCAGGTGCTGATGTGGTACCTGTCCGCCAACCGCGACGAAGAGTTCTTTGGCGCCAATGCCGATGCCATCGATCTTCACCGCGAGAACGCGGGACGGCACCTGTCGTTCGGGTACGGCATCCACTTCTGCATGGGNNCTGCAGCTGCGCATCCTGTGGGAGGAGATTCTGCAACGCTTCGATCGTATCGAAGTCGTCGGCGAGCCCGAACGTACGTTGTCGGCGTTCATCAACGGCTACACGAGTTTGCCTGTTCAGGTGACCCGCAAGCACTAAGCGAGGATTTCAGTATCCGCTGACGAGTCATCCCTAAGGCGGACGACGGGCGAGGGGCGGTTCGCTACCGTAATGCCATGGGATTGGTGACCGAGGCCTTCCAGGGCGCCACGACGGGCCGACGCCCAACGACCAGGCAGATTATTGCCGACGTCGTACTAGCGGCGATTCTCGGCTCGCTTGCTCTCGCGGTTTCGGCCGGTCTCGATGGTGACGCGGTCGACGTGACTACTTCAGAAATCGGTGGTCTGACGTGGCTGCTGCTCATCGGACCGGCCTGGGTAGTGGGGTTCCGACGGCTGGCGCCTGGCGCCGCGCTGTTCGCCGGAGCGACCATTCAGGCGCTGGTGTGGAGTGCTGGCCTGCCGAACACCTATCTGGCCATGACCGTGCTGCTCTACTCCGCGGTCTTCTACGGGTCGGTTTTCTCTCGAAGAGCGGCCTGGGTTGCCGGCGTCCTGCTTACCGCCTACACCGGTGTCGGCGTGCTGATCGATGTTGCGCCACCGTACGCATTGCCCATCGTGGCGCTGCTGAGCATGGGCTCGTGTGCACTGGCTACCGAAGCGTCTGGCAGACAGGCGTCGGTCGTTGCAGCCAATAGCCGAGCCGAGGCTCTGGAGATGTCGAGGGAGGCCGACCGGGATCGGGCGCTGGCCGACGAGCGGGCCAGAATCGCCCGAGAACTTCATGATGTGGTGGCCCACGGCCTTTCGGTCATCGTGGTTCAGGCTGCGGCGGCTCGACGGATCCTCGAAAAGGACCCGGCGGGAACCGCTAGCGCACTGGAGCAGATCGAACAGACAGGTCGCACCGCGCTGGGCGAGATGCGTCAGGTTCTGTCTGTGATACGCACCGAGCCCGCTGAGTCATGGCAGCCAGCTCCCGGCCTCCACGCCCTCGACGAGTTGGTGGCCGAACTCGAAGGCACGGGGCTTAAGGTCACTATTAACACCGAAAACGTCACCGACGATCAAACCGACGACCCGGGCGTGGTCCCGGCCACGGTCGACCTCACCGCCTACCGGATCGTCCAAGAATCGCTGACCAACGTGCTGAAGCACGGTGGCCAAGGCGCTACCGCAGCGGTCGACATCAAACGTCGACCAAGCTCGCTCGATCTGCAGATTGTCGACAACGGTCGAGGTGCCGCCGCACTCGACGCCGGTGGCCATGGCCTACAGGGCATGCAGGAGCGGGTCGAGATCTTCGGTGGACAGTTCGCCGCTGGACCGAAGCCCGACGGCGGATTCCTGGTCTCGGTTTCACTACCCATCGTGAACGACGGGGGAGACAGCCGAGCATGACCCCCAACGGAACCTCCAGCGTGATTCGTATCGGGGTCGTCGACGATCAGGAGCTGGTGCGGACCGGGTTTCGTATGATTCTCGAGTCGGAAGACGACTTCGAAGTTGTTGGCGAAGCAGCGGACGGTCGAGCCGCACTCGACATGGTCCGCGCCAACAAACCCGACGTTGTGCTGATGGACGTACGGATGCCGGTCATGGACGGGGTCGAAGCGACACGTCAACTAGAGAACGATCGTGACACCAGAGTCATCATCGTCACCACCTTCGATCTCGATGAGTATGTATTCGCCGCTCTGCGCCACGGCGCCAGCGGATTTCTACTGAAGGACGCTCCCGCCGATCAACTGGTGGAAGCGATTCGGGTTGTGGCCGCGGGCGAAGCCCTACTCTCGCCCTCGGTGACCAAGCGATTGATCGAGCGGTTCCAGACCGGTGTCGGTCCTGCTGATGCGGCTGAGCCCGACGGAGCCAATGCGGTGCTGTCGTCGCTGACCGAGCGGGAAGGCGAGGTACTTGGCGAGCTAGCGAAGGGGCTCTCAAACGCTGAGATCGCCAGCAAACTTTTTGTAAGCGAAACGACGGTGAAAACCCATGTCGGTAGAGTCCTTACAAAGCTGAACGTGCGCGACCGAGTGCAGGCTGTGGTCGTAGCCTACGAGTCTGGGGTTGTTCGCCCCGGTACCGGTTGATGATCACCAGTTAGCACCGGTACGTGCCATAAATCACTGGCATCCATCGCAAGGATGAGAGTGAAATCGTTAGTGCGGCCGATGGCCCGCCCGGCCAGTCGGCCTAGCGTCTACATCGGACTACCCGAGGGAGTAATCGATGACTGAAACCAGCAACCAACCTCCGGCGCCGAGCGGGGCAGCGATGCCCGCCCAGCCTTCTGCCCCTAGCGCAACCGCTGCGGCCAGCGCGGTGGCGGCGTCCAAGGTCTACGGCATGGGCGACACCGAAGTGCACGCGCTGCGAGAGGTATCCGTTCAGTTCGACGCGGGCGTGTTCACCGCCATCATGGGGCCATCCGGTTCCGGTAAGTCGACCCTCATGCAGTGCATGGCCGGCCTCGACCGGTTGACATCAGGCGAGGCGTACATCGGCAGTCAGGCGCTATCGACGATGAACGACAAGGCCCTGACGATGCTGCGGCGCGAACACATCGGGTTTGTGTTCCAGGCCTACAACCTGATCCCCACCCTGAGCGCCAGGGAGAACATCACCCTGCCGCTCGACCTGGCGGGCTCAAAGGGCGACGAGGCATGGATCGACGAGGTCATTAACACCGTCGGTCTGTCCGACCGTCAAACCCACCGCCCGAACGAACTGTCCGGTGGCCAGCAGCAGCGCGTCGCTGTCGCTCGGGCCTTGGCCAGCAGGCCAGACATCATCTTCGGCGATGAGCCGACCGGCAACCTCGACTCAAAGACCGGTTCGGAGATCCTCGACTTCATGCGTCGTGCGGTCGACGAACTCTCTCAGACCATCGTCATGGTTACCCACGATCCGGTTTCCGCCGCATATAGCGATCGTGTGTTGTTCCTGGCCGACGGTCGCCTGGTGCACGAGATTCAGAATCCCACCGCAGACATGGTGTACGACACCATGCGCAACCTAGGCGACTGAGGGCAGAGCCATGTTCAAAGCCACCCTGAAATCCATCCGCGGCCACATGGGCCGCACCGTCGCAACCGCCGCCGCAGTCATTCTCGGCATCTCATTCCTAGCCGGAACGCTCATCTTCACCGATTCGGTGCAGCGGGCATTCGATGATCTGTTCGCCACAGTGTTCGAAACGACCGACGCATCGGTCCGCTCAACCGAAACCATCGATGCCGGGTTCGGGGTACAGGTTCGCGCCCGTATCGATGAATCGATCGTCGAGACCATCGCCTCGGTCGACGGTGTTGTAGCAGCCGAAGGTTTCGTGCAGGGCACGGCGACCGTGATCGGTAGCGATGGCGAACCGATCGGCGATCCCGGCCAGGGGCCACCGACCTTCGGGTTCTCCTGGGCTGAAGACGACGAGCTCTCGCAGTTCGCCGTGACCGATGGGCGTGAACCGTCGGGCCCTGGCGAAGTGGTGCTCGACCAAACCACCGCAGATGCCGGCGGCTTCAGCGTTGGCGACCAGATCCGTATTCTCGCCGCTTCGGGATCAGAAGAGTATGAACTGGTCGGGGTGGCCCGGTTCGGTACCTCCGGCTCTGTCGGTGGCGCCACAACCGCCCTGTTCCAAATAGAGGAAGCACAGCGAGTGCTCGGTGTTGCTGGCCAGGTCGACGCGGTCGGTGTCCGCGCCGCCGACGGAATCAGCGAAGAAGAGATCGTTGCCCGAATCTCTGAGATGCTGCCCGGCGGAGTCGAAGCGATCACCGGGACCGAAGCGACCGAAGAGGCTCAGAGTGCTATCGCCGACGGCCTCAGCTTCTTCACCATATTCCTGACGGCGTTCGCAGTGATCGCCATCTTCGTTTCGTCGTTCGTGATCGCCAACACGTTCTCGATCCTCATCGCTCAGCGGACCAGGGAGTTCGCTCTCTTCCGGGCGCTTGGCGCCGCTCGTGGCCAAATCCTGGGATCGGTGTTTCTCGAGGCCATCGTCATCGGGGTCATCGGTTCGCTACTCGGTCTCGGGCTTGGCATAGCCCTGTCGTACGGGCTGCGGGCGATGCTTAACGGCATCGGGATCGAGCTGCCGTCAGGTGGTCTGGTGCTGCAGCCGCGGACGATCATCATCAGCCTGGTGCTCGGCACCCTGGTGACGGTGCTGTCGGCGCTGTTCCCGGCCATCCGAGCTTCTCGTATCACTCCAATCGAGGCGCTGCGCGAAGCTTCGGCCGAGGATTGGAAGCGGAACAATGTACGGATGCTTATCGGCATTGTCATCGTGGCCCTCGGCGGCGTTTCCATCCTGTTTGGACTTCTCGCTCCGGAGATCAGCTTGGCTGGTCTCGGCGCTGGAGTGATGTTCATCGGTGTGTTTGTGCTCGGCCCGACGATCGCCCGGCCGGTGGCTCGTGTGCTCGGAGCCCCGATCGCTGCCTTCCGGGGTACAACCGGCAAGCTGGCCCGCGACAACTCGATCCGCAACCCCAAGCGCACCGCTCGCACCGCTGCGGCGTTGACCATCGGTGTTGCGCTGGTGGCTGGCGTGACGGTGCTGGCGTCATCGCTACGAGCGTCGATCACCGACACCATCGCCGAGTCCTTTGTCGGCGACATCGTGGTCAGCGCAGGCTCGCAGGGACCAGGCGGCGGTTTCAGCCCCGAGCTGACTTCCGGTCTACAGGGGCTCGACGAGATCGAGATTGCCACTTCGATCCGGCTCGGTATCGCCGAAGTCGAAGGCAACGGTGACTTCATTCTGGCCTTCGACCCGGTAACCGGCTTCGACATCTTCGACATCGGCATCGTCGAGGGCTCCCCGGCTGACCTCGTCGGCGATTCCATCTTCCTTCTGGATGCCCGGGCCGAAGAGTACGGCGTTGGTCTCGGCGACAGCATTTCGGTCAAGTTCACCGACGGTATCGACCGTCAACTGCAGGTCGTCGGAATCTACGACGACGCCGCGGTTGCCGGGAACTACGCCGTCGGCCAGGACCTGTGGAGCTCCACCGGGGCCGAACAGCTCGACTTCTCGACCTATGTGAAGATCGCCGATGGTGTCTCGGTCGAAGAAGCTCGAACGGCCATGACGCCATTCACCGAGGTGTACCCCAACGCCACCATCCAGGACCGAGACGAGTTCGTCGAGGCGCAGGCCGGAAGTATCGACCTGCTCCTGAACCTCATCTATGGCCTGCTTGGCTTGGCCATCATCATCGCCGCCTTCGGCATCGCCAACACCCTGCGGCTCAGCACCATCGAACGCACCAGGGAGATCGGCCTGCTGCGAGCGGTTGGCATGACTCGCTCCCAGGTTCGGTCGACGATTCGCTGGGAGGCGGTCATCACCGCACTGTTCGGCGCCATTCTCGGCGTGATCCTCGGCCTGTTCTTCGGCTACGCCATCATCTACGCCCTGCGGGACCAGGGCGTCGGCAGCTTCTCGGTCCCGGTTGGGGCGCTGGCTGTGGTCGTGGTGATGGCGGCGCTGGTCGGACTGTTGTCTTCGATTATCCCGTCGATCAGGGCGAGCAAGCTCAACATCTTGGAAGCGGTTGCTAGCTCGTAGCCAGTTGGCCCAGTAGCTAGGTACGACTGCGGTTCGATACGACTGTGACCGGCTCGCCCACTGGGCGGGCCGGTCAGCTTATTGAGGGGGCGCTTGGATAGTGTCCACTGGTGGAGATCGCACCGTCAGCGCTTGCCAGGCTCACCTCGGGCAAGGCGGTGGCCAATACCGCGATCCGCTGGCTGCCATTCTTCCTTCCAACCTTGGCCTTGGCCTTCAATTCATCGACCTCGACGTTGGCCGCGATTCTTGGCGCCGCCGAGGCGTGCGGCATAGCCACGCTGGTTGCTGGGAGATGGCTGGACGCAGGCAAAGAGCGAGCGGTGATGATCGGCGCTCTGTTCACGGTGGCAGCATCGTCGATGGTTGCCCTCTACGGCTCGGTATGGACATTCCTGGTCGCTGCCATGATGATCGGGCTGTCGTCCGGCTTCGTTACCGTTAGCGGCCACGCCTGGATCTCGGCTCGTGTGCAATTTCATCGGCGTGCGCGGTTCATCGGTGTGTTCGAAACGTCATGGGCATCGGCGCTGCTCATCGGAGCCCCAATCATGGCGCTGCTCATCTCCGCCTTTGGCTGGCGCGGGCCGTTCGTCGCTATCGGTGTTGCGGCCCTGGTTGTTGCGGCGCTGGTGTGGTCGATCGACGACGGGGAACCACGCCAGTTGGCTGCCGAGACCGACGGGCCGAAACTCAAGATCACCATGGACGCCTGGCTGGTGATCGGAGCCTCGGCAGCGATCTCGTTGGCCGGGCTGGCCACGATCGTCGTTGCCGGAACGTGGCTGGACGAAGTGCTTGGTGTATCGACGGGGGGAATCGGCCTCGTCGCCATGTCGTTCGGAGCCGCAGAGCTGTTCGCCTCGATGAGCTCATCGGCCTTCGCCGACCGCCTCGGCAAGTTGCGGACCATGCGAGTGGCTGTGGGAACGGTACTGGTTGGACTCTTGGTGATAAGCCTGGCCGGAACGTCGCGGTTGGTCGGTGGGGTCGGGCTGCTCGTCTTCTTCGTGGCGTTCGAGTATGCGATCGTCACCTCGTTCTCGTTGGTAAGCGAGGCCATGCCAGAGGCTCGGGGTCGAACGCTGGGCATCAGCGGCGCAGTCGGAACCGTGTCACGAGGTCTCGGGGTCGTGGCCGCGGGCTTTCTCTATGACGCATACAGCATCGATGGCCCCGCGGCGCTGTCGGCAGTCGCTGCATGCGTGACCCTGGTTCTGTTGGCGACCGCTAACCGTCGATCGAGCCTGTCGATCAGGTGAATCGACCCATCACTTCCCAGCATCACCCGTCGAATGTTCGTCTCCGCCTTCGTTAGGGTTTCCAGCAGCCCCTCGACAATGATGGGGTTTGAGATTCAATGTCGCGCAATCACTGGCTGGTGACCATGCAGGTACAACTACGGCGAGCAGGCCGGATAACCGCCAGGCTTATGGCCTTGGCCTTCGTGATCTCGGTGGCTGCTCTGACGCTTCCCGGCGCGGCCAACTCGGCTTCGGCCCAGTCTGCGGAGAGCATCACAGTGCGCCACTCCGGCAAATGCCTCGGCGTGGAGGCGGCATCGAACGCCCACGGGGCAAACGTGCAGCAGCAGGATTGCAGCGGCGCGACGAACCAATCCTGGACCGCAGTTGATGTTGGCGGCGGCTACGTGCAGCTCAAGGTGGCCCACTCGGGACTGTGTCTCAATGTCTTCGGTGCAGATACGGCCAACCTGGCCCGCCTGATCCAGTGGCCCTGCGTCTCCGCGACCAACGAACAGTTCCGGGTCGAAACGGTTGACGGAGACTGGGCCAGGGTTGTCGCCCGCCATTCCGGCCGCTGCCTCGATATAGAAGGTGGATCTGCGGTCAACGGCGCGCAGGTGATCCAGTTCGACTGTCACGGCGGTACAAATCAGCAGTTCAGCGTCGGCCCGGCCAATGTCGAAGCCGGCGTAGACGGCCAGTGGACTGGCGTGATCAACACCCCGCTAGTCCCGGTTGCAGCATCGAGCTTGCCGGACGGCAAGGTGCTGATGTGGGCGTCCTCCGAACGTTTCGCCATCGGGCCTGGCAACAGGGGTTACACCGAAACGATGCTGTTCGATCCGGCCACGTCGGCCTACTCCGAGCGGCGGGTCTCCAACACCGGCCACGACATGTTCTGTCCGGGGATCTCGAACCTGGCCGATGGTCGGGTCCTTGTAAACGGGGGCTCGGCGAGCGGCAAGACCAGTATCTACAACCCGGCTACCGACTCGTGGGAAAACGCCGCCGACATGAACATCCCGCGGGCGTACCAGGGCACCACCCTGCTGAGTGACGGGTCGGCCTTCACCCTTGGCGGGTCTTGGGCTGGCGGCCTGGGCAACAAGACCGCCGAGGTATGGACCGATGGCGTTGGCTGGCGGACCAAGAGCGGCGTGCCAGCCGATCCTTTCATCGGTCCCGATCCGAGGGGAATTTATCGGGCTGACAACCATATGTGGCTCTTCGGTTGGAAGAACGAGACCGTCTTCCACGCTGGGCCTAGCAGGGCTATGCACTGGATCGATACCGGTGGCAATGGGTCTTACTCGAACGCAGGCAACCGGGGTAACGACGGATATGCCATGAACGGCAACGCCGTTATGTATGAGCCAGGCAAGATCTTGACCGTCGGCGGAGCAACGGCCTATGACAGCGGCCAGGCAACGTCTAACGCCACAGTCATCGATCTCAATGGCCCGACGGTCACCTCCCGCACGGTCGCTCCGATGGCCAACCGCCGAGGCTTTCATTCCAGCGTGGTCCTACCAAACGGTGAGGTCGTTGTAACCGGGGGCCAGGAGGTGACCGCGGCGTTCAGCGACGACCGCTCGATCCTTGCCACCGAGATATGGAACCCGGAAACCGAAACCTTCCGCACCGCCGCACCGATGGCCGTGCCTCGCAACTACCACAGCATCGGCCTGCTGCTAGCCGACGGCAAGGTTTTGGTGGGCGGCGGTGGCCTGTGCGGCAGTTGCGACACCAATCATGCAGACGTGCAGATCTACAGCCCGCCTTATCTCTTCGATGAAGACGGCAGTCAGGCTGCTAGGCCTCGCATCATCTCGGCTCCCTCGTCGGTTGATTTGAGCGAGGTCTTCGAGGTGACGACCAATACCGCGGTTGCCGACTTCTCCTTGGTCAGGATGGCTTCGGCGACCCATGCGGTTAACAACGATCAGCGCCGTATTCCGATCGAGTTCACGCCGGGTGCCGGCAACCTGGCGTACGACCTTCGAACCCCTTCCGAGGGCGGGGTCGCAATCCCCGGGGCCTACATGCTGTTCGCTATGGATAGCGCAGGCGTTCCAAGCGTCGCCGCGGTGGTCACCGTCACTACCGATCAGGCGCCGGCCGACAACAGCGCACCAACCGTCAGCTTCGACTTTGCCGATGGAGCGCAGGAGCCGGTTGGTTTCTCCATCACCGGATCGGTCAGCGACGATGCCAGCTCTATCGCCGCGGTTGAGTTCGCCATCAAGCGTCGTGACACCGGCCAGTGGGTCGATCCACAGGGTGTGCCGGAATCGAACAGGACACCCCGACCGGCGCCGCTTAGTGATCAGGCGGGCTCTACTGCTGATTGGACGGTGCCATCCAATCTCCCTGCAGCCGACTACGACATCGAGATCCGGGCTACCGACAATTCCGGCAATCAGAGCCAGTGGGCGTCCCGTCGCCTTGTACTGCAGAGCGATGATCCGCTGAGCGTCGAAGGAACCGTGGCGTTCACCGATGGCACGGTCGCCGCGGGAGTCCAGATCGACCTGTTCCGCCAGGGAGCCGACGGCGGGCGAGCGGAATACTTAGCGAGCACGACTACGGGCAACGACGGTCGTTACTCATTCCCGGCCGCGGTCGGGTGCTATGTGCTGACGTTTGTCGCCCCTGATGGCGAGACATTCGATGGGTCCCGGTGGTTCCAGCCAGCAACCTGCCTCGAGGCGGGGGAGACCAACCCGCCGGTCAATGCAACCTTGGACGGCACCCCGGGCAGCGGTGGGACCTCCATCGGCGGGACGGTGAACTTCGTTGACGGAGCGGCCGTCCAGGGCGTGGATATCGACCTGTTCGAAGCGACCGCCGATGGCTCGCGAGGCCGCTACCTGGAGTCAACCAGCACCGGGGCCGCCGGATCGTATGAATTCGCCGTGGCCCCCGGCTGCTACATACTCACGATGATCGCACCGGCCGGAGCGAGCTTTTCCGGGTCGAACTGGTTCCAGCCCGGCGCCTGCGTCGCTGCCGATGAGCAGATCGGAGATGTCGATGGCGTACTGGTCGCCGGTAGCGAACAGTCCGGTATCGCAGGCACGATCTTGCGGCCCGATGGCATCGGCGCTGAGGGGGCCAACGTCGATCTGTTCGTCACGACCGCTGACGGTTCGCGGGGCGAATTCCTCGGGTCGGACACCGCCGATAGCGACGGCGCGTACAGCTTCGACGCCCCGGCTGGTTGCTATACCCTGACGTTCACAGCCCCCGACGGCTTCAGCTACAACGGGTCTCGCTGGTTCCAGCCAAGCACCTGCATCGTCGATGGCCAGCAGCTGACCGGCTACGACGCAACGCTGACCAACCCGTAGCTCGACGACGACTGCCCGAGCCAAGGTTCACCGAGGTTAAGGGCTGACTGGCTCCAGGGTCTCGCCGTCCCACACCAGGCCATCGGGATGGAACCGGTAGTAGTCCTCCAGAAACGACGTCGACGCCGGGAACGGTTCCAGGTGTTGCTTCGCTCTGGCCTCGTCGGTGGCGCCAGCCAGTGGCGTCAGGCTGAGCCCGCTGCTTGGGCTCCAACGAAAGTTTCGGCCGACCTCGGCGAGCACCCGATCTCCGGCCTCGTTCTCAACCAATTCG
This sequence comes from Acidimicrobiales bacterium, assembly GCA_050633745.1. GTDB lineage: Bacteria > Actinomycetota > Acidimicrobiia > Acidimicrobiales > SZUA-35 > JAHELU01. The sequence continues at coordinate 13,615 of JBOEHD010000168.1, forward strand.
AGCCTCACGGTCCGGTTGTTGGCTTGGCGGAAGAAGGCAGCCCATGAGTTGGTGTCCGGGTCGACGGCCACCGCGATGGCCACACCGTCGACCTCGGTGTTAATCACGCCAGCGGCGCGGATCTCGGGGATCGGGAACGCTGCCGCCACATCGCCAAGCTCGACGACGATGACCAGTTCGTCGATATCGACATCGCTGGTGCCGGTCGGCGCATCGAGAGCGAACGACTCGAGATGTTCGTTCTTCCAGGCCCGCCAGGTCGTCAGCTGCGAAGGCAGCAGTTCCATGGTCTCCCCCTTGAGCGGGCCGAGGATGGCCTCGCCGAGCGGTTGGCTCCAGATGCTGCCCGTCTCGTGGTCGTACAGGGTCAACGCGTCATCCCAGAGATCACCCTGGTTTCCCAGCACGATTTCCTGGCCGTTGATTTCGCGGCGATGAACCATCGCCGTGCCGCAACGTGGTCACCAGGTGACGAAGGTCGGAATGCCTCGGTGGCGATCGACCACCGTGTCGCGATGACTCAGAAACTCGACCGGATAGGCCCGAGCCTCGCCTTCGAGGAACACCCCGATCACCAGCTCCTCATCGGACCACTCAACCTCATCGGGCTTAACGAAGTTCGGCACATAGACCGGACGGATCTTGTCTCGCCCCACCAGCTCCCGGTAGCCGACGGGCAGTGGTTCGCCAGCCTCGGTCGGATCGTAGAGCTCCTCGCCTGGCCGGTCCTGTTCCGGTATGCCTCTCCAGCCGTCGGGATGGAAGAGCTGTTCGCCGGCCTGCTCGGCCCCGGTCGGCTGTTGAACCGCTGGGCCGCGATCCAGCACTCGATAGCCAACGGCCACCGCCAGCACGGAAAGAACAAGCGCGGCAAAGGTCAGCGCCGCGGGCCACAGCGGCCGGGGTGAAGATCGCTGTCGTTGGTCCACTAATTGGGGAGGTTATCGCTGGCCGGCACGAGGCCGTCCGGCTGCCAAAAGGCGCCGTTCGGGAAGAACGTGACATAGTCGGATGGGAACGAGGTGAATCCCGGTAGCAGGTCGAGGTTTTGGCTTTCGCCGTCGAGGCCAAGGCCGAGGACCGGATCCCAGCGTCCGTCGCCTCCGACCTCGACAAGCACTGGGCCGCCATCGGTGGATTCGCCGCTGACCGATTCGGCTTCAAGATCACCGGTGACCTCAACTGGGAGTTCAACCGTGAGTTCAACGACGCGATCGTCGAGCTGACGGGAGAACACCGCCCAGTTATCTCCCTCGGTGGCGATAACAACCGCCACCGGCACACCATCGACCTCGCTGTTGGCCACGCCGGTCTCTCGCACGTCGGGAGACGGGAAGGCCACCGAACTGTCGCCGAGTTCGACCACTATCGCCATGTTCTCCAGAGCGAAACCGTTGCGAGTGCTTGGAGCGTCGAGGGCTAACGAATCGGGATGGGCCTGTTTCCAGTCGCCCCATTCGGTCAGGGTCGACGGCAGCAGCTCTAGGCGTTCACCGGTGAGCGGGCCGAGGATGGCTTCGCCGAGCGGCTGGCTCCAGACGCTGCCGGTTTCGTGGTCGAACCAGGTCATAGCATTGCCCCAGAGGGCGCCATGATTACCCAGCACGATCGGTTGACCGTCAATCTCGCGGCGATGGACCATCGCCGTGCCACACAATGGTCACCACGTGACGAAGGTCGGGATGCCCCGGTGCATGTCGACAACGATTTCGCGGATGTTGAGGAACCCGACCGGGTAGGCCCGTGCTTCGCCCTCAAGATCTACGCCGATGACCAGTTCGTGGTCCGGCCAGTCGACCTGGCCTGATTCCAGAAACTTCGGCCTGTAGATCGGGAAGATGGCGTCACGGTTCAGTAGTTGGCGGAATCCTGACGGCGTTTTTTCGCCTGCGGCAACCGGATCGAACAGCCCGATCGGTGGCAGTTCAGCCCCTTCCCAGTCTTCAGGGTGAAACGACTCGGCGCTGTTGAGGGCTGCTTGACTGGACCGGTCAACCCCGCAAGCGGAGGCGATGAGCATAAGCGCTAGGCCAATGATCAGAACCGTGCTGTGACCACTGGGGCTAGTCCTCCTCATGGCACCGAAACTGCTTCGACAGGGCTTCTATTCCCGTAAAGCCGGACAGCAACCCCATTGGCGCGGGTACTCTGGCCGGTAATGACCACCCCAGTTCTTGTTGCTGTTGCCTGGCCTTACGCCTCAGGCTCCCGTCACCTTGGCCACCTGGCCGGCGCCTACCTGCCCGCCGATATCTTCGCTCGTCATCAGCGAATGATCGGTAACGAGGTGCTGATGGTTAGCGGCTCCGACGTGCACGGCACTCCGATCACCGTCCGGGCCGAAGACGAAGGTGTAAAGCCATCTGACATCGTCGACAAGTACCACGGCGAATTCTGCAGGCAGTGGGATGAGCTCGGCATGAGCTGGGATCTGTTCACAACTACCGGCACCGAAAACCACGCAAAGACGACCCAGGAGATGTTCCTGGCGCAGCTGGAAAACGGCCATATCGATCGGCGGGTCAGCGAGCAGCTGTTCGACGCGGAGAAAGAGCGGTTCCTGCCGGACCGCTTCGTCGAAGGCACCTGCCCTCACTGCGACTATGCCGACGCCCGCGGTGATCAGTGCGATAACTGTGGCCGCACGCTCGACCCAACCGACCTGATCAACCCTCGATCCAAGTTGTCTGGCGCCACGCCGACACTGCGGGAAACCGAGCACTTCTACTTCCGCTACTCCGATTTTCAAGATCAGCTGCGCACCTTCCTCGAAGCCAAGAAAGGTTGGCGCCCTCACGTGCTCAACTTCGCCCTTGGTTGGCTCGACGAAGGTCTGCACGACCGGGCTATCAGCCGCGACATCGAGTGGGGTATCCCGCTGCCGGTCGACGACCTCGGGCCGGGCAAGAGCATCTACGTGTGGTACGACGCGGTGATCGGCTATCTGTCGGCCTCGAAGGAATGGGCCGAGTCAACCGGCGACCCCGAGCGTTGGAAGCATTGGTGGCACAACGCCGATTCCCGCCACGTCTATTTCATCGGCAAAGACAACATCCCGTTCCATGCCCTGTTCTGGCCAGCCCAGCTACTCGGCGCCGGCGATCTGCTCGACGGCGGGGCGCTACACCTGCCTGACGATGTTCCGGCTAACCAGTACGTCACGTTCAAGGGCGGTAAGGCGTCGGCCAGCCGAGGTATCGGCCTGACCATCGACGAAGGTCTGGCTCTGTTCGAGCCAGATGCTCTCCGTTATGCCCTGGCCGCAGCGTTCCCCGAGCAGGCCGACACCGAAATTTCGGTTGAGCAGATCGCAGCCAGGATCAACGAGGAGTTGGTGGCGACCTGGGGAAACCTGGTCAACCGGGTGCTGTCGATGGTTCACAAGAACTGCGACGGGGCTATCCCCAACCCGCAGCCGTTCCATCCCGAAGATGATGAGGTTCTGGCCGGAGTCGACGGTTTCCTGGTTCAGGCCGCCGACCAGTTCGACAAGGCCCAACTGCGGGCCGCGCTCCGGACCGGGATGGATGCCGCACAATCGGTTAACCAGTACCTGACGGCAACCGAGCCGTGGAAGCTGGCCAAGACCGACCCCGAGCGCAGCAACACCATATTGTTTGCCGCGCTGAGCGCCATCAACGGCTGCCGGATCATGCTGGCACCGTTCCTGCCGTTCACTTCCGCAGCCCTCGATGAGGTGCTTGGCCAGGTCGACGGCTGGCGGCGAGCGCCGTTGGAAGTCGGCCGGGCGATCGACAAGCCGACGCCGCTGTTCAAAAAGGTCGAACTCGAACTAGAAACCGAAGACGCCTAGCCGAAGACGCCTAGCTGATCTAACCCGCTACTGATTCGGCGGGTTGATGACGACGACCGGGATGGAGAACGCCCGCTCAACCCGGCTTGGGAGATCCATCTTGAGCCATCGGGAAACCGAGCCGGGCAGGGTTGAGATGATGATCTCATCGAAACTGGATCGCTCCATGACCCGGGCGATGGCGGCGAAGGGATCGTGCCCGGCAACCTCGCTTGTGAGCAGGTCGCTGTGTTCTGACAGACGATCGAGGAACGTCGCGAGTCGCTCCTCGGCATGCTGACGATCGCGGGCTCTTGCCACCGATAGGTCTTCGGGAGCCACGACGGTATAGCCCGACATTGGGTCGGCCACCCCGGTCATCAGCCGCTGGGTTTCCTTCGACCGGGTGGCAGGCACCAGCAGGTGGAATTCGGTTGGGCCAGCGGCCACTCGTTCTGCCACCAGGCGGGGGATTACCTCACCGGCCAAGGTCTGGTTGGCCACGATCAAATATCGTTTGACTACCACCGGCGCTTGACCGGCAACCGGGTTCGGCCGTTCTCTGTCGACCTGAACCGCAAGCTCCAGCTTGAGCCGGTAGCGCACGACCTGGCCGTCGCTTACCAGGGTGTCCATTTCACTGACCGTGGCGTTGGTCAGCCCCGGGTTGGTTTTGGAGGCCTCTTTCACGCCTCGGCGGGCGGCGTCTTCCCAGGAGGTCGATGACGTCGATACCAGACGCACCACCCTGTACACCGGCTCCCCTGAGGACGGCTGGGCGTTGTTGATCATGTCCCTATGGCGCTTCGGTGTCGTGCTTGAAGGAGAGGCGGACCTTCGAGCGGAACAGCGAGACCTGCCCGTCGTCGATCATCACATCCTGCTCGATCACTCTGGCAACCCGTAGGTCGCTCAGTGTCTTGGCCGCTTCGGTCACCGCGTTGGCGGTGGCCTTCTCCCACGACTCGGCACTGGTTCCGATGAGTTCAACTACGTTGTAGACGCTCTCGGTCATGGGCGGAACCATAGTTGCTCCCAGCGATTTGCTCCACAGTAACTTGAATCCGGCGTTGGTCTCGGTGGAAAGCGCCGCCAGAAAATGCGAAATCCGCTCCGGCAAACCATGATGGGCAACATGAGTGAGACGACGAAACGACCGGTCCCGGTCCCGACCCCGGAAACTCAACACTTCTGGGATGGCACAAAGGACGAGAAGCTGCTGCTGCAGCGCTGCTCGGGTTGCGAAACCACTTACTTTCCACCCCGCCCGTTCTGTCCCGCCTGCTCAAGCCGCGATGTGGTTGTAGAGGAAGCCTCGGGTCGAGGCTTCCTCTACAGCTACGTGATCAGCCACCGGCCTCACCCCGCATTTGATGCTCCCTATTCGATCGCCGTTGTCGAACTGGATGAGGGACCTCGGATGATGACCAACATCGTCGGTTGCGACCAGACACCAGAGGCGCTGCAACTGGACATGGCAGTCGAGGTGGCGTTCGAACCGATCACCGATGACATCACCCTGCCGCTCTTCCGGCCAACCGCGACAGCTACCAGTCAAAGTGAAGGTGCAGCATGAGTGGGGCTAACGGAACTTCAGGTGTGGCCATCGTCGGTGCGGCCGAGACGACCGAAATGGGCAAGCTGCCGGGGATCAGCCAGCTGCAGCTTCACGCCGACGCTGCGCTCAACGCCCTGGCCGACGCCGGGCTCACGATCAACGACATCGACGGGTTCGCCACCGCCGGTGAACGCCCAACCGATGTGGCGCACTACCTTGGTATCACCCCACGGTGGGTCGATGGGACGTCTGTCGGCGGTTGCTCGTTCATGATCCACCTACGCCACGCCGCGGCGGCGATCGAAGCCGGGCTCTGCACCACGGTCTTGATCACCCACGCCGAAAGCGGTCGGTCGAGGGTCGGAGTCGGCGGACGGCCAAGCCCTAGCGGGTTGGCCGCCCAATTCGAACTGCCCTACGGGGTCAACGGCCCGCCGACGATGTTCACCATCCCGGTGCTCCGCTATATGAAAGACCGCGGCGTTACCCCAGAACAGCTCGCCACCGTCGCCGTTGTGCAGCGGGAGTGGGCCGGGATGAACCCGAGGGCCTCGTTCCGCGATCCCATCACCGTCGATGACGTAATGAACTCGAAGATGATCGCCTACCCCTTCCATCTACTGGAATGTTGTCTGGTCACCGATGGCGGTGGCGCGTTGATCGTCACCTCGGCGGAGCGGGCTAAAGACTTTCCGACCAAGCCGGTATATGTGCTGGGTCATGGTGAGAGCGTCGAGACTCCGATGGTGTCGCAAATGGCCGACTTCACATCGTCTCGGGCGTTCAAGGTGGCCGGCACCGATGCGTTCGCCAGCTCCGGTATTACCCATGCCGACGTCGATCACCTCATGGTCTATGACGCCTTCGCCCATCTGCCGATGTATGGACTGGAGGATCTGGGCTTCTGCGAGCCGGGAGAGGCCGCCAGCTTTATCCAGGAGGGCAACACCCGCCCCGGAGGTTCGCTGCCGATGAACACAAACGGCGGCGGGTTGTCGTATATGCATTCGGGTATGTACGGCATGTACGCCCTCCAGGAGAGCGTGCGCCAGATGCGAGGAACCGCTCCGGCCCAGGTCGAAGGGGCGGAGACCTCGGTGTGCCTCGGTGTCGGCGGCATGTTCGGCGCCAGCGGCTGCATCGTCTTTTCTAACAACCAGCCTGGCTAGCGAAACCTCGGCCAGCCCGGGCTCGTAATTCCATAAGTTCCCTACGGCGGCTGCTACTCTTTTCTGGCTTCCTATCAGATCCAGTAGATCTATCAGTTCTAGTAGAGAGGTGCCGCCGCACAATGAAATATCGCCGACTAGGCGCGCTTTGCGTGTCCATCTTCGCTCTGTCTGTCTTTGTCGTTAGCAGTCCCGCGAATGCTGAGGTTGAAGAGTTCTCGGCCTACTCGGCCAGCAGCGAATTGGCCGAGGTCCACGCCGATGTTTTTCGGTTGTACTGGGCGTTCTTTGATCGGGAGCCCGACGTAGTAGGAGCGAGGTACTGGGTAGGTCAGCATGATCAGTGCTCGTCGCTGCTGGATATCACCTGGTCGTTCGGCAGTTCAACGGAGTTCGAGAGCCGGTATGGCAGTCTCAGCAACGAGCAGTACGTCGAGCTGGTCTACGCCAACGTGCTCGACCGGGTACCCGATGATGAAGGCTTGGCCTACTGGGTCTCGCTGCTGGAGTCCGGTGAGCTAATCCAGGCCGAGGTGATGCTCTACTTTTCACTCGGCGATGAGTTCAAGCGCCTTCGGCCACTCCCGAGCGACGGCCGACCCTACAGCGGGTGCACCGACCCGAACCCCGAACCGGCGCCGGTGACCACCCCCGAGCCCGAACCCGCTTCGGTGTACTACGCAAACTGCGACGCAGCCCGAGCAGCGGGCGCGGCGCCAGTCCGCCGCGGCGATCCGGGCTACCGGGCCGGACTCGACCGCGACGATGATGGCGTTGGCTGTGAGAACTAGGCCCACCACCAATCCTCTAGCATCGCATCGGCGCTGACGTAGTCGAATGGTGACTGCCGCCCGGTTTGTAGGTGACCAGCGTTCGGTCGGGTTTGAGTTTGATCGACCAGCCACCTTCGTGAACGCGGTGATGGTGTTGTGAACACAGCGGAATCAGATTGTCTAAATCGGTTGCCCCGCCGTGCTCCCATTCTCTGATGTGGTGCGCCTGGCACCACGAGATCGGTGCCGTGCAGCCATCCCACCCACACGTCGAATATTGAGCTTTTAGCGCCGTCCACTGCACGTCGGTTGCGGTGCGATGTTTGCGTCCGACGTTGATCGGCACCCCGTCTTCACCAAGAACCACTCGCCGCAGCACCGCGTCACACGCCAACCGGGAAACCGAAGCAGCAGCAATGTCGTGACCGTTCTCGGTCTGACGCACCGAGTCAGCATGTGGCCCCCGAGTAGCGGTCTCATGATCGACAACCACAAGAATTGAGGGCAACCGCCCGCGGGCGTCTCGTCCAACCTCTGCACTCGTGACCAACTCGACCAGCGCCGCCGCGGCTAGGTTTTGGTTCTTCTCAACGCCACCAGCGGCCGCCATCGACGAGCAGCGCTGCTCAACCGCAGCGACCAACAATTCGTATCGTTCAGGGTCGAGCGATCCGGAGAATCGGCCCATGCCGGTCGCATCGTCGAACCAGTGTCGGAACTCTGACGCCGCTTGCTTCGCGATCGTGTCAGACAAGCCATGGTCAGCCTGAGCCTGTTCGACCGCTCGTTTCATAAACTGGTTGAACGTCTCCGGAGGCAGTCGTTTCGCCTGCGCAACGGCTGCATCGAAGTCGAACCCGGCCTGCTGCTCATCAGAGAGCTTCCCGGTATGCCGGGCGATAGCGTCGACATGTTCGCCGGATATCTCACCGCCAGCAACCGCGTCGACAACTCCGGGCACAGCGTCGGCCACCTCAACTCGACGGGCCTCCCGTCGAGCTTGACCGGAACCAACAGCACCATCACCCCGCAAGGTCTCCCCGGCAGGCGCGGCCATCCCCTGCGCCGCTAAGGCGTTAGACCGCGCACCAATACGCATCGCAATGCCCTCAAGGCATCGCTGCGCGGCGCGAACCTGAGTGAGCACGATCTTCAGCTCGGTGTCGCCAGCACCGGCAAGGTCGAGCCCGCCAACAACCCGCGGGAACTCACTAAGCGCAATTCTCGATTCGGCATTCAGACAGCTCATGGCATACCGCCAACCACAGGAGCCTCCAAAGAAACCAGCCATGAACCAACCATGAAACCAGCAGAGATGAAGGTGATGAACTTGCGGTGACCTACCCGTCACGAGAACCTTTAATCTATCAGAACAGACGTTCGACTGTCAAGCTGGTGAGTTCAAAGAATGAAGACAACAACACGTGGGTGTTCACGAGCAAGCCGTCGCAAATGACCACTCGAACTCGCCACAAAAACCGCCAGCGTCCGTACTACCTGACGGCATAAGACTCCAATTGGAGATGGTGGGTCGATTTGCCCGCAAAAGGCCTGTCGAATCGTTCAATTTTGATTCGCCTGGTTCATTTGCCCATCAGAACGGTGAGTGATTGCAGATTACTCTTGTTCTTAAGAAGTCACGGGCAGGTCGCCTCTGGCCGTGGGGGAAACAGCATGTGGCGTTGGTGTATTCGGGTACTCGGTTTTTTGGCCTTGGTGCTGATCACACCATTGCTAGCGGCCACGTCGGCGTCCGCAGGAGGTTCGACGGATGCGTTGATCTACGTCTCGTCGACCTCAGCCGGCTCTGTGCCGTCTGGTCCGGGCTCAGCTGGCCCAACGATTGCCTTCGGCAACGAGGACGTTCTGGTGTACGACTCGGTGGCCGACACCTGGGCCATTGCCTTTGACGGATCGGCGGCTGGCGTCGGCGGCGCAAACGTCGACGGTTTCTCGATCGGCCCGTCTGGCGACTACCTGATTTCGTTTGCTGGTCCGACAGCGGTTCCGGGCGTGACCGGAACGGTTGATGACTCCGATGTTGTCACCTGGGATGGAACCTCCTTCGCCCTCCTGATTGACGCGTCCGACGTTGGCTTGACCTCGGGCGGCGAGGATATCGATGCCATTGCTACCGCTGGCCCCTCGAGCTTTGTCGTTTCGACGTTGGGGTCCTCTAGCGTTCCAAAGACCGGCGGAGGCACGCTGGCAGCACGGGATGAGGATCTCCTCGAGCTGACGACGTCGTCGACCGGTGCGGTTACCGCCGGGAACTTCGTGCTCGATTTTGATGGTTCCGATGTCGGTCTTGGTGGCGAGGACATCGTCGGCGCGCATACCGATGCCGACACCGGCGTGGTGTACGCATCGGTTCTCGGGGGTTTCAACGTCGGGTTCGCTGGCGATGGTGATGACATCGTTGCCTTCACCGGAGCGACTGGTGAGGCAACCTCCGGCACGTTCGCCCTGTTCTTCAATGGCGATGATCACGACTTTGGTCGGGAACAGATCGACGCAGTGCACATCGAGTTTCAGGCTGGCCCGCCTCAGGGCGAAGCCGACCTAACGGTGACAAAGACCGATGACGCCGACCCGGTGATTGCCGGGGACTCCATCTCCTACACCGTCACGGTGGCTAACGCCGGACCGGATGCGGCCATAAACGTGGTCGCAGCCGAGAACCTGCCTGCCGGAGTGACCTTTGTTTCCACCAGCGGGTGTACGCAGGACCCTTCGGGTCTTCCGACCTGTTCGCTGGGTGATATCGGGGCCGGTTCCGCTGCCTCCTACGTCATCGAGGTCACGGTCGACCAGGGAACCGCCGGGTCCATTACCAATACTGTGACGGTCACCTCCGATTCGGTCGATCCCAATCCGGGGGACAACTCGGCGTCGGAAGACACACTGGTTGCCGGGCTCCCCGTTGCCGTTGATGACGGTCCGGCCACCGGGAGCGTGCCTGGCAACCTGTTCCACATCGCGGTGGACGCCACCTTGAACGTGGCAAGTGGTGACTCAGAAGATCTGTTGAACAACGACTCGCTGGGTGACCCCGCGGCCGTTGTCGCCAGCTTTGGTGGAGGCGATGTAGGCGGCTCGGTTGTCGACAACGCCGGTGGCGACAGCGTCGCAGTTGGAGCGGGCAGTCTGACGGTGAACGATGACGGTTCGTTCGACTTCACCCCGGACACTGGGTTCGCTGGGATCTTCTCGTTCGAGTATCGCCTTGAAAACTCGGGTGGTAGCAGCGACGCGACGGTCTCGATCTTTGTCGGGGACCGGCCGACCGCCAGCGGCGCCGATCTTGTGTATCTGTCGATGACCTCCACCGGAACAATTGACAGCCTCACCTATAGCCGTGAGGACATCATCGTCTATGACACCGGAACCAGCACCTGGGATGTGGCGTTTGATGGTTCGGACGTCGGGTTGGCAAGTGCGAATATCGATGCGTTCACGATCGTCGAGAACGGTAACGGAGACACCGAGATTCTGTTCAGTCTTTCGGCCCCTACCGTCATCCCCGGTATCAGCCCCCGAGTCGATGATTCTGACATTGTGCGTTTCCTCGGTACCGGTGGCGTAAACACCTCGGGTTCGCTTGAGCTGTTTATCGATGGTTCGGATGTCTCCCTGAGGTCTGGTGGTGAAGACGTCGACGCTCTGTCGGTGTTGGACGGCAACTATCTGATGTCTGTCCTCGGTGGGTTCAACGTGCCCGCTACCGGTGGCGGCGCTCTCGTTGGTGCCGATGAGGATCTGATCGAGTTCGCCGTCACCGGGACCGGTCCGGTCACCAGCGGTGCGTTCAGCATGGCTTTTGATGGCTCCGATGTTGACCTCCTCCAGGAGGACCTCACCGGCGCTTGGGTCGACCCCACTGACGGCTCGGTCTTCGCTACAAGCCTCAACGGTTTCAACGTGCCGGGCCTTTCCGGCGACAGCAATGACGTGTTTGTCTTCACCCCTGGCACGACCGGCCCCGACACGTCGGGCACGTTCTCGCTGTTCTTTGATCTCGACACCACGAGCTTGGTCAGCACGTCCAAGTCGGTCGACGGACTTCACATCGAACGGCGGGACGCTCCACCCGAAAACCGGCCACCAGATGCGGTGGACGATTCCGGATTTTTTGTGAGCGAAGACGTTGTTCTGACCATTCCAGCAGACGGGGTATTGACCAACGACACTGACCCGGACACCGACCCGCTCACGGTCACCGACTTTGATGCGACCTCGACGAAGGGCGCCACGGTTGTGGTCAACCCGGATGGATCGTTCTCCTACGATCCGACCAACGCCCCAACCTTGCAGGCGCTCGGTGATGAAACGACCACCGAGGACACTTTCACCTACACAATCGACGACGGCAACGGCGGCACGGATACCGCCACCGTCATCGTGGTGGTGGAAGGACGCAACGATGAGCCGGATGCGATCGACGACGAATATGGCACCGACGCAGTAACGGTGCTCACCGTCCCAATCTCCGGTGTGTTGAGTAATGACACCGACGCTGAGGGCGCGACGTTGGAGGCATTTCCGATCACCGGTACGTCTGGTCGGGGAGCGAACCTCATCCTCAATACGGATGGTTCGTTTACCTACGACCCGACGGGCGTGTCGGACTTTGCAGACTTGGCTGCAGGGGAAACGCTTACCGACACGTTCAGCTACACCATGACTGACGGTGCCGCCGGCTTCGATTCCGCGACGGTGACGATCACGGTCACCGGCGTGAACGATGACCCGGTCGCAGATGACGATTCCTATCTGACTGATGCAGACGCGGTGCTCGAGATCACCCCTTCGGGTGTGTTGGTCAATGACGAGGACCCCGACACCAGCGACGTGTTGACCGTGCAGAGTCACGACCCAACGTCGGCTGCGGGCGCAACCGTCGTGGTGAACGCAGACGGGTCGTTCAGCTATGACCCGACCGGGGTGGCCGCGTTGCAGGGCCTCGGCGACGGTGAGGAACAGGACGACACGTTCGAATACACCGTCAGCGATGGTAATGGCGGGACCGATACCGCAACCGTGACCGTGACGGTCCTCGGTGTGAACGACGACCCGGTCGCGGTTGACGACAACGGTGGCGAGACCGACGAGGACACGATTCTGAACGTGCTGGTTCCGGGGGTGCTCGACAACGACACAGACCCGGACGGCGACACGTTGCTGGTCGATGTGTTTGCGTCCGATCCAACCTCGGTCGAGGGAGCGGCGATCACGCTGAACGCCGATGGCTCATTCTCCTACAACCCAACCGCTGCCCCGGATTTGCAGGCTCTTGCCGCTGACGAGTCGGTGGACGACTCCTTCACCTACACCGTGAGCGACGGCAACGGTGGTACCGACACCGCAACGGTGACGATCACGGTCACCGGAGTTGCCGAGGCTGCCCCGCCGGTCGCTGTCGATGACACCGGTGCCACCGATGAAGATACCGCAATCGCCGTTATTGCCAGCCCAACTCAGGGGCTGCTGGCGAACGACACCGACCCGAATGGCGATCCGTTGACGGTGTCGGCTTCTGATGCGACATCGGCTGAGGGTGCAACGGTCACCGTTAGTCCTGACGGCGGCTATACCTACAACCCGATTGGTGCTGCTGCGCTTCAGGGTCTGGCGTTGGATCAAACGGTGCAAGACACATTCGAATACACGGTGTCTGATGGTAACGGTGGGACCGATACTGCAATTGTGACGATCACGGTGACTGGTCTGAACGATGACCCGGTTGCGGTTGACGATATCGACGACGCTGATCAGGACTTTCTGCTGACTGTTGCTGCGCCCGGTGTGCTCGACAACGACACCGATGCCGATGGTGATTCGTTGACTGTCTCAACCTCGGACACGGCATCGGCTGAGGGGGCGATCGTGAGCGTCAGCTCGGATGGGTCCTTTACCTATGATCCGAGGACCGCTCCGTCGTTGTTGGCCCTGGACGGCAACACCTGTGTGGATGACACGTTCACGTACACGGTTAGCGACTCGAACGGTGGCACCGACACCGCAACGGTGACGGTCAACGTGTGTGGTGTTGGTGATGACCCGGATGCGGTTGATGACTTCGATGCCACCGATGAGGACACCGCCATTGCCGTTATTGCCAGCCCAACTCAGGGGCTCCTGGTAAACGACACCGACCCAGAGAATGATCCGTTGACCGTGTCGGCCTTTGATGCAACGTCGACTCAGGGTGCAACGGTCACCGTCAGCCCCGACGGCGGCTACACCTACGACCCCTCAAGCTCGACTGCGCTGCAAGCGTTAGCCGCCGGCGTGACGGTTGATGACACCTTCACCTACGAAGTGGACGACGGCACCTCCAGGACCGACACCGCAACGGTGACGGTGACGGTTACTGGTGTGAATGATGATCCGGTTGCGGTTGATGATGATTATTCGACCGGTGAGGATTTGGTGTTGACCGTGTCGGCTGAGGCGGCTGGGGCGATGGCGTTGGGTAGTAGTGGTTCTGGTGTGGGTGTGTTCAGTGCTCCGCATGGTGTTGCGGTTGATGGGGCTGGCAATGTCGTTGTCTCTGAGATCTTCGACGATCGGGTTCAGGTGTGTGATC
>JBOEHD010000169.1:0-12448 GCA_050633745.1 Acidimicrobiales bacterium
GCTCGATCTGGTTGTAGTCCGCTACCAGCAGCTGACGGCCCTCGCTTGGCACAAAGGCTTTGCGAAAGCTCCGACCGAGTTCGGTACGGACCGGGATGTTGTGCAGGTTCGGGTTTTCGCTTGAGAGCCTGCCGGTGCGAGCAACCGTCTGATTAAACGTGGCGTGGATACGGCCGTCGTCGTGCAGGGCATCGAGCAGCGATTGGCCATAGGTCGAGCGCAGCTTCTCGACTTCTCGGTACCGCAGCAGGTGATCGATGATCGGATGTTCTCCAACCAACTTCTCCAGGGTTGCTTGATCGGTCGAGTAGCCGGTCTTGGTCTTCTTCTGCGGCTTGAGCTCGAGCTTGTCGAACAGAATCTCCCGCAGCTTCTTCGTGGAGTTCACGTTGAACTCCTCGCCGGCGTCGGCCTGAATCGCCTCGGCCAGGGCGGCCGCCTCGGCGGTCATGTCGGCGTTGAGCTTCTCCAGCTCGGGCCGATTGACGCCGACACCGATGTGCTCCATCTTGGCCAACACCGTTACCAGTGGGACCTCGATGTCATCGTTTAGCGACTGCAGCCCGTTGCTTTCGATGTCGGCCAGCAAACCGGGAGCAAACAGCGCCACCGCTGCGGCATCGAGCGCGGTTTTTTCGGCTGGAGTGATCGACTCTTCGCCAAAGTCGAGCTGACCTTCGGGCGGGGTTGAACCTTCAGGCATTCGCAGATCGGCGTAGCGAGGCAGTAAGACATCGAGCGGGTAGGAATTGCCTGCCGGGTCGAGCAGATAGGCGGCCAGCGATGTGTCGAGCCGCAGATCCGGCATCTCGGTGCCTGCTGACAGCAAAGCTCGCAGCAGCGGCTTGGCGTCGTGAGCGAACACGCCGCGACCCTCATTGGACAACAGCGAGCTAACAGCCTCGGCAACCGCTTTGTCATCGAGCAGCGAACTGTGGAGCCAGAGAACCGGAAGCGGAGACGCCGCATCGTTCGAATCGGGGGCGGCGGCGATGGCCAGGCCGTTCAGCAGCGTGGCGCCGCGACCTTCGGCCGGTCCCGATTCGGTCAGGTCAGCGGCGATCGAAACCGGCCCCTCGGTCTCAGCTAACTGCGCCAATGCGGCGAGGGCTTCGTCCGAGGTGGTCGGTGACTCCATGGCCACGGTTAGATCGGCGAGATCAGAGGTCGAACCGCCATCGGAGGCAAAGGCCTCTTCCAGCCGGGGCAGGAACGACCTGAACTCGAGGAACTCGAAGAGCTTCTTTACTTCTTCGACGTCGTATGGCTCGATGCCCATAAAATCAGAGGCGCTGGCCTCCAACTCGACGTCACGAAGCAGTTCCATCATCACCGTGTTGAGCCGAACCTGCTCCTCGTGTGCCGCTAGGTTCTCCCGTAGCTTCGGTGTCAAGTCATCGAGGTGGGTGTAGATCCCATCGATGTCGCCGTACTGGTTAATCAGCTTTGCCGCGGTCTTTTCGCCGACTCCCGGCACACCCGGCAGGTTGTCGGACTTGTCGCCACGCATCGACGCGTACTGCACATATTTGTCAGGCGTGACGCCGGTCCGCTCCAGGATCCCGGCCTCGTCGTAGGTCGCGTAGTCGCTCACCCCGCGCTTGTTGTAGATCACCTTGACCAGCGGATCTTTTACCAGCTGGTAGCTGTCGCGATCGCCGGTAACGATCAAGACCTCAAGGCCTTCGTCCGAAGCCTGCTCGGCCAGGGTGGCGATGATGTCGTCCGCCTCGAACCCCACAAGATCGAGCTGCGGCAACCGCAGCGCGTCGAGAACCTCGCGGACCAAACCCATCTGCTGCTTCAGGATGTCGGGAGCGGCGCTTCGGTTGGCCTTATATGTCTCGACCTTCGCGTGACGAAAGGTCGGCTCGGGGCGGTCGAAAGCCACGACCAGGCCGTCCGGTTTGTGGTCACGGACCAGGTTGATCAGCATCGAGGTGAACCCGAAAACAGCGTTGGTCACCTGGCCACTGGCGGTGGCCAGATCTTCTGGCAGGGCGAAGAACGCTCGGTAGGTCAGCGAATTGCCGTCGACAAGCATCAAAGTGGGCACCCGTCGAGCCTATGCGATGCTCCACGTGGCCAAGTGGCTTGTGGCGCAGTTCGTGTCCGCCGAGGCGCTTTAAGGCTTGAGCGTTCCCGCGATGACCTGGTTCGCGACCTCTTTCATGGAGGTTCGTGAGGTCATGGCCGTCTTCTGGAGGAACCGGAAGGCGTCCTGTTCGGCCATAGCGTGCTGATCCATAAGGCGACCCTTGGCCCGATCGAGCAGCTTGCGGCTCTCCAGCTGATCGGTGAGCACCTCGGTCTGGTCTGCTAGGGCGACGATCTCTCGAAACCTAGCGATAGCCAGCTCGATCGCCGGAACCAGATCCTGGCCCTGGAACGGCTTGACCAGGTAGTTGAGCGCACCGGCGTCGCGCGCCTGCTCCACCAGCTCCCGTTGGGAGAATGCCGTGAGGATCACCACAGCAGCCAGCCGCTCGCCAACAATGTCACGGGCTGCGGTGAGCCCGTCAACGTTCGGCATCTTGATATCGAGAATCGCCACATCGGGCGACAACTCGCGGACCAGGCGTAGAGCCTCAGCCCCATCACCGGCTTCGCCAACGACCTCATAGCCGACCTCGGTCAGCGACTCGCGCAGATCCAAGCGGATCAGCGGTTCATCTTCGGCAATGACAATCCGAACGTTCGACATGATCTCAGCGAACCTCAATTATTACTATGCGAACATTCGACATGTCTCAGCGAACCTCGGTTAGCCGGTCTAGAAGGTCGTCTTGCTTCCGCTCCAGCTTTTGCATTCGTTTAAGTTTGCCTTCACGATCGCGTTTTATTGCGGCCACTGCCTTCGCCGTCTCACGCTGTTCTTCTGCGGCGAGCGGGGTTTCGGATACCAACGACCGCAATCGCGAGTCTTCAGCCTCATCAGAAACCTGAATGAGCTGCTCTTCGATCACGCTGAGCTCCTCACGCAGAGTACGTAGTTCTCTGCTGGTCGCCGTCAGCTTCTGTTCTATTGAGGACCGAAACACCGGTGCTCCTCATTTCCCCCGGCCGCAGCCAGCATTTCATTACACAGCTTCTGCCGATTGTGGTCGGTGGTGAATCGACCGCACTCCTGCGGAAACCGCTCTTTCAGTAGTGTGCCCGGGGCGGGAGTCGAACCCGCACGCCCTTTCGGACAGCGGATTTTGAATCCGCCGCGTCTGCCATTCCGCCACCCGGGCGAGCAAGTGACTGTAGCCGCTCATTATGCCGCGTTGTGTGTTTTGCGCCTAACCGACGTTCTGGGCCCAAGCCCGCGATGGTTGCGGCCCTGGCTGGGCGGAATTGCTCGGGACGACGGGAGTTGTTCGACCTTCGATTAAGCGGTTTGCTTAACAACAAGGTCGGATCGCTACCCCAGATGCATGTCATTCTTGGCTTATATCTAACCTTTCGACAAGTAGTGAAACGTTCTCGAGCTAGTCGGAGTCAGACGAAAGTAATGAGTTCGGTCATGATTGCATTTACCTTTCCAGGCCAAGGCTCCCAACTTCCGGGGATGGGCGCCGCATGGCAAGACCATCCCTCGTGGGAGCTGGTCGCTGAGGCGTCCGAGGCATCCGAGCGCGATGTCGAGCATCTTTTGCTCAACGCCGACGAGGACGAGCTGCGACAAACGCGCAACTCGCAGCTAGCCACCTATGTGCTGAGCATGATCGTGCTCGACGCCATCGAGCGCATCGGCATCGAGCCGGCGTTCCATGCTGGTCACAGCCTCGGCGAGTACTCGGCCCTGACCGCAGCCGGTGTGCTGAGTTACTCAGCAGGCGTGCAACTGGTGACCGAACGAGGCAACGCCATGCAGGCCGCTGCCGAAGAGACCGAAGGCACGATGGCTGCGGTTCTTGGCCTCGATGACGACAAGGTCGATGCCGCCTGCCGCCAGGTCGAAGGCGACGTTTGGGTTGCCAACTACAACGCCCCCGGCCAGGTCGTGATCGCCGGAGACCCGGCCAGCTTGGCCGCCGCTGGCGACGCAGCGAAAGAACTCGGAGCGAAGCGAGTCATGCCGATCAAGGTCGGCGGCGCCTTCCACACACCATTCATGTCACCGGCTCGCGACCGGCTCCGAAAGTCACTGGCCGAAACCGACCTACGAGCGGCCAACCGACCGGTGTTCGCCAACATCGACGGCGAACCGCACCAGGACGCCGGCGACTGGGCCAAGCTGCTCGGCTCACAGCTGACCAGCCCGGTGCTGTGGCGCAAGACGCTGCACGCGCTCGACGACGCAGGAGCCACAGTATTTCTCGAGCTCGGTCCGGGCACGGTGCTCACCGGACTGGTCAAGCGAACGCTCAAGGGAGCAACCCGGCTCGGAGTGAATTCGCCCGCCGAGGTCGACGGGCTGCTGGAGAACCTATCGCAGGCCAAAAAAACCGGAGCTGTGCCTGCAGGCGAACTGCTCTATGCAGTCGAACGGCTGATCGTCAGCCCCGCGACCGGTGTGTTCGAAGCAAACGCCGATCTCGATATCGGCAGTTCTATCGATCGTGGCCAGCTGGTCGGGTCGGTCGGCAATACCGAAGTGCGCTCAGCCTTTGCAGGCAGCCTTCAAGGCCTTTTGGCGCTTCAGGGTGAGCGTGTGACAACCTCTCAACCATTGGCCTGGCTTCGAGCCTCCACCGTTGGTATCCCCTAGATTCAGTACCTGTCATTCCCCCACGGCTTCGACTGGTTAGCCACCAGGCAAGCCGCCATTGCCCGCAAAGCCGCCCGCAGAACGGATTTACAACATGGCTTCTGACACCGCCAACGCCCCGCGCCCGATGGGCGGACCATGGGGGTTCAAGATCGCTGGAGTCGGCGCAGTACTCCCCGACAAGGTGCTCACCAACGAGGATCTGACCGCGTGGATGGACACCACAGACGACTGGATTAGGGAACGAACCGGCATCTCACAGCGCCATATCGGTGGCTCAACATCCGGTCTGGCCACCGAAGCGGCCCAGATCGCCCTCGCCGACGCGAGCGTTGGACCGGGCGACATCGACGCAGTCATCCTCGCCACCACCAGCCCAGACCACATCTGCCCCGGCACCGCCCCCGCAGTCGCCCGAGAACTGGGAATCCTGGCCGGTGCGTTCGACGTGCAAGCCGCTTGCTCAGGCTGGGTTTACGGCCTCGTGGTAGCCAACGGCATGCTGCTGCAGGGCATGGACCGAATCCTGGTCATCGGCGCCGAGTCGCTCGACCGGATCACCGACTACCACGATCGAGGTACCGGGATCCTGTTCGGAAACGGCGCAGGCGCAGCGGTGGTCGAAAAGACCGCCCCCGGCAACGGGGAACTCTTGAGCTGGGACCTCGGCTCAAACGGCAACTACGTGCACATTCTCTACGCCGAACACGGCGATGTGCTCAAGATGGACGGCAAAGAGGTGTTCCGCCAGGCGGTAACGGTAATGCAGCGGTCGGCGAACGCGGCCATGGAAAAGGCTGGCCTCACCGCAGCCGACATCGATTTGGTGATCCCTCATCAGGCCAACATTCGAATCGTCGAGGCGGCGTGGAAGAAGCTCGGTTTCTCGCTCGACAAAACCGCCATGGTTCTTGAGCGGACCGGTAACACCTCCGCAGCGTCGATTCCGCTGGCGCTCGACGACGCGCTGAAGGCTGGAAGGGTCTCCGACGGCGACAACGTGCTGTTCCTCGGGTTCGGCGCCGGTATGACTTGGGCCAGCGCGATTGTACGTTGGGCCGAATGACCGAAAACGATACGAAACGTGTGGCCTTCGTAACCGGCGGCAGTCGGGGCATCGGCCTGGCTGTGGCTCGTCAACTGGCGGCCGCAGGACATGACGTAGCTGTCGGCTCGCGAACCGAGCCGGAGGACCTCGATCCTGAGTTGACCTGGTTCCCATGCGACATCACCGACGAATCGTCGGTCGATCAGGCGTTCACCGCTATCGAAGACAAGTTCGGTCCGCCGACCATCGTGGTATCCAATGCCGGTCTGACAAAAGACAAGCTCGTGCTACGGATGAAAGACGAGGACTTCACCGACGTGGTTGACGCCAACCTCTCGGGGTCGTTCCGAGTGGCAAAACGAGCGGTCAAGCCAATGATGAAGGCTCGCTGGGGTCGCATCATCTTCGTGTCATCGGTAGTTGGCTCGGTCGGCCAAGCCGGGCAGGCAAACTACGCGGCGTCGAAGGCTGGATTGGTCGGTCTCGCCCGATCGCTGGCACGCGAGTTTGCTTCCCGTGGCATCACCGTCAACCTTGTCGCTCCCGGCCCAATCCAAACCGATATGCTGGCCGCTCTCGGACAGGATGGCATCGACGCCATCGCCGAGGCCGTCCCGGTTGGCCGGGTCGGTACGCCCGACGAAGTTGCCGGGGCCATAGCGTTCCTGGCATCGGAATCCGCCGGGTTCATTACCGGTACCTCGCTCGCCGTTGACGGTGGGCTTGGCATGGGTGGAGGCCTTGGAGGCTGACTCCGGGCGGTACGGTACAAGACCTGCAAACGACCGCAGGCCTTGACTCAGAAACAGTCTCAGTAAGTCCAAAAACAGTCTCAAAAAGAGTCTAGGTAAGTAAGAGTTCCAGGAGGAACGTTGTGAGTGAAGAAGAACAGTTCGCCAAGTTTCAGAAGTGCGCCATCGAGGTTCTCGATGTCGACGCATCGAAGGTGACCAAGGAAGCCCGGTTCGCCGAGGACCTCGACGCCGACAGCCTCGACCTCGTCGAGCTGGTTATGGCTCTTGAAGAAGAGTTCGACGTCTCCGTCGAAGAAGAGGAGCTCGAGGGCATCGAGACCGTCGGTGCGGCCTACACGCTCGTGACGGGCAAGCTCTGATGTCGTCCACGGTTGCCGTCACCGGTCTCGGGGTTGTCGCCCCCTGTGGCGTAGGTGTCGAGGCTTTTTGGCAGGGCCTGCTCTCGCAGCCTGCCGACGGCGACCGGCGGGTGCCCGATTGGGACCCGCTTCCCTACTTCGAGAACGGGAAAACGGCTCGCCGAGCCGACCCGTTCACGCAGTACGCATTGGGTGCCGCGGCCATGGCTCTCGACAGTGCCGGCCCGCTCGATGCCGATCCAAGCCGTATCGGCGTGATGATCGGCACCGGGATCGGTGGCATCAGCACCAACGAAGAGCAGATCCTCATTCGCCATGAGAAGGGTGATCGGCGGGTTTCGCCGTTCCTCATCCCGATGATGATGCCGAATGCGGCGTCAGCATCGATCTCGATGAAGCACGGCTTCCAGGGCCCCTGTGAGACCACGGTGACCGCCTGCTCGGCGGGCACCCACTCCATCGGCAACGCCCTGATGCAGATTCGCGCTGGGCGCTGTGATGTCATGTTGGCCGGCGGCAGCGAAGCGCCGTTCACCCCCACATCGTTGGCTGGGTTCGGGAACATGACCGCGCTGTCGTCCAGCGGCCATTCGATGCCGTTCGACGAAGGCCGAGACGGTTTCGTGATGTCGGAGGGTGCCGCCGTCCTGGTGCTGGAAGATTTCGACCGTGCGATAGCCCGAGGAGCGAAGATCCTTGGGCTGGTACTCGGTTCGGCCAGCACCGCCGATGCCCACCACATCACCGCTCCAGCTCCTGGTGGCGTTGGCGCAGTGCAGTGTATGGAACGGGCCATTGCCGACGCCGGGTTATCTGTGAGCGACGTGGCTCACGTCAACGCTCATGGCACCTCGACCCCGCTAAACGACGCGGCCGAAGCTCATGCCATCGCCAAGGTGTTCGGCAGCCCCGGCCCAATCGTGACCTCGACGAAGGGCGTCACCGGCCATGCCCTCGGCGCCGCCGGTGCCCTGGAAGCGGCCGCAGTGCTACTTTCGATGGAGCACAAGTTGGTGCCACCGACGTTCGGTCTGACCACTCCCGACCCTGAACTGCCGGATATCGACCTGGTGATGGACACCCCGCGCCAGTGGACCCCCGGCCCTTCGATCTCCAACAGCTTCGGCTTCGGTGGCCACAACGGCACCATCGTCCTGGCCCCAGCGCCCTAAAGCCACCACAGCGGCGCCGTTCTTGCTCGCGGCCGTTAGCGCCTTTACGCGTCGACGATGACGAAGGTCAGTTCGGCCTGGCAGGCCACCTCGCCGTCGACTGAGGCGGTGCCGGTGCCTTTGCCTGCCCGCGAGCCGAGACGGGTCAACTCGACAGCGATCTCAAGTGTTTCGCCGGGCACGACCTGACGGCGGAACTTCACCTTCGTCGCGCCTGCGAAAAGGGGCAGCTTGCCAGCGAACCGGGGCTCGGAGAGCACACCGCAGGCGCCGACCTGAGCCAGCGACTCAAGCATCAAGACGCCGGGCAGGGTCGGGCGGCCCGGGAAATGGCCGCCGAAGAACGCTTCCTCACCGGTCAGGTTCCAGAGGGCGACTACCCGTTCGCCGGGAACCAACTCGACCAGCGAGTCGACCAGAAGAAAGGGCTCCCGGTGTGGGAGAAGATCTCGAGGATCCGGCAGTGCGGAAGCGTTTTCCATAGCCGTCGATCCTAGTAGCGCTCGCCGTCGATCCGATTCGACGGAGAGGACCCCTAGAGGCCCTGTAAACGACGACGAGCGCCCGACGGTGTAACCACCGTCGAACGCTCGCACGTTTCAGCTGGAGAGCTGAGAACCGTTTCGCTAGATCAGTTGCCCTTGCCAGCAGCCTTGAGCTTGGTGAGTGCGCTCACCTTGGCCGCCTTGGACTCTGGGATCGGCATCTTCTCGCCGGTCTGCGGGTTGTGACCCATGCGGGCCTTGCGGGTTACCTGCTCGAACTTGAGCCAACCCTGGATGGTTACGTCGCCGCCGCTGGAGACGGTCTCCGCTACGACATCTAGCATTCCGGTGATCGAGGCCTCGACGTCCTTCTTCGAGACTCCGCTGCGATCGGCGACCTGGTCAATCAGTTCTGTCTTGTTCATGAGAACTCCTTCATTCTTCAGCCCGCCAATTCGGAGGGACTTGGCAAAGTGGAGTCCGAGCGAATGACAATGTCAAGGATTTCATGATCATTCACAAGCCCACAACCCGCTCGACTAGGGCGATTCGGGCATATCGATGCAAATCACAAGCGTCGCGACCGACCACCAAAGACACCATCGAGCCAGCCTTGCCCAGCAATCCAACTCTGAACAACACCGACGACCCAATGAGCCAGAACCCGCTAAAACAGAGGAGTTTTGAGCTCTTCCGCCGCCGCCGAGACCGCGATGCCAGCAATGTTTCACATTCGAACCAGGCCGCCATGTCCATCCCGGCCGGTCAACCGAGCAGCTCCAACAGGTGTGGCAAGCGACACACCCCCCGATTTGGCGGAAATTCTGCTGAATCTCAGCGATTCTCGATTAGACCGACGAGTTGCGGCCATCAGCTACCCTTTCGGCCACCTATGGCATTCAAACCGATCGTCGGAACCCTGGCCTACATCTGGGACCGAAAACGGGACTGCGTACTGCTCGTTCGACGCAACGCCCGACCCAATGATGACCACTTCGGCAAGGTCAACGGGCTAGGCGGAAAGCTAGAACCAGACGAGTCTGTGGTAGCAGGCCTACGGCGTGAACTAAACGAGGAAGCGACCCTGCAACTCGATTCGTTCTCACTGCGCGGCACTATCACCTGGACCAATTTCGGGCCAAAGCAGGAAGAGTGGCTGGTCTTTATCTTCCTGATCGATCAGTGGTCGGGGCTGGCGCCAGCTGGCAACGAAGAAGGCTCCCTGGAATGGGTCGACCGCGCCAAACTTCTCGCATCGTGCGACTCGGACGATCCAGAGCTACCGATGTGGTCCGGCGATCGCCATTTCCTACCCCTGGTGTTCGATGAGGACCCGCGGACCTTTCATGGCACCATGCCATACGACGGCGATCACCCACTTTCCTGGGACTATGAACGCATTTGAAGACAGGCTGAGCAAATCTGAACAAGCTATGATTTTCGAGGCGATCTTGACGCTCTGATAACGCAAATTCCGACCGAGCTGCCAAGATGAAGGAATGAAGCGCAGACCTGGTCGGTTCCCGAGGAGATGGTCGCGACAATGACTCGAGCCGAAACCGAAGCACAGAAAGCATTTAACGAGTTTGTGCTCCCCGAGCTCGACATCTTGTATCGCACCGCGTGGTCGTTGACCCGAGCGGATGCTGAAGCACAAGACCTCGTACAAGACACCCTTCTAAGAGCCTTCCGGGCTATCGAACGATTCGACGGCCGCTATCCCCGAGCCTGGCTGCTCACCATCATGCGCAACGCCAACATCAATCGGGCCAGAAAGAAGAAGCCCGATCTGCTGGACGATCCCGATGCAACGTTCGAGCGCTCCCGGGACTTCGCCGACAATGACGATCCCGAATCACTGGTCATGGAACCGCTGTTTGACTCGGCCATCGAGGATGCGTTCCGTGATCTGCCAGACAAGTTCAGAGAGGTCGTCGAGCTCGTCGACCTCAACGGCTTGGCCTACCAGGAGGCCGCCGACGTCCTAGACGTGCCGGTCGGCACGATTATGAGCAGGCTCCACCGGGCCCGCAAGCGAATCAGGGATCACCTGGAGAAAACCGGCCTTGATAGCGAGGTGCTCGTCCGATGATGCGGTTCCTGAACAAGCTCCGTGGTCGACCATCGTGCGACGAGATCATGGAAGTCCTGCAGGCATACCTCGACGGTGAAGTCAGTGCTGAGGAAGCCAAAAAGGTTGCATCCCACCTTGCGGACTGCACCGAGTGTGACCGTGAGTCGCAGGTCTATGAGTCGATCAAATCCAGCCTGGCCACCCGCCGGCGGGAGATCGACCCGGAGATTCTGGCAGCCCTGCGGGTCTTCGGCGAACAGCTCGAATCCGCCGACTAGTGAGACGCTGGCCGATATGCAAACCGGCCGCGACTAAAAAACTCACACATTGTCCGTCAGGTTCTGCTATGGTCCCTTCCGTGTCGAAATTGCTTGACCTCCGACTTCTGGGCCCGGCCGCTTAATCAAGCGCGTCGGGTATCCCATCTCGGAGTTCACAGCTCACACGGTCCCCTTGTAGCCATGCACGCCACGTTCGGTGCAATGCACGCCACCTTCGGGTGCGATGCTGGTCCTTGCTTCTCGCGTTCAAAGCTCGACAGAAGCGGCAAAGGGCACGAATCCGTGGACTCCCGGTCCAGTTCGTCAACCACCATCACCTACTAAACCAACGCCACAATTTACCGGCGGCCCCACCCGGCTTAGGCTAAGCGGTAGCGCCGTCCGAGGAGTCCCAATGAAACGTATGCCAATCGAGAAGTACCAGCAGTTCCCCCAGATCCCGATCCCCGACCGGACCTGGCCGAGCACCATCACCGAAAAGTCGCCCCTCTGGTGCAGCGTCGACCTTCGAGACGGGAACCAGGCGCTCATCGAGCCGATGGACTCAGCCCGCAAGCGCATGATGTTCGACATGCTGGTGGAAATCGGTTTCAAGGAGATCGAGGTCGGGTTCCCGGCCGCATCGGAGACCGACTTCGACTTCGTGCGAGAGATCATCGAGGACGGAGCGATCCCCGATGATGTGACCATCCAGGTCCTGACCCAGTCACGCGATGAGCTGATCGACCGCACCTTTGAGTCGATCGTCGGAGCCAAGCAGGCCATCGTCCACCTTTACAACTCCACCTCGACGGTGCAGCGCCGAGTGGTATTCGGCCTCGACGAGGCAGGCATCATCGACATAGCGGTAACCGGCGCCAAGCGATGCAAGGCAAACGAAGCCAAGATGGGCGACACCGTCATTCGCTACGAGTACTCGCCAGAGAGCTTCACCGGCACCGAGCTCCCGTTCGCCAAAGACATTTGCGAAGCGGTCATGGATGTCTTCCAACCAACCGTTGAGGATCCGCTGATCCTCAATCTGCCTGCCACGGTTGAGATGAGCACCGCCAACATCTACGGCGACATGATCGAGTGGTTCCACCGCAATATCCGAGACCGCGAATCGATCGTGCTCTCGCTCCACCCCCACAACGACCGTGGCACCGCCGTCGCCGCAGCCGAGTTTGGGGTCATGGCAGGCGCCGATCGTGTCGAGGGCACGCTGTTCGGCAACGGTGAGCGCACCGGAAACGTCGACGTGATCACCTTGGCGCTCAATCTGTTCAGCCAGGGTGTTGATCCCGAGCTCGACCTGACTCGGATCAACGAACTCCGCCGCATCGCCGAGCATTGCAACCAGCTGCCGGTGCATCCTCGCCACCCCTACGTTGGCGACTTGGTCTACACCGCTTTCTCTGGTTCGCACCAGGATGCGATCAAGAAGGGCTTCGACGCTATGGCCGAAACCGGCCAGACGTTGTGGGAAGTCCCCTATCTGCCGATCGATCCTCACGATGTTGGCCGAACCTACGAAGATGTGATCCGGGTCAACTCTCAGTCGGGCAAGGGTGGCGTGGCCTACCTGCTCAAGACCGA
>JBOEHD010000170.1:0-2066 GCA_050633745.1 Acidimicrobiales bacterium
TTGTCCGAGGCCTGCGAAGCCTGCAGGTGCAGTGACTTCAGGTCTTCGACCTCGCGTTCGAGGGCGATCATCCGGTTGGCGAACGACTCGGCGGTCTGGGTGTACTGGACGAACTTTTCCTGCTCGCCCTTCTTCTGAGCATCGTCGGCCATCATCACGGCCTGCCGGGCGTTGGCACTGATCTTCTCGTAGTCTTCCATGACCCGGTTGAGCTTGATCTCGGTCTGCTTCTGGTGGGCGATCACGTTCGCCGCCTGCTCCTTGAGCTGACGATGCTGATCCTGGGCCTCCATAATGGCCTGCTCCAGCTGGATCTTCGGGTCTGCCCGAGAGTTGAAGTCACCGGACGCCTTAGCGACCATGTATTTCCACCAACGCCGCATCAATTTAATCATGAGAGAATGTTAGTGCCTAGCGGCCTGCGAGCGACGGCCGGACCCCCTGTAGCCATAGCAAACCGCCGTAGACAGCCAGTCCGCCAAGCCCGACAAGCACCGCGTCGATGGGTGAGGGAACACCGAGCCGGGTCAGTAGGAACATGATTGCGGCCGATCCAAGGGCGGCCACGATGATCTGCCGGGCCCAACCCGAGGTGATGGCACCGCTCAGCCGTCGGCTTAACCGCCGCCGGAGTAGGAACCACTCGACCCACGCCGCCAACGAGGCGCTCAGCGCCAAACCGACCGCACCGAGGTGAGGAATTTCGTCTGGCGCCACCCTGCGAGCCTCGGGAACCCGTTCCCATGCAGGCCAGTGGGGGACCGAATCGAAGGCCACGATTTCGTTGCCGTCGAAAGTCAGCCAGTCGAGCTGCAGAATCAGAATCAGCCCAGCGGTGACGCTCACCGCCAGGCGGACGATGGCGATCTTCGCTGGACCCTTCACATCGCCCATGCTGTAAAGCGTGTTCTGGGTGACCCGGGCTGTCATCGTGGCTGGCAGGCCGATGGCGAACGCTGACAGGATCAAGGCCACAACGGTGATCTTGTTCGGGTCGTCGAGGCCACGATCGAACAGCCGAGACGGCCACCCATAGAGCGCATCGATGATCGGCTTGGAAGCGACGAGGAACGCCGCGGTGATAAAACCGGCGGGGATCACAACTCGCAGCAACGCTGGCTTCAGTCGCTCTGAGATCGCCGCTGCACTGTCGGAACGGCGGGACATCTCGGCCAGTTCGGCTGCGGCCACGCTGAAGCCGAACAGGGCGATCGGTAGCAGATACAGCGGCAGGCTTAGCGAGTACCAGCCGAGCGCCCCGGAGACCAGCATCCCGGCCAGGAACACATCGGCATAGCTGGATATCTGGACGACGCCTCGGGCTCCGACCGCGGGTGCGAAGCGCCGGAGCACATCGTTTGCCGATGGGGTGCGGGCCAGGTTGAGTCGCACGGTCGGAGCTAGTCGCCTTACCTTCGGCAGCTGGACCGCCAGCTGGAGAAACCCTCCGGCCACCACGGCCCAGGCGACGGCGACGGCAATGTCGTTCTCGGACCAGCTCAGCGCGGCGAACGCCACGAGAACGGCGATCTGAGTCACGTTCCAGATCACCGGCGCCACGTAGGAAAGGAAGAAGTTCCGGTGGCTGTTCAGGATGCCAAGACACCACGCGGAGATGACAAGGAAGCCGATTCCGATGGTGGTGATCCGGGTCAACGTGATCGTGAGCTCGTACTTGACCGGATCGATCTCCCAGTCGGTCAGCAGCCAGACCAGCGGTCGAGCCAGGAACACCGCGAGCAGAACAAGTATCGCTGTGGCCAGGGCCAGCAGGGTGACCACAACGCCGGCCAGGTCATCGGCTTCTTCTTCTTTGCCGTCCTCGACGAGCTTGGCGTAGACCGGGATAAACGATGCCGAGAGCGAACCTTCGCCGAGAAGGTTCTGCATGATGTTCGGGATCCGCATGGCGAAGTTGAATGCGTCGAGGACCCCGCCGCTGCCGCCGAGCACGACGCCGATCACCACGTTGCGTATCAGGCCAGCGATGCGGGAAAGGAAAATCCCCGCCGCCACCAGATTCGACCCTCTGGCGCCAGTGGGCTCAGAGCCTTCAGCCGCTCCCG
>JBOEHD010000170.1:2122-8736 GCA_050633745.1 Acidimicrobiales bacterium
CAGCCGCTCCCGGTTCAGAGCCCTCCGCTGCTGTCATGCAGGGGAGCTGTTGTCCGAGTCGCTCTGATCAGCTTCGCCCGATGGATCCGTTTGGGCTCCGGCCGCTTCGCGATCGGTAGCTGTTGGCACCGAGGCGATATCGGCCGCCTCAAGCATGGTCAGCTGGTCGTCGGTCGGTGTTTCGACATCGACCAAACGTTGGGCGTGACGCAAGACCGCAGCTTCGAATAGGTTCCTGGCCAGGCGGCCATTGCCGAACCCCCGACCCCGTTCGTGGGCGCCGAACCAGGCTGCGGCAGCTGCGGTGGCATCCTCGGTCAGATGGTATTTCCCGCCCTCGGAGATGAGGCCCAGGATTGCCACCAGTTCGTCGTCCGAGTAGTCGGGGAAGTAGATGGTTTTGGGGAACCGGCTCTGGAAGCCGGGGTTGGTGGCAACCAGTTCGGCCATTTCCTTCGGGTAGCCAGCGAGGATCACCACCATCGAATCGCGGCGGTCTTCGACGTTCTTGACCACGGCGTCGATCGCTTCGCGCCCGAAGTCCTTTTCGCCGCCTCTGGTGAGCGAATACGCCTCGTCGATCAGCAGCACGCCGCCATCGGCCGAGTCGAATACTTCGGTGACCCTGGTGGCGGTCTGGCCGACGAATCCGGCGACCAGTCCACTGCGGTCGACCTCGACCAGTTGACCCTTCTCGACCACCCCGAGCGAGCGGTAGATCCGAGCTAGGAGACGACCGACGGTTGTCTTGCCGGTTCCGGGGTTGCCGCTGAATATCAGGTGCTTGGTGTTGTCGACGACGGGAAGGTCACGTTCCTCACGCAGACGCTGGACCCGTAGCAGCGCCGAGAGCAGCTTGACTTCCTCTTTGACCGCTTCCAGACCGATAAGGTCGTCGAGCTCAGCCATGAGGTCTTCCAGCGGCTCTGGGGGCTCCATAGGAGCCTCCTCGACCGTTTCAGGCGCTTCTGCGCCTCCGGAGCCGCCGGCGGCGTTCTCGGTGGCCGCTTGAGGCCTTCCGCCGGGGAGGGCGGCCATCAGCAGCCGCTGGAACTCGATGATGGCCTTCAGCTCGTCATCTGAGGGGTACTGGTCGATCGAGGCCACGGTGTGGGCCAGCAGCATCGCTTCGTCGTAGTAGGTCCGAGCCAGGCGTGACCCCTTGGCTTCGTCTACCTGGCGGAGGGTCTCAAACAGGTCTGATGGTTTGGCAAGCCACGACCGTTTTCCCTGCACAAGATCGTTGCGGCGCATAGCGTCGGGGGTGGCCATGCCGGGAAGCAGTGCGTGGTGGGCGAATGCCGCAACCAGCGCCCACAACTCATCGTCGGTGTGGCGGTCATCGACGTCGACAAAGGCCACGCATAGGTTGAACGCCTCCACGATGGTGTCGCGATCGAGCTTCGCTCGGTCGACCGATGTTCCGGCGGCTGCGGTTTGCAGCGCAGGCCCCACCGTTCTCGCGAACCGGTCTACCGCTTTTGTCAGTCCTCTATCCATGCCGATTTTGATGCTAGTCGCAAGACGCGAAGAAGGTTCGTACGCCGCGATGACTGTTGAGAAACGGCCGATTTATCGGATCATTTGTCGAACCATCTCGAAGCGATCTTGCTTCTCGTCTTGACCAGGCAGTCAAGTCGTCTTGTACGGTTGTCGCCATGACACATCGTTTTGATTCTGTCGACGCGGTTCGAGAGGGCCTTCACAACGTCGAGTACCTGGCTGACGAGTCCATTGCGGGCATCACCTACCTCGCCGATCGCCTCGGCAAGCCGGTTCTGGTCGAGGGCCCCGCTGGCACCGGCAAGACCCAGCTGGCGAAGTCGGTCGCAGAGATGAGCGGCGCTCGGCTGATCCGCCTGCAGTGCTACGAAGGCCTNNTGGAACTACAAGAAGCAGCTGCTTCGGATCCAGGTCGAGGCCGGCTCTGACGACACCTCGTGGA
This sequence comes from Acidimicrobiales bacterium, assembly GCA_050633745.1. Classification (GTDB taxonomy): domain Bacteria; phylum Actinomycetota; class Acidimicrobiia; order Acidimicrobiales; family SZUA-35; genus JAHELU01. The sequence goes on from JBOEHD010000170.1 coordinate 4,068, forward strand.
CAGATATCCAGGACGACATCTTCTCCGATGAATTCCTGCTGCCTCGTCCGCTGATGGAAGCCATCACCGCCGATGACCCGGTCGTTCTACTGATCGACGAGGTCGATCGTGTCGAGCTGGAAACCGAGGCGCTACTGCTCGAAATCCTCTCTGATTATCAGGTTTCGATCCCCGAGCTCGGAACGATCGAAGCCAAGCAGATCCCGATGGTGTTCCTCACCTCGAACAACACTCGTGAGTTGTCCGAGGCGCTGAAGCGTCGCTGCCTGTTCCTTCACCTCGACTACCCGACGATGGAGCGCGAAAAAGAGATCGTGCTCACCAAGGTTCCGGACATCTCCGACAACCTTGCCGATCAGGTCGCCCGGATCGTTCGGTCGGTTCGCCAGCTTGAACTGAAGAAGCACCCGTCGGTCTCCGAAACGCTCGACTGGGCCCGGACTCTGGTACTGCTCGGCATCGACAATGTCGACGAGGAAGACGCCAAGAACACGGTGAACATCCTGTTGAAGTACCGCTCGGATATCGAGAAGGCCATCAAGGACTTCAGCTCGAACTCCAGCAATTTCGACGGCCAGCCCTCCACCTAGCTTCACCGAACCTTCTAATCACCGGGACGATCATGACCGCTACCGAAACCGACAATCCGCTGTTCCATCTGATCGAGGGCTTTGTCACCGAGCTGCGAAGCGCCGGCCTGCCGGTCTCGCTGTCGGAGAACATCGACGCGGCGGAAGCGATCAAGCACATCCCGATGGAAGACCGGCTGGCTTTCAAATACGCCCTGGCGGCGACGCTGGTCAAGAACGACAGCCATTGGAAGACGTTCGAGACCCTGTTCGAGGTGTACTTCTCGCTGCGAGGCACCGAGTACTCCCTCGATCCGAACGCCGACGACCCGTTCGGGGATAGCGACGACTCCGGCGATCCGCAGGATGGTGAAGGCGACGATCCTCAGTCCGGTGAAGGCGGACAGGGTGGTGGCGATGGCCTCTCACCCGAGGAACTCGCCGAATTGCTCTATCAGGCGTTGCTTCGCGGCGACGACACGTTGATGCGGGCCATCGCCCGCCAAGCGGTCAAGCGGTTCGCAGGCATGGAGCCTGGTCGTCCGGTCGGCGGCACCTATTACCTGTACCGCACGCTACGCAACCTCGATCTCGATGGTGTGCTGGAACGGCTCATGGAGCAGGCGAAGGGGCAGAAGGGCGAGGACGGCGAAGCGGACATGACGCCGTTCGAGGAACGCCTTGAGCGCGACGAGTACGAGTCCCGGGTTGAGAAGCTCCGCAAGGAGATCGAGGCCGAGATCCGTCGCCGTCTGGTGGCCGACAGGGGAGCGGAGGCCATGGCCAAGACGCTCCGCAAACCGTTGCCAGAAGATGTCGACTTCATGCACGCCAGCCGCGAAGAGATGGCCATGCTGCGGCGAGCCATTTACCCGCTGACCCGCAAGCTTGCGGTGCGGTTGGCTCGTAAGCGCCGCCACAGGCGCAAAGGCAAGCTCGACTTCCGTAACACCGTGCGTCACTCACTGAGCTACGGCGGCGTGCCGGCCGAACCCAAGTTCCGCCACCCGAAGCCGGCCAAACCGGAGATCTTCGTGATCGCCGACATATCCGGATCGGTCGCAGCATTCGCTCGGTTCACGCTGCACCTGGTGTACGCAATCTCCAGCCAGTTCAGCCGAGTTCGGGCGTTTGTCTTCATCGACGGGCTCGACGAAGTCACCTCGTTCTTCGAGGGGGTCGACGACATCACCGAAGCCATCCATCGGGTTAACACCGAGGCTGATGTGGTGTGGGTCGATGGGCACTCCGACTACGGCCATGCTCTCGAGGTGTTCTGGGAGGCGTACGGCAAAGAGGTCGGGCCGAAGACCACCGTGTTGATTCTCGGCGATGCTCGCAACAACTATCACGCATCGCAGGCTTGGATCACCAAGGAGATCGGCCAGCGGGCTCGGAAGCTGTTCTGGCTGAACCCGGAACCAAAGGCCTACTGGAACACCGGCGACTCGATCGTCGGCGAGTACGGCGCCAACTGCGACGGCCTGTTCGAGGTGCGAAACCTGCGCCAGCTCGAGGGCTTCGTAGACAACCTGGTTTAACAAACCTGTTGTCGTAGAACCGGTGCCATACGCCCGGCCCTCGGAAACTGGGATAAATGACCCTGCATCTAGGCAGCGGTGCGATGCGAAAGAACTGGTGTGGTAGCAGTTGCGCTCGTAGCACCCCCAAGTGAATCGAATTGGTTCGATGAATCACCGTTGTCTGGCCGACTGGGTTATCCTCAGTTTGTGCTTGCATCGCTCGAAGATCGATTGGTCGTGGGTGACGAGTCGGTGCTGCGAGACATGTTCGATGAGTACGGCGTCTTGGTGCTGAGCATCTGCCGCAAGCTGGTCGGCGACGAAGCCGAAGATCTTGTGCAACAGGTGTTCCTCGCGGCCTGGAAGGGCCGGGATCGTTTCGATCCGTCGAAGGGAAGCCTGGCCGCTTGGTTGAGCGGCATCTCTCGCTTCAAGGCGATCGACCATCTTCGAGCTGCGGCTCGCCGCCCGTCGTCGCCGAGCGCTGACGTAGGTGATATGGCTGCGGTCGAGCCCGAAGTCAACCAGGTCGTCGACCGTATGGTGCTAGCAGCAGCCCTTCAATCTCTGCCGAGCGCTCGCCGTGAGGTGGTAGAACTTGGGTTCTTTCAAGAACTTAGCCATCCGGAGATCGCCGACCGGCTCGATCTGCCATTAGGAACGGTGAAGAGCCACATGAGACGGGGTCTCGAAGCGCTCAACCGGGAGTTGCGGGGTAGTCGTGTCTGATCCGGAATTCGAAGAACTGGAAGAGGACTTCGGCGAAGTCATGGCCATGCTCCGCGAGGGGCCGGTTGAGACGCCGACCGAGAAGCCAAGCGAAGATGTATGGACGGCTATCGCCATCGGTGTCGGCGGCGATGTCGCCGCTGCGGCCACCGTGCTGGATCGGTCGAACGACGAGTCATATCCGGGCCCCGCAGATGCGGCGAACTCGGAGAACAAACCCAAGAACAATGTGGTTTCGCTTTCCGAACGACGAGCGACCGGCAAGCGGTTCGCCATCATCACCGCAGTGGCCGCGGGGCTCCTGCTTGTGGCCCTGCCGCTGGGCATGGCTCTGTCAGGCAACTCGCCCGATCAGCGTGCCGAGTTGGCAGCCCTACCCGGCTTCGACGGTGCAGGTAGCGCCGAATTGAACGGTAGGACGCTAGAAGTCGACCTCGAAGGCCTCGACGCTCCCGAAGGCTCGTTCTACGAGCTTTGGTTGCTCAACTTCGACGGCGACGAACTGGCCGATCTGCAGTCGCTAGGGCAGGTTGGTGCTGATGGCAGCTTCACCGTGCCCGACGATGTCGATCTCGACGAGTTCAGCGTTGTCGACGTGTCGATCGAACTCGACGACGGCAACCCAGACCACAGCGGAGACAGCGTGCTCCGAGGCGGTCTCGAAGGGACCTAGGCAGGCTGAATTGGAGCCTCCACAGGGGAGACTCCGTTAAGCGCCTCGTTTAAGAGTCGGAGCTTGCGGAAAGCAGCTCGGATACTCGGAATGCCAGATCGAGTCCTTGGCGAGCATTGAGACGGGGATCGCACATCGTCTCGTAGCGCTTGCCGAGGTCTTCGGTGTGCACCTCTTCAGACCCGCCGAGACACTCAGTGACGTCGTCGCCGGTGAGCTCGACATGAATGCCGCCAGGCCAGGTACCGACGCTGCGGTGAGCTTCAAAGAACGCTCCAACCTCGGCCAGGACATCATCGAAGTGGCGGGTCTTGTGGCCGCTGTCGGAGGTGAAGGTGTTGCCGTGCATTGGATCGCTGGCCCAGACCACCGGGTGACCTGAAGCCTTGACCGCTTCAAGCAGCGGCGGAAGCTTTTCGCCAACGGTCTTGGCGCCCATACGAGCGATCAAGGTAAGCCGGCCGGCCTCATGATCGGGATCGAGGGCGTCACAGAGCGCTACGACATCTTCAGGGGTGGTGGACGGGCCAATCTTGCAGCCGATCGGGTTCTTCACCCCTCGCAGGAACTCGACGTGAGCACCGTCGAGCTGCCGGGTACGTTCGCCGATCCAGAGCATGTGGGCTGAGCAGTCGTACCACTCGCCGGTCAGGCTGTCTTCCCTGGTGAGCGCCTCTTCGTACTGGAGGATCAGCGCCTCGTGGCTGGTGAACAGCTCGGCCTCGTGGATTTCGGAGTGCTTCGATGAGACGCCGGTGGCTTCCATGAAGCGCAGTGCTCGATCGATCTCGGAGGCTAGCTTTGCGTAGCGCTGACCTTCATTAGAGCTGGCGACGAACTCCTGGTTCCAAGCCTGCACCCGGTGGAGGTCGGCAAAGCCGCCCTTTGTGAATGCCCGCAGCAGGTTGAGAGTGGAAGCCGACTGGTTGTAGGCCTGGATGAGTCGACCCGGGTTTGGAGTGCGGTCGCCAGCGGAGAACGGCATGTCGTTGACCATGTGGCCGAGGAACGATGGCAGCTCGGTGCCGTCGACCGTCTCGGTTGGGCTCGACCGGGGCTTGGCGAACTGGCCTGCGATACGACCGACCTTGATGGCCGGTACGCCAGATGAGTAGGTGAGGACGACGGCCATCTGCAGGATGACCCGTAGCTTCTCCCTGATCGAGTCGGCGTGG
>JBOEHD010000171.1:0-2706 GCA_050633745.1 Acidimicrobiales bacterium
CCATGGCGATGTCGCGGTCCTTTGGAGCAACGTCGTTGACCCGCCTGTCGCCAACAAACAGATCACCACCGCTGATGTCCTCAAGCCCGGCGATCATCCGCAGCGCCGTCGACTTGCCGCAACCCGATGGGCCGACCAATACCAGAAACTCGCCGTCCTGGAGTTCCAGCGACAGATCGGTCACCGCCTGAAACCCGTTCGGGTAAATCTTGGTGATCTTGTCGAGCGCTACCTTTGCCATCAGCTTGTCCCTGCCTTACCCAATTTGTCGTCGTTCGTTTCCGGCTCGGGGTCGAGCTTTTCCCAGCCGTTTCCATCGAAGGCGTCGACGCCGAGCTGAGCCATCACGTGGGGGAAGTCGACCATCACCCAGTTGTCGACGATCTTGCCGTCGACCACTTTCCAAAAATCCATGTAACGGATGTCGACCCGCTTACCTGTCGGAGCGATGCCCATAAACTCGCCGGCGTGGGTCGCTTCCTGACGACCGAAGGCCGCGGCCCACTCGCCCATGAACAGTCGCGACTCATCGATGCAGACCTTGTCGGCGAACGCAGCCTGAAACGGGGCCTGCCAGTTCTCCTGGAACTCCCGTAGGCCGTTCTTGGTCCCGCAACCCTGGTTCCCCATCCATCGGAAGTCCGGAGCGAAGAACTCGCCGATGTCGGCGATGCGATGATCGTTTAGACCGTCGACCATGCCCTCGATAACCGCCTTTGTCTCTTCGGTTTTCGACAGGTCGGTGTCGCGGCTGAGTACAGCCTGTTCCGGTCGTTCGCCAGCCATCACAGTCGCTCCTCATATCGGTCGCAGCTCATAGCTGCTCCAAATCGGTCGCAGCTCATAGCTGCTCCAGTCCCTGTAGTTGTCTTAGGCGGGCCAGCACGTCGAGGCCCTGCATGTTCAGCCAGTGCAGCAGATCGATGAAGACCCAGTTTTCGGCTAGCTTGTCGCCGTCTCGTCGGTAGACATCGACCACTCGCATGTCGGCTGGGATGTCGCTCGCTGGCAGGCCGAGGAAACCTCCGGCCGCGGTGTTTGTCAGGTTGGCCCAACCGAAGAAGCAGGCGTAGTGGCCCTCGCTGAAGCGAGCGATGTGGCCGTTGAACTGTTTGTTGGCCAGATTGAAACGGAACGGATACTGATGCTGTTCCTGATATCGGTCGATCGTGTACGTGGCGCCTATCCCCTCGGGGCCGGACCAGATCATGTCATCGTGCCAGGTCTCGGCTAACAGTTCTCGCGGCACCCGATTGTCGCCGGTCTCGTTCCCGATCTCGTTCGCCCTCGTCAGGTCGTCGATCATGCGGTTTACCAGGTCGATGGTGGCCTGACCTTCGACCGAGTCCTGTTCATCCAGCAGCAGGCCGTCGTGGGTCTGTGGACCGGGGTGGATGTGAGACGCACCGGTTTGAGGTGGCAGCGGATAGTGGCCGGCCTGGGCCATCACGCTGATCACATCGACGAACAGGGCGGTCTCGACGATCTGACCGTCTGCGACCCGGTGGAACTCCGCGTAGCGCAAGAAGCACATCTTGCGGGTCGGTGGGATGTCGAGCCATGGCTGATCAAAAAGACCAAGCAGGTGGCCCATCTGGCAGACCCAAACTCCATCTAACCCGAGGGCCGAGGAGGCGCCAGTTGTTTCCGGACCGCTGACCCCGGCGAGGAACACATCGGGCCTGCGCTGCAGCGAACCGAAGGCCGCCTTGGTCGGCCGCCAGAACACGTCGGCAACCGCATCGGCCCCGGACTGCTCATGAAACGGATGCATGCCCCGCCAGTGGTAATCCTCGGCGGTGTGCTTGTGTAGAACGTCTGCCACCTCATCGCCAGAAGCTCTATCCAACGCCTCGTAGTAGTCGAGCACAACCTGCTTTGCCCGCTGCAGGGCTTGGGTCATCCGGAAATCTACGGCGGTCATCCCTTCACCGCTCCGGCGCCGAGGCCCTTCACCAGATGCTTCTGGAATATCAGGATCACGATGACGATCGGCAGGGTGATCGAAACCGACGCCGCCGCGGCCTCGGTGACCGTGCCTGCGCTGTCGCCGCCGGTGAGGGCCGAGATAGCAACCGGCAGAGTCCACTCGGTGACCGCAAGAACCCGAACGAACAGGAACTCGTTGTAGGCCAGCAGCATGGTGAATAGCGAGGTGGCGATAATGCCCGGCCACATCATGGGGATGACAACCATTCGGAAGGCCTGGATACGGGTCGCTCCGTCCATCATGGCCGCCTCTTCGATCTCTCGAGGCACCTCCATGAAGAAGCTCCGCAGCATCCAGATGGTGAACGGCTGGTTGAGTGCGACCAACGCCATCACGATGACCAGCCTGGAGTCGAGGATTCCCAGCTCCTTGGCCACGATGAAGTAGGGGAGTACAAAGGCGGTGCGGGGCAGAGCTCGGAACCCCAGGGCCACGATCAAGATCACCGCGCCAGACAGTCCTGAGTATCGGGCCAACCCGTAGCCGGCGAGCAGCCCGATGGAGATCGAGATCAGCACGGTGAGGGTGGTGACATAGATCGAGTTGACGAAGAAGTCGAACTCTCGATTCATCTCGAACAGCCGGGGGAACAGCAGCAGTGATGCCCACACCACTCCGCCGATGACCAACGACAGCGGCCATCCTTTTCGCATCCGGCTCTTGATCAGAACGAACACGCCGATGGTCAACGCCATGACCAGGAAGAACAGGCCGAC